>LFSG01000054.1:0-117910 GCA_001512685.1 Clostridiales bacterium DTU072
GCTTTGTGCTTACTTGAAAAACCTCGCAGTCATGGCCGTTATTTTTAAGAATTAACGCCAGCGCGTAGCCGTCTCCGCCGTTATTGCCGCCTCCGCAGACTATGGCGATTTTGCCCCGCCATTTTACGGCCTCACAAATGCCTTTGGCCGCCCTTGACATAAGCTCGATTCCGCTTACGCCGCTTTCAATGGTCAGCTTGTCGCTTTTTTTGATATTGTCCACCGACACAACTTTTATCATAACTATATTATAATACCTTATCGGCGGCGTTTTGTAAATAAGCTTTAATGCGCTAAAAATGAATTGTTTTCTTAGGCGAAACTATTGATAAGTATTTTCAATCCAATGATAATAAGTATAATTCCGCCCGCCGTTTCGGCGTATTTTTTGAATAATTTATTTAACTTGTTGCCCAAAAGCGTTCCCATAAAGGATAAGGAGAAAGCAAACGCCCCTATCGCGGCGGCGGCGCTTATTATGGAAATTTTTATAACGGCCAGCCCCACCCCCACCGCCAAAGCGTCAATGCTTGTGGCAACGGCAAGCATGGTCATATTTTTCCATCCCAAAATTTGCTCGCTGCCACAAAACTTGACCTCGTTTTTGCGTTTAGCGCCTTCAATAATCATATTGCAGCCAATGAAAGTAAGCAGAATAAAAGCCACCCAAGGCGCGTAAGCGGAAACAAACCCCGCCACGGAATGCCCCGCCAGCCAGCCCATAAGCGTCATGCCGCATTGAAAAGAGCCGAAATATATTCCGAATTTCAAAGCGTGGCGCAATTTTACATCTTTAATAATAACGCCGTTTGCCAGCGATACCGCGAAAGCGTCCGCGGCAAGCGCCGCCGCCACCAGCATTAACTCCCAAAAACTCATTTTTAATAATATATAACGCCTTTGGCAATTATATTCTTATTATGCTTATTGATAAAGTAACTTATTGATGAAAAAAGCAAAATTAGAAAAAACTTTACAAAAGGATTTATTCGTTAATATTATATCCGTAATGAACGGGCCGTCCGCCATTCCACTGTTCCAAGAAGCCCGACGGCTTTGATTGGGCTTGACAATATATCGTCAGCTTTTTGCACTCCATAAAGGCTTGAACCCCCACGGCTATTACGCTGTTTGGGATATAAACAAATGTTAAGTTAGCGCATTCCGCATACGCCCTTTCGCCTATATAGCTGACCTTATTGCCTATATATACTTGGGAAAGGCTTTGACATTTATAAAAAGCGTATCCTTTTATTTCGGCAAGGTTTTGCGGCAAATCCGCTTGGCTTAAGGCCGCGCATTCGGCGAAAGCGTACTTTTCTATTTTTACGACGGAGGAAGGCAGGTTTATTTGCGGCAGGCTTTGGCATTTATTAAAAGCGTATTCTTTTATTACGGTTATACCCTGCGGGATATTTATGGAAGACAGCTTTTCACAGCCGCTGAAAGCATATTTGCCTATTTCATTTACCGAAGAAGGCAGCGACAATTCGGTTAAAGAAACGCACCCGGCGAAAGCGTTGTCGCCTATTTTGGTCAAGCCCTTGGGAAGCTCAATGGCTTGGAGCTTGGAGCAATTTATAAACGCCGAGTCCGCTACGGCGTCCATTTGCGAAGGCAAAACAATTTCTTCGATATAAGAGCAATCCATAAAAGCGCAGCTTTTCAATTGAGCTTTCCTAATCTCCACTTTTTTTATGTTTTGAGGAACAAAGCTTTTATTGCTTAAATGATTGTTCGCCCCGAATATATATCCGAAATTGCCGCTTGAATTATCCGATTTGCCCGCAAACGGCAAAGACAAGCTTGTAAGCTTGGGGCAATCCTTAACGGCAAACATTTCCATTTCCTTTACGGTGTCGGGAAGGGTCAAGGACAATATTTTGTCGTTATTCAAAAACGCGTTTTGCTTGACCGCGACAACTTCCAAACCATATACTTTTGAGGGGGCGGAAACTTCTTCGGCAACGCTTATGCAGTTTATTAAGCTCAATTTATTTTCATCGGTTAACAAGTATTGCAAATCGTCTTTTTCAATAATATCGTCTATGTCTATATTCCAATAAACGGGGGCATGGTCCTCGTTCCATGTGACCGCCCAACCCGAAGGCATGCTTGAAGCTTGACAAAATATTTTCACTCTGGGGCAACTTTCAAAAGCATCCGCTCCCACTTTTTTGACTGTGTGGGGCAAATAAACGCTCCCCAAATTTCTGCACCCCATAAAAGCAAAATCGGCTATTTCTTCCAAACCCTCATTGAGAGTAATCTTAATTATATTTGATAAGTTAGTGAAAGCGCCGTGGCTTAAGGCGCGCGCGTCGGTTATTTCCACATACTGCAGGGAAAGCGGCACATAATAAAAGGAAAAAGAATTAAACGCGTATTGCTGCGTAAAAGTGTACGGCATCAACGAAAGGGTTTCGCTTCTTCCGAATATATGCCCAAAGACCGCTTCCTTATCGCTTTTAATCTCGCGGTTTTTTCCCACAAACGGCAAAGACATTTCTTTTATGGACGAGCAGCCCTTAAACGCTCCTTCGCCGATTTCCACAATTGAATGGGGCACGGTTACGCTGACGATTTCGGTTTTGTCCAAAAAGGCGTTAGAAGCGATTTTGGTTACCGGAAAGCCGTTATACTCGTGCGCTATAACCAATTCTTGCGAACTTCCACTTAGTCCGATTACCGTATATGCTTTGTCTTTTTCGTCGTATTCGTACCGCAAGCCTTTTGTGGGCGCTTTTCCCCATTTGGCGTAAACGGTCAAATTTCTTTTTATGGGATTTTTTACCAAAGAATCAGAAGTGAACGGTTTTTTGAAAATTCCGTTATCGTAAAACCAGCCTTCAAAAGCATAGTTTTCTTTTACGGGAACAGGCAAATCGATAACGGAAGCGCCGTCGGTTGTTACGGCGTTTACTTTGCTGCCGCCGTTGGAATCAAAAAAAACGATATATCTTGCGCTTTTGCAAGCGAATAAAAGCGCCGCCGTTAACAAAAACGCTATTGCGGTTAATAAAATTACAACCTTGTTTTTCATGGCTACCTTATAATTTTCTTCACATTAATTATAGCATAGATATAATTATAGTACAGAAATTTTTGCCAAAACAAATTATTTAAGCGCGCGGCCTTTCCTTGCCTTCCGTTTGTCTTCATATATTGACATAGAAGCTTATTTTTTGTATCATGTTTATAGCTTGCAATTTACTTATACATTAGAGGTTTTTATGGAAAATTCAAAGAAGTTCAATTTAATTTTAGCTTTGATACTTATTTGCGCAGTTTGCTTGACCGTTATCGGCTTTGTGGTTATTTATCTCACAAAAAACCGAACGCAAGAAATATTTGACGCCTGCTTAAGCAGCGACAAAGGCTATATCGATTACGCCAAAGAAGTATATCTTGACACCGAAACATATCCCGATATGGCCGAAATGGGTTTGTTTTGGACTAAATGGGACGAAGAAACAAAAACAATCATACAAGTTCCCGCCGATTCCGAAGAAGGAGCCGCCCTCGTGAATCCGAACAAGCCTACTTTGATTAATGTGCACGGAGTTTTGCTGGACGGCTATGAGAAGCAGGAAAAATTCAGGTTGAACACAAAGATTGCAAACCCGGAAGAATTTGACATAGACGCCAATTATGTTTATCTTAATTACATATGGTTAAGAGAGGGCTGGAATGTGGCGAACTACCATTATAACAGGTTTGCTTCCGAAATAAATCCGTCTCTTATCGAAGCAAAAATATGGTCAAACGAAGGCAGCAGAGGCGTGCGCTATCGCCATGCCGACGGCTCATACAGCGCCAATGACGTAACGGAATACAGCCTTGCCGAGCATTTTGCGGCGGAATACATAAGAGCCATGAAGCTGCTTCCTTCAAGCATGGGCAATAAAGAAATAAGAGTGGCCGCTCATTCCATGGGCGGACAGCTTGCCACGGCGACCATATTTTTACTTACCGAGCTGGCCGACCACGGACAGCTTCCCCGCGAGCAGCTGCCCGACAGATTCGCTTTGCTGGACGCTTATTTTTCGGGATCATTGATTGGCGACGACGGCAAAATGACATATATCGGGCCTCGCGACATCAATATCCGCTGGAGCGGCAAACCGCTTTATCAAAACCATACCGGCAAAACCATGATTGAATGTCTTAAAGCGATGAATCATAGAGGAATAGCCGTGGAATACTATACATATGAAGCCAACTTTCTTAAAGCGGGCATGGAATTTTTAGTGCCCGAATTAATCAAGCTGTCCTCCTATGTAATAGTTTATCCCAACTTCCAAGGTCCGCAATATTCCGTTATAACCGACGGCCATAACGCGGTAAGAGAATGGTATTTGTGTTCCATTTACTCCGCTCCCGTAAAGGATATCACAGACGGCGAGGAATCTTCGGTATACGCCCCGTCGGCGGCTTTGCCCACAGAAAAGCTTAAGGATTTTTATAACAAGAAATTTTTACATGTGGGCGGTTGCGAAACCGTAAACGCCTCCGACGACTTAATGGCCCAAATATACGATATTACTTATCAATTGGACGGCGGCAAAAGCAATAGAAATCCTTCTTACTACACAGCGGTAAGCGACAACATTGAATTGACCGAGCCCATAAAAGAAGGTTATGTCTTCGGCGGCTGGTACGACAATCCCAAATTCAAAGGCAATCCCATTACCCAAATAGACGCTTCGGCAAAAAAGCCTTTGACGCTGTACGCCAAATGGATAAAAGAACAATTGCCCGCCGAGAATGAATAACGCGGCGGCATGATTGTCCTTCCACAGAAACGGAACAAGCGTTATTAATATGGATAAATATAATGTAATAAATAAAACATTAATTAATAATCAAAAGTAATAACTAACCGTAAACGAAACGCGAAATAATAAAAAACCGCGAAAAAATAAATCCCGCATTGCTTATGCGGGATTTATTATGTTATCGATTATTTTATGCTTATACATATTTTTGAGCGTTGTAGCGCTTTTTGCGTTTGGTGAATCCCGTTATCAAGAATCCTACCACCGCCAAGCCCAATACTCCCACTCCGGTATAGAACAGCGCTGTGGCGATAATGGAGTCGTTGCTCTTTTCTTTGGTGGTAACAATCAAAGCGTAATTGCCAAGCTCGCTTGCTTTGAATACTATATAGTCTCCTTCAATCGTGAACGGCACATCGTAAATTTCTCCGTTAAGGTGCACAAGCCTTAAATCGTCCACAGTATCCACATTTTCGGGAATGAGGAGCTTAATTAGCGCTTCTCCGGGCAGGTTAATCTCTTGCCCGTTGTCATACAAGCTTATGTTGACTATCTTGTTGATGATTTCTCTTTCGTCGGCGTCCGAAGAAAGAATGGATTGCGCAAGCGCCAGGGTGTCGGCGTCTTGATTTTGCATGATTACGGGCACCACATAAGGATTAACTCCTTCTTCTATCGTAACTATGCCTTCGGGTTTTATTTCGGAGGTGGTTATGGTGTTTGTCATAATTATCAATTTCGCGGTAAGAATCAAATCATTGTAGTTTTCTTTGGTAAATACCGCGATGGCGTTGTATATGCCTACCTCGACGCCCTTGTTGTACATATATTGCACATTGTACTTATCCACGTCGCCGGTAGCTTCAAGCACATGCTCATATCCGTCATACAGCACGCTCTTGTCCTCAAAGAACACATTGGTTATGGTGCCGGGAATTATCTCCAATATGCCGTCGGCGAGGGTTATTTGATAATTGTTCAAAGCTCCCGTCTGATGCAGCACAATGGGATATTTGCCCACTATGGAATACGGAGTGGCGGGCGTGGTTATGGTTATCCTTTGCGCTATCAATTCTTCGTCTTGAGGCAAAGGATTGCCCAATATCGTATAGCTCATTTCTATTTCGGTTTGACTGCCGTGCATGAAGGATATATCGTTTGCCCTTATTGTTATAGGGCGAGAATTGATTATCAAATTACCGCTCATTACCACCAATTCATAATTGGGATTTCTCTCGTTGAGGTCGCCCGCGGTAATGGCGTATACTCCCACATTTTCGCCGGCTTCTCTGGACAAGCTGCCTTCCAAAACATCCCCTTCCAAAATCTCTCCGCCCAGCACGCTGTAAGTAAACACAGGGTCGGGATTGCCGTATATCTTGCTTTGGGAATTGGCTATCAGCGCCACCACTCTTTTTTCTATTTCAAAATAAACTTCCTCAAGTATTATGTCATAATTGGGATTGTGCGCGTTATTAAGCGTTCCGTGCAGTATCAGGTACAAGCCCACGTTTTCTCCCTGCGTTCTGGCAAGCTGTCCCACCAAGCTGTCGCCGAACACCAAATTGCCTTCGGTAATTTCGTAGGTCAAAGGGGGATCGCCATAGCCGTATGTCTTGCTTGCTTGGTTGGGCGTTATGACAAGAGGTCTTCTCTCTATGATAAAGTCATTCTCCTCAAAGGTTATGATATAGTTGGGATTGTTTTCATTTATCAATGTTCCTCTTCTGATGGTATAGCTGCCCACATTTTCGCCCTCGTCTCTTACCAATTCTCCCACAAGCGTTTCGCCGAACACCGTGCCGCCCTTGGTTATCTCATAGCCAAGCTCGGGATCGGCTTCGCCGTAAATCTTTGATACCGAAATCGCCTTTACAGTTATGGCTCTTTCCACTATCTTAAACACATTCCCCACAAAGCTTATATTGTAATTGGGATTGTTTTCGCTGTTCACGCTGCCCTGCAAAATCTGATATTCGCCTCTTGCTTCCCCGGGTTCTCTTGTCAGCAAGCCCGCAAGCGTATCCAAATAAGCAAGACTGCCCGTTGTTACTTTGTAGGTTATTATCGGATCGTTGTCGCCATAAGACTTAACGGTATAATCGGCCGTGATTGTTATGGCTCTGGGCACTATGGTGAATATGGCGCTGATATAGGTAATGTCATAATTGGGGTTGTTTTCATTTGTCAATGTGCCTTGCGTAATTTCATATTCGCCCACATTCAAATTGCTTCCTCTGTCAAGGCTGCCTACAAGTTCATCGTCAAACGCCAAACTGCCTTCGATAATATCATAATCCAGCAAAGGTTCGTTGTAGCCGTAAACCTTTGTATACGGTTGGGCCTCAACGGTTATGGGACGCTTATGAATGGTAAACACGCCGTTTACAAAGGTAATATCATAATTCTCGTTATTGTCGTTAGTTAAGCTGCCGCGGCCTATGACATGGGTCTTGGCGTTCTCGCCTTCTTCTCTGGCGGGTATTCCGTAAATGGCGTCGGAATACGCCAAGCTGCCTTCAATAAGCTCATAACTCAATTCGGGATCGGCTTCGCCGTAAATCTTGGACGCGTCATTGGCGCGCAAGGTTATGGGCCTTGCCGTTATTTCATATGTCGAAGCGATATAAGTAATGTCATAGTTGCCGTTATTGTCATTGGTTACGCTGCCCTGCAATATGGCATAAACGCCTTTGTCCAGGCCTTCTTCTCTTACAAGCTCGCCCGTCAATTGGTCGTTAAACACAAGGTTGCCTTCAATTACGGTATAGGTAAGAGCCACATCGTCATCTCCGTATACCTTTTGCTTGCTGTCCGCTTGTACGGTAATCGGTCTGCGGCTGATGACGAAAATATTGTCTTCATATGTGATTAGATAGTTTCTGTTTTCGACTTGATTGATGCTTATCACATATTCGCCCACGTCTTCGCCCGCTTGCCTGTAGGCAGTGTCTTCCAACACATCGTCATAAACCAAATTGCCATTTGTTATTGCGTAATTCAAAACAGGATCGGCTTCGCCGTATATCTTGCCGGAAGCAAGGGCCGAAAGCGTCAGAGTTCTGGGGGTTATGGTCAAATAATCGCTTACCAGCGTCAATGCGTAATTAGGATTGCCCAGCGTTCCCAAATTAATCGGGTATTGTCCCACATCTTTGCCCGCCTCTCTGGACAAAGCCCCGCTTAACGCGTCGTCGCCTATGAGATTGCCCTCAATTATATCGTATCTGAATACGGGATCGGCTTCGCCGTATACCTTGCTTTCGGGATATGTCTTTATTGTAAGCGGCCGAGGCGTTATGACAAACGTTCCTTTGGTGAAGACCAAATCATAGTTTTCGCTCGCCGTCAAGGTATGCTGAATTATGTCATAGCTGCCCGCGCCTTCTCCGGGCGCTCTGCTCAATTCTCCCCACAAGGTATCTCCCTCAAACAATCCTTCATAGCTGTATGTCAATTCAGGATCGGCTTCGCCGTATACCTTGCTTTGGTCATGCGCGGTAATAAACACCTTGCGCTTATTGATTACCAGCGTAAACACCTCTGATATCGCCATATAGTTCTCGGTTTCGGGAGCGCTTACGGTAATATAATATATGCCTATTTCCGTATATCCTCTGGCGGGGGTAAACACCAGCTCGGCTTCGTCATGATTAAGCGTCACATCCAGATATTTTACGGTTCTGTCATAATAATGTATTTGCTCTCTGTCGCCTATCAATAACGAAGGCGATTTGTCCACATAGATTGTTCCGTTTATGAATTGAGTTTCATAATTCCTCAACTCGGTTGTGGTTATAATTATGGGATAAGCTCCCACGTCGGCGTTCTTGTAATATGTGGTATACGCTTCTATTACGGGCGTCTTGGGCCCTGCCAGTCCTTCAAAGATAAAGGTGATTTCGGGAACTTCGCTGCCGTATCTGATATACTGGTCTTCCGCTCTTACAACAAGGTCTTTTTTAAGCACTCTCAACACGCCGTCAATGTAAGTTGCCGCATAATTGACATATTCTCTGGGAGTTACCTTTATGGCGTATTCTCCGGTGTCGTCATAGCGGTTGTAGACGGTGGTAGCGGTGTCCGTGAGAGTGTCTTGATTGACCAAGCCGGTATATTGGAATGTGAATTGAGGAAGATCGTCGCCGTAAATTATCTCTTTGTCATCGGCTTTTACGGTAATTGCTTTCTTTAATACCGTCAATACTCCGTCGACATAAGTGGCATTATAGTTCTTATAACTTTTGCGGACTATCATTATGGCGTATTCGCCCGCGTTGTCATATCTTTGATAAGAACAAATTATGGTGTCCTCGAGATTGTCATTGTTTTGCAAATCCGAATATGTTATTGTGTGTTGCGGCGGGGCGTCTCCGTAGGTTATGGTCTTATTGTCCGCCCTTATTATGAGATCTCTGCGGCTTACCGTCAACATTCCCGACACATAAGTAGGCTGGTAATTCTCATATTCGCGCTGCACAACCGTTATTTCATATTCCCCGGTATCGTCATATCTTTGATAATCGCATACCGCGGTATCCTCAAGGTAATCGCCTTCCGCCAATCCTATATATGACACAGTATATTGAGGAGGCGCTTGACCGTATATTATGTGCTTATCGTCGGCTATTACCGTCAAGGCCTTCTTCAAAACCGTAAGCGTGCCCGTTCGGTAAACGGGGGCGTAGTTGACATACTCTTGACTGATCACCGTAATATCGTATTCGCCGGCGTTATCATTTTTTCGATAAGCCGTTTGAACTTGCGCGGTAACCTCATAGCCTGCGATAAGCCCCGTAATTTCAACCTCCAATTGAGGGGGCTGCTCGCCGTAATTTATAACTTTATCTATGGGCGTAATTACTATCTCTTTCTTTTTGACCTTCAATACGCCTTTTTGATATGTGGCAACATAATTGGCGTACTCGTTGGGAGTGACCGTTATGTCGTATTCGCCCGCGTCGCCGTATTGCGAATAAGCGCAAGACACGATGTCCGTCAATTGGTCGTTATTGACGGTATTAATATAAGTAATGGTATATTGAGGAGGCGCTTGACCGAATGTAATTTCTTTATTGTCCGCCTTTACCGTTATGGGCCGTTTTTCAACCGTAAGAACGCCCGCCACATATTCGGGCTCATAATTTACATATTCTCTTTGAACAACATTTATGGTGTAAAGGCCGACTTCGTCGTAAAGCCTGTAATCGGTAACGACTTCATCGGTAAACGCGTCATTGTACGCAATATTTATATATTCAATCTCAAATTGAGGAGTATCGCCGTAATGAATGGTCAAATCCTTGGCTTTCACCGTCAAAGGCCGCTTGTGAATTACAAGGGAGCTGGGCACGAAAACGATGTCGTAGTTAGGATTTCTATCGTTGATCAAAGTGCCTTGGGTTATGGCGTAGGTTCCCACGTCTATGCCCATTTGTCTGGCAAGGCTGCCTTGCAGTTGATCGCTTCCCACAAGCTCGCCTTGGGATATATAATATGTCAACGGAGGCTCGGGATCTCCGTATATCTTTTGCGTCGGATTGGCCGTAATGATAATGTTCCTTCTTCTGATTGTAAATGTGGCGGATTCAAATGTAATGTCATAATTGGAGTTGTTTGCGTTAGTCAATGTGCCTTGACCGATTTGATATGTTCCCGCGTCGTCGCCGGGCTCTCTGACCAAATCGCCGCTGAGATAATCGCCGAACGCTATATCGCCCTGCGTTATTCCATATGTCAATTGCGGATCCAATTCGCCGTATGTTTTTTCTTGGGGATGAGCTGTTATTGTTATCGGCCTTCTTATTATGGTAAACACGCCTTCCACAAATGTAAGAGCGTAGTTATTATTTGCCTGAACAGAGCCTATTCTGATTGTATATGTTCCCACATTGTTTCCGCTGTCCCTTACAAGGCTGCCCGTAATCATGTCGCCTTGCACCAAGCCTTGGTAGGTATAGGTTAATATGGGATCGAATTCGCCGTATACCTTAGTAATGTTGTTCGCGGTTACGGTCAAGGGGCGCGGCGTTATCTTAAATGTAACTGTCTTTGAGGCGGCTTCATAATTGGTAGTCCGAGCGCTGGAAATAGTTACCGAATATGTGCCCACGTTCCTGTACCCTTGCGAGAATGTCAATGAGCATTCGTTATGATTGAGCGTAGCGTCGGGATACTGCGTGGCTCCGTCGTATACCTTCTCTTGAGTGGCCGCCGCCGTTATTACGGCATTGGCGCGGGCAACGTTTAACAGCGCTTCTCCGTATGAAGGCACATAGTTTGTATATGTCTGAGCATGTATCCTTATGTAGTACATTCCCGCGTTGCCGTTATACGGATTGCCCGTCGAGTCCACGATATAAGTCGAAGGCGCGGGAGAAAGCGTGTCTCCCGACAACAATCCGTCATACTCAAACGTAACAGCGGGAAGAGTGTCGCCGTAAGTTATATTTATGTGATTAGGAGTGATGTACACCGGAATCTTGCTTACATGCAATGTGCCTTTTACATAAGTGAAAGTATAATTTTGGTGCGTCTTGGCATTTACCGTAATATCATAAGTCCCCGCGTTGTTGCCCTTGACATACGAGCAGGTAGCCGTATGACCGGGATTGTCTCCCGATACCAAATTCTCGTATGTTACGGAATACGAAGGAGGATTGTCGCCGTAATCTATATGCGCGTCATTTGCTTTAACCGTGACGGCGCGAGGATTTATCTTGAAAGTGGCGCTCTTGAATGTAAAGTTGTAACAATTACTGTTGGTAACTTTAAGAGTTCCCTGGTTAATGGTATATGTGCCGGCGTTTTCGCCCGATGTCCTCGTTAAGCTGCCCGTAAAACCGTCTCCCGAGGCCAAGCTTCCGCCGGTTATGGAATATGTCAATTCGGGATCGGGGTTTCCGTATGTTTTTTCTTTGGCGGCGGCGGACACCGTTAAGCTTCGCTGACTTATGGTAAAGGTGCCTTGAGTGAAATTAATGGTGTAGTTATGAGGTTTATCCACAGTGAGATTGCCTTGCTTAATGGCGTATGTTCCCACTGTCTGTCCGCTGTCTCTGGTCAAAGCTCCTTCCCATTTATCGCCGCTGGCAAGATTGTAAGTGCTTGTTACCGTAAATGTCAACGCGGGATCATTGTCTCCGTATATCTTTGATTTGTTATCCGCCTTAATGCTGACGGTACGCTTGCTTATCGTAAGGTTGGCTCCGTTGTATGTGAAGTTATAGCAATCGCTGTTGGTAACGTTAAGCGAGCCCCTGTTGATGGCATAAGTTCCCGCGTTCTCGCCGGACACTCTGGTCAGGTTGCCCGTAAAGCTGTCTCCCGTAGCCAAGCCACTGTATGTATATGTTAACGCAGGATCAGAATTGCCGTACACTTTCTGTTTGGCGGCGGCGGTCACCGTTAGGTTCCGCTTATTTATCTTAATGCTGACGGTGCTATCGATAATCGTTGAAGAACCTTTTTTGATGGCGGTATAAGCTGAATATGCGGAAGCGCTGACCAGCTTGGGCGGGGAAGTGCCCGGCGTGAAATCCGCCCTTCCGCCCGAGTAGTAAACATCGGATATGGTGTATCCGCTGTAATAGCTTTGGAATTGAGATTTTGAGAATGTGCCTCTTGCCGGCGTATGGAATTGAGGAGTTATGGCCTTGGTTGTGCCGTCATAAGTGGTTTCGAGATTGGTCGCTATAATAGACACCACGGTATTCACGACAAGATTGGTTTCAAAAACTTTGCCTTGCGAATCCGTAGCCGTTATCTTAAAGGTGTTTTTGCTGTTTCGTGGAATTTCAATCGTGGTGGAATAAGTGCTGGAGGATATATCATGGGTAACGTCATAATTTTGGTCCACAAATTTTCCTTGAGCGGAATCATAAACGCTTGCCGTGCCCGCCACCTGTACTTTGCTTAATCCGAATCCGTCGTATACCTTTATTGTGGCTATGCACTTGCTGGAGTTGTCGCTGCTTAAAGCCACTTCGGGACCCGATTTGTTGGCTATGGTAAATTTCCTGTTCGTTAAAGTGCCCGAAGTGCTTGATCCCATTCTGAATTTTACAAAATAATATCCTTCCCTATCCACTATCGCGCCTTTGGCGTTGATAGTTTTCCATTTTATGCTGCTGTTATTATAATCATTGTTATTGTAAATGGTCGAGGTTACCTGAGCTATCTTAAATTCGGAATAACTGCTGTAAAAACAATTTATTTTTACGCGGGTATTATAAAAAATAATATTGTCCGTAGGCACAGTGCTTTGCGGACTGGCTCTGTTGTAATCGGTGGGAAGTCCTATGATATTTGAAATAGGCGCAAGCCTCTTTATATTGTCGGAAGTATTATGTACGACATTATAAGTCGGGTAAGGAATGCTGGTATCCTGAATACTGGTGCCGGGAACTACAGGTATAGGATTTAAGCCGTACCAGTGTTCACCATATTTCGCAGCGTATCCGTAATAATACATTTCATGATTGCTTGTAATCATGAACATCATTCCGCCGTTGGATATGGCGATAGCATCCTTTTGGCTGTCAACAAAAGAACCGCTGTACGATACGTTAAAGAAAAGGTCGGTGCCGAATCCTGTTACCCAAACATTTCCGCTGCTGTCTAAGGCCAAAGTATTTGCGCCGCCGGCGGCTACGTCCGTATATGTTCTCGTTGTGTGCGAAACAGCTGTTGATTTATTATCGTCGGTATTGTTGATATTGCCGTTGCCCAGCTTTCCTCCTCTGCCATCTCCCCACAGAACGAGATTGCCGGTTGTGCGTCTTCCCACATTATGCAGTTCGCCGGCGCTGATTTGACTGAACGTATAACTTGTCTGAATGGCTTGCGGACTGGTGTAATATGACCCTGTCAATCCGCATTGATAACGAGTATTATCGCCCCAGGCGTGCAGTTTGTTGCTTGAGTCTCTGGCCAAGCTATGCTCGCTCCCGGCGGATATCTCCACAATTTTTTTATCCTTTAAACTGCCGTCGGTAATTTTCACCGGCGTGCTGGAATCGGTAGTATTTCCTCTCCCCAGCTGCCCTCTGGCGTTTTCCCCCCAAGTATACACATATCCTTTATTGGTGAGCAGCATTGAATGGTGTTCCCCCGCCTCCACATCGATGGGATAGTCGCCCGATTCAAAGTTGAATTTGTTTGTGATATCGATTACCCCCGAAGACGCCGTATCGTTCGTAGTGCCGTTGCCCAGTCTGCCCGAGCCTTGCCGTCCCCATGCGAATACCCTGTAATTGCCACTGGAATCGTAGCCGATGGCAAGACTGTGATATCCTCCCGCCGCCACTTTGGTGACCGTAACATGATTGAGGGCGACGACGGGTTGCCAATATGTATAATACCTATCCGTCTTTGTGTAATCGGTTACCGTGTTGGCTACGGCGTTATAAGAAGAACCGCCGTTTAAGCCCAGCTGCTGCCATTCGTTTGAGCCTCTGGCAAACACAAAACCGTCTTTGTCAACAATGAGAATATGGAACTTACCGGAGTCATAATCCGAAAGCGCCAACGAATATCTGCCGCTTCCCGTGTTATTGCCTATTTTGATGCCGCCGAGATCGTCCAAATCGGTAAGATATACGATGTCGTTAAAGTCTTCGCTGTTTGAAGAATGGTTGTCGTCTTGGGAGATATTATTGCTTTGATTATTTACGGACTGATTGTCGCCGTACAAAAAATCGCTGATGGAATTGGCCGCGGAAAAAAGCAGGCCGCATATAAGAGCGCAGACTGTTACGCTGATAAATATTTTGAGGGCATTTTTTTTGCGATATTTTCTCATGGCCTCACCGGTGACTAATACATTATATGCTGATTTCCGTGGACAGTATCCCTTTAATATTTTTCTAACTATAATATTACTTTAATTTAAGTATATATAGAGAAACAATCTTTGTCAATAAGGTATTTTGTTTTTTCGTAATTGTTTTTTTATCAGTCGGGTAAAAAATCGGGTATATTGTCCGACAATGTATATTCTATTTCCAAATCGTTTTCTTGAGCCACATTCTGTATATAATTAATGACTTCGTTGGAGGTTATCGCGTACCCCACGCTTTGCAAATTCGATTCTCCCGTAATGCGAAAGCTCAGCACCCCCACCGCTTCGCAAAGAGGATTGAACAACCCCGCTCCGGAATTTCCTTCCAGCGTCAACGCGTCAACCTGCAGCATTTGCACTTCGTTATAGCTGTAACAGCCCAAAATACTGCCCAAGGATACGGTGATGCCCATTCCCAAAGTATTGCCCATAAGGACGGTGTCTTCGCCCACATTGACATAATCGGAGTTCCCGAAAGTAACGGGCTTAATATTTTCGGGCAAGCTTGTAAGCTTCAATAAAGCAAGGTCTTTTGGGATATCGTAATCGATAACCGTTACCTCGTATTTTTCTATTTCGTTATGAATAATTATTTGAATAACGGGGTAACTATGATAGATAATCGTGGTATTGGGATTGTTTATGTCGCCGCCCACATGGGTAGACGTATAAGTAACGGCATGCGCGTTTGTAACTATGTAGCCGTCTTCGTTAAGAATGATGCCCGTAGACCTCTTAATGGGAGAAGTGGCGTTATATCCTCCCAATACTTCCACCACGGAAGCGCGGGTGTTTTTGTTTACGTAAAGCCCTATCGAAAAGTAATCTTCGGGCAAATAATATTCTCTAATATAACCTTGCAAAACTTTTTCGGAAATATTATTTATCGCGTCGTCATACAAGTTGTCAAACAATTCTTTCTTTAATTTTTCTTCTATTTTCTCAGCCGACACATTCAGCGTATGCCTGTAATACAAAAATCCGAAAAAACCCAAAATAATATTCAAGGTAAGCAAAGCCGCCAAAGCTATTATCAAAGCGGTTTTGTATTTGGATTTAATTTCCTCGCTTGAAATATCCTTGCCCTTAACCTCTTTTTGTCGGGCGCTATTCTCTTTTTCGGTTAAACTATTGTTTTTTTCGTTTTCGTTGATGTTTTTTTCGTCCATAGTCACCTCAATGGCTTAATCTATACCAAAATAAATTATTCGTATGAAAATTATAACACGCCCATAGCGCAAACACAATATTATTACCTTTTCATTTATCCGTTCCTTTCTTGACAAAACTATGCCGCTGATATATCTTATATTTATGAAAATCCTCAAAAAGGTGAAATCTTTAATAAGACTCCGAAGGGCCGCTATAGTCTTATTAATGATATTATGCGCGGTTATAATCGGCATGGCGGCGCATCCCATGGTAGAAGCGATTATGTCAAGTATGCTTTTGCCCAAAGTAAAGCTTTTTATGCAAGCTTACGCCGAGCATGACATCTATATGCTCGCAAGCACTTTTTATCCCGAAAATTCCGCAGGCTACAATCAATTTGTCAAAAATAACTTTAACTTTTTCGCTCAATACCCCAATTATGATTTTCTTGCCATAAAAAACATAAAAGCATTAAAAATATATCTCCAAAAAAATACCATTCAATTATTGGTTGAATTCGTTTACAAAAAAGAAAATTTGCGTACAGACCGAACTTTTTGCTTCCTCAAAATTGACGGCGAATGGTATATATCCGAAAAAGATACTGACTTTTTCAGACATGTCCACTATTTAATAAACGAAAACTACAATACGATTGTAAAAGAATCCAATAAAGAAATAGTGACCTATAAAGTAGGCAAGAGACAAACAGTTGACGGACTTTCCTTTTACAACTGCAAAAACTTAATTGAAGTTACCTTTCCCAGCACCTACATGATAATAAAACATGGATGGTTCGGCACATGCGACAATCTCATAGCCGTAAATATAGACGAAGATTCGCAATTCTTAACTTCAGTTGACGGAGTGGTGTACACCAAAGACATGTCCGTTTTGGTATATTATCCAAAAGGCAAAATACAAAACGCGGGCAGCGTGAACTTAGGGGAATTCAAAATTCCCGAGGGCGTCAAAATAATTAATTCCGAAGCTTTCAGAGGATGCCTTGGGTTAAAAAAGATAATTTGTCCGTCAACGCTTAAATATATATATAATTATGCTTTCGCCGATATGAAAAATCTTGAGAGCATAGTTTTTAACGACGGTTTGCAATACCTGTATTCAAATGTATTTGAAAATTGCGATAAACTAAAAAGCGTCGCTTTTCCCGACAGCATGGAAATAATCGGTAAAGAATGTTTTTATAATTGCAGACAGCTTGAAAGCGCGGAGATATCCGCCCAAAGCGCGCTGCAAAGGATAAGCTACGGCGCTTTTGACGGATGCTCGGCCTTGAAAAACATATACCTTCCCGACGGCATGGAAGAGATTGAGGAATGGTGCTTTCAGAATTGCTATTCGCTAAAAACAATACGCCTGCCACAAAACCTCAAAAGAATAGGAAGATACGCCTTCCGCCGTTGCGTAAGTTTGGAAGAATTATATATCAGCCGCGCAATACAAACAGTAGAGATTGGGGCCTTCCATACCTGCTCCAATCTTAAATTGTATTGCCAGCATGCCCAAGAACCGCCCGGATGGTCTTTATATTGGGATATGGGATTCACCAACGAATGCGTTTGGGGAGCGTGAAGAAAAGAATATGAAAATACTAAAAAAAATTAAATTATATATAATTCTCAGAAAAATCGTTATCGCCTTTTTGTTGTTTGCCATACTGTATCTTTTCGCATTGTCTATATATTTAAAGATTGAAGAAGTTATGTCCAATAAAGCCCCTGCTAAATTAGAAAAAAAAGCTGTGGAATTTTTTGAGGCATACAAAGAGCGCGATTTGGAAAAAATAGCCGCCTTATATTATCCCGAAAAATCCAAAGACTATTATAAATTTCTGGAAGAAAACAAATACTATTTTATTCTGAATTATAGCGAGGCGTTAAAAAATCCGCACAGCTATGATATTTCGTATACATTTGCGCGATACGCCATGGGTAGCGGAACGGTAATGATAACCGTCAATTACGGAGATCAAGAAGACGGGCTTCAAAACAACAGAGTTTGTCTTGAATTTTACAATATCGGCACAAATTGGTATATTGCCAAAATAAATATATTCGATAATCAAGACAGCTCTCCTCCCCACCCTTTGCGGATAGAAAACGGCCAAGATTTGACAACATACAAAATTAAAGAAACGGACACCATAAATCATGATACTTTTAGGGATTGCAAAAAACTTGTAGAAGTAACCTTTCCCGCAAACTTCAAAAACTTTGATTATTCTTGGTTCGCTGAATGCGACAATCTTATTAGCTACAGAGCGGAGGACTCCCCTTATCTAACATCCATTGACGGAGTGCTATATAATAAAGACGCCACAGAGCTTATCTGTTACCCCAAAGGCAAGATACAAGTAAAAAATTCCGAGAACGGGGTGTTCAGAATCCCCGATTCTGTGAAAAAAATAAGAGATCACGCCTTTTACGGTTGCATAGGTCTAAAAAGAATAATAATTCCGCCGTCGGTAAAAACAATAGGCGATTATGCTTTCAGCAATTCAAAAAGCATAGAGGAAGTTTTTATCTATGACGGCCTCAAATCAATCGGTCAGCAAGCTTTCTCATTCTGCAACCGCTTGAAAAAGGTAACCATGCCCGACAGCGTGGAAACAATCGACAAGGAATGCTTTTGGGGATGCGAACGGCTGGAGTATTGTGAATTTACGCCAAGCAGCAAATTAACCTCCCTGGGATACGCCGCTTTTGAAAATTGCTTTGCGCTCAAGTCATTATATTTATCCGACGACCTTAAGCAAATCAATAATTGGACTTTTCAAAACTGCTACAGTCTCAAAGATTTGCGCCTGCCCGAAAACCTGAATTTCATAGGACTGTTCGCGTTCAGAAACTGCGTCAAATTAGAAAAACTTTTTATTTCGGACAAAGTAACCGAAATCCAAAAAGGAGCTTTCTATAATTGTCAAAAGCTTGCGCTGCATATAGAATTCGCTGGTCAGCCTGATTCTTGGAGCGCCGAATGGAAAATGAGCTTAAAAAATCCCTGCGTTTGGGGAGCAAAAAAAGACGATTAAATAAAAATCCCCGAAATCTGTGTTTCGGGGATTTCATTATAGGTTCATTGAGATTAGTCTTCAAGATAATCTTTCCATTCTTCATGGTCAAACAATACATCCGGGTTTTCGCTGCGCGCTCTAAAATCAATAAATACGCCGTTGTTTAGAGTATAAGTGTAAGTATCTCTGTTTTCGCCATCCAAAACCGTTGTGATCGTTCCCGGCACATGAATGGCAAAATACATTTCGGGATATTCCAGTCTCAATACCGTTCCCGGAATAATATAACGTATTCTCCAACCCGAATCTCTGCTGTAGTCGTAATACTTTTCATTAATAAAAAGCTTGACGCCGAAAACCGTGTCTTTATGTTCTTCAGCTTTTCTTTCTTCAGTATTTAAGCCGTTTTCGTCTATCATGTTCGGATTTTCGGTAGGATATCCCACGGGAAGCATTACAAAGTCTTCGTCCGCCATTCCGAAACTTAACCTTATTTGAACATTGGGGACAATGGTCTCCATATCAAAATCCGAATCGGCTTGGTCCACAACAATGGTGCAGCCCAGCGTATCTCCCGAACTGTCATGAGTATATTCAAACACCTTGTATTTATAATCTTGACTGTCCAAAGTAATATAATCCATAACTCTGCTTGCTTCAAGCTCATTGGGATTAACAAAATAGAAAGAGAATAATCCGTTTTCATCGGTGGTCGCCGCCAATTCAGGCTCTTCGCCAAAAAGAATTCTTAAGCCCGCAACCTTTTCAAACTGCGTGTTCCCCACATATCCTTTAATCATTTTGGCTCCTTCCGCAGAGCTGTCTGTCACCCTTATTTTTTCAGGTTGATTGTTGCTTCCTCCGTTATCGTCGTTGTCGCACGCCGCTATCGTTACAATCAAGCATAATGCCAATATCAGCGTCAACATGATTTTTGTCGCCTTTTTCATTTCCTTTACTCCTTTCTCATTTCAATATTTATTTGTGATTTTTATTTTACCACATTAAAAAAATATTTCAACATATTAATTTTGTCAGTTACTGTTTTTAAGCTTAGAGCACAGCGTATTATAAAATATTAACTAAACAGCATGGCTGTCCATTAATAACCCGCCAAATTATATCGGCATAATATCACAATTTCAATGAATAATTACAATTTTATAAGTTCTTTGCGGATAATATAAGACAAAACCGCCAAGGGAATGCAAGCGGTTTTGTCCATGAACATAAAACAAAAAGATGTATGAAATAAAATCAAGTTTTAGATTGCTGGTTCCAATGCTCCAACCAAAGCTCGTATGTAATCTCATTGTCAATGCCCACGCATTCCTTAAGCGGGATATATGCGCCTGAATTTTCCATCAAAATGGACACATCGGGTATATCTATCACCTCGCCCGCCCAAATGCCTTCCTTGGTTCGGCAAAATACAGCCTCATGCATTTTAAGCTCGTCGTTGCCCAAATACAAAAAACCCTGCCCCTTTTTTAGGAATTTAACCTTGACCAGTTTCATATATAAAACCTCCCAATGTTTTTATATAACTATTTTATGCCAATACCTTTGTCTTATTTTTGCTTCATTTGACAATTTCTTGAACCTTAAAGTGATTTTTCGTCCAAACGGCATATAATATTACTTAAAATATTCGTTTAACCCCGTTTTTATTGTGTTTTTTAACTAAAAACAAAAAATTTCGGTTAATGGGAGTTTTGTTGTAATTTATAAAATAATATTCGGAATTATTGTATTTTAATCCAAAAAAGCTATGGCTGAAAATTAAGGTAAAAAGGAGAAAGTATAACAGCCGATTAATATGAGCAAGCGTAAAGCGTAATGTTTGATTTTACCCTTGTGCCTTCCACCCAAGGAAGGGTGCATTCTTCATCCAAAAACCAATTGATTCCTTTAGGCGGAACATAAGCCGTAAAACGCGCGACTGTAATATCTTGAGTATAAGGTTTATCCAGAGACAAATCTTCTTGAGGAAACTTAAAATCATGCACTACTTTTGTAAATCCGTAATTCAGCGTAATCGTTACGGGAGTGAAAGTAACAAGCAACGCTACTACGACCACGGTAAAAATCAAAAAAGTAACGACGGCGGCTATTTTTAACTTGTAATACATAGAACCAAAAACCTCAGCTGTAAATCATTATAACATATATCCGTCATAAATGTAAGAGCCCTTATTTTTTGAGGTTTTTCCAAAATGAGCTGTTGAAGATTGGCAAGATATTGTGCTATAATTATTTAACATAGTCGGCAATAATATTTTTATTCACGGTATCGTACATCGCCGCGTAATATTTATTGCCGCCCGCGAACCCTGCATAATAATAAGCGTTGCCCGACATATCGGAAATAATTTTGAGATGTATTCTCATATCCGTATCCCGCCGTAAAAAGTCTTCCTCCAAGCTTTGCCCGAAGCGCTCTTTGGCCTTAAGCAATATTTCCTCGGCGGGCAATTCCTCCGCCAGCGCAAACAAAGCCACTGTTTCCATTGCGTGGCCGTCGCTTAAGGCTATGAAATTATGGGCTTTGGCGTAATTTACTACGGCGATATATTCCTGCTTGCCGCTTGCTTTCTTCAACGAGCCTTTTATTTCGCCGTAACAAAAACTCATGCCTTGGGCGCAAGCTCCCAGCCGTGAAGGTATTAAAGCTATTTTGCAAAAATCTTTGCCGCCGCTGTCGCCTATTGTCACTTCCACAAAAAAGCTGTCGGCAATCCCTCTTAGCTTAATTTTCTCAAGATATTCCACATAGCGCAAAAGTCCTTGGGGAGAAAGGTTGGGTTTACAGCCGTAGATATAACATACTAAAATCAATAAAACGCACAGCAGCAGCAATTTTCTCATACCTAAAAATATGTATAACAAAGCGGAAATATAACGAAATTTATATGAACAGAACCAAAAAAGGAATCATAACCGGCATAGCCGGCACAATTTTCAATCTTGTCCTTGCCGTTGGCAAGCTTATAATAGGCATAATCAGCGGCAGCGTTTCCGTGCAGTCCGACGCCGTCAATAATTTCGGCGATGTGGCAAGCTCGGTCGCCGTGGCCTTTTCCTTTGCCATAAGCGGCAAAAAAGCCGACAAAGACCACCCTTACGGTCACGGCAGATTTGAATATGTAGCGGGGTTTATTCTTGCCGCCGTCATTATCGTGGCCGCCGTTGAGTTTACCATAAGCTCGATTAAAAAAATCATCGCTCCTTCCCCCATAATGACATCGCCTTTGTTCTTCGGTTTAATTGCCGCGGGCGTCGCCGTCAAAATTTTAATGGGGATTTTTTATCACATAAACGCCAAAAAATTAAACTCTCCGGCCGTGCGCGCCGCAAGAGACGACAGCTTCCAAGATGTCTTGATTTCTTCCGCCACCCTTATTTCTTTGGGAACGGCAAACTTTACGCGCATTCCTTTGGACGGCATAATCGGCGCAATTATTTCTTTGTTTATCTTGTTTAACGGCATAAGGCTGATTAAAGCCACGATAGACAAAATCTTGGGAGGCAAACACAATAAGGCTTTAAGCTCCAAGATTATGTCAGAAATAATGGAACAGCCCGAAATACTCGGCGCTCATGACCTTTTGCTGCACGATTACGGCCCCGACAATTCAATAGGCAGCGTGCATGTGGAGCTGCCTTCCGACCTTTCCCTCAACGACGCCCACAGAATAATAAATCAAATAGAAAAAAATGTGGCCAATAACTGCGGAGCGGAGATAGTGGCGCATCTTGACCCCGTCGATATAAATGATTCCGAGACTAAACAAATCAGAAAGTTTATGCGCAAGAAATTGGAAGAAATAAGCCCCGCTTTAAGTTTTCATGATTTCAGAGTGGATAAGAAACTGAAAATAATTTCCGTTGACATAGTCGTTCCCTACGATTTGGAGATAAGCGAGAGCGTTATAACCGAGCGCGTCAAGGGAATTGACTTTGGAGAATACAAACTGGAATTTATAATAGATTATGTATAAAGGAGAACACACAATATGAGCGTAGGACACAAATTGCTTGATTTTTTCTGGAAAATAACCGATAAGGTGGACACCAAAAGAAGGGCTTCGCAAAAGCTGCCTCAAGGCGTTACGCAAATAACGGATATTAAATACATAAACGACGACAATCCAATGCACACCCTTGATGTTTATTATCCCGAAAACACCTCCCGCAAATTGCCCGTAATTTTTGACATACACGGCGGCGGCTGGCTTTATGGAAACAAGGAATTGAATAAGAATTTTTGCATGCATCTTGCCAAAGAAGGATTTACCGTCATCAATATCAATTACCGCCTTCTTCAAGAAGCCCGATTCCCCGCTCCTTTGCAGGATGTATTCGCCGCTTTGAATTGGCTGGAAAAAAGGTGCGACGACTATTTTGCCGACCTGGACAATTTCTTTATCGCGGGAGATTCCGCGGGCGGCCACTTGGCTTCTTTGACCATGGCCTTGCAACACAACAAAGAATTGTGCGAAAAGTGGGATTTGCATACAAACATTAAAATTAAAGCGGGCGGCCTTATCTGCGGCGCTTTTGAACTGAGAAAATTCATTAAGCTGCGCAATCCCATAATAAACGCATACGGCGAATATTTTTTGGGAAAAGGGTTCAGGGACTCTGAATGGGTGTCCAAAATATCGTTTTCAGGAGTATACAACGGCGACATAGCGCCCGTTTATCTTGCAAGCAGCAAAAAAGACTTTTTGAGAAAACAAACCTTAAACATGGCGAAATTCCTGGAAGAACATAATCATGAATATAAGCTCAGATTCTGGGATTCAAAAACTAAGAACAAATTGACTCATGTCTATCAGGTAATTCAGCCCGAATATGAGGAATCCATAATTACCAACAAAGAAATGTGCGATTTTTTCAAAAGCAAATTAAGTTAATCAAGAGCGTTTATTGACGGTCGTCTTTGGGATTTATTACGCGCAAAATTGTTTTGGTTACGGGGATTAAAAGCAAAGCTATCGCCATTGAAGCTCCCATTTGTATGAAGCTTTGGGGAATGGAAAGCGCCGCCATATAAAAAACCGTAAAGAATCCATGTGGCAAAAAAGTAACCCGCCACCATTATCAGCCCCGCCGCCGTCATCGCCAACAAATAAGCTATTACATGGTATTTTTTGGCCAACATTTTGCACAATATCGCCGATACCAGACCCACGATAAACCCTTCGGCGCCTTTAATGACCAGCGTAAAAGGCGCCCATGTGACGGTATAGCCAAGTATCATATCGGCAAACGCAGAACCCAAACCGCCGGCGATAAGCCCGGCAAAGGGCCCGAAGAATATGCCGGCGATAAATATTATGGCGTCGCCGAAATTTATAAATCCCTGAGTGTTGGGCGTATGTATGGCGGCAAATGTGGTTACGGTAACAATAGCCGTCAATATTCCCGTATAAGCTATAAATCTTGTTCTGTTCATCCGCAAGCTCCTTTTACTTATCGAGCTTTTTCGATTATATTTTCTTTGGCGAAACAAAAATCCAAATGCTCTTTATCGGGTTTTTTGGTAAACGCGCTTACTACAAGAGTTATTATTATGGAAAAAATCATGTCGATAACTCCTATTAAAGGAGCTCTTTTTATACCTAAATTTATTATCTCGCCAACATTTTTGCCGCCGTCCACCATTCCGAACACCGCGACTAAAATTATCGTTACGCTTACCCCGCTGATTATTGAGGCAATGGCCCCCGCCGCCGTAATTTTTTTACTGTAAAGCCCCAGCACATAAGGTCCCATGAAACAGCCCGCCAATGTGCCCCAGCTGAAAGACATCAGCGTTACTATAACATCCACTCTGAATATTGCCAGTACGGCGCTCAGCGTTATGAACAACAAACATAATATCTGCAAAATCAGCTTTACTTTTTTCTCTTTGGCGTTGGGGTTTATGTATCCTTTATAAGCGTCGATTGCCACCGCCGACGAGCTCGATAACGCAAGCGCGGAAAGCGTGGACATGCTTGCCGACAACAACAGCACCATAATAAGCCCCAACATGACGCCGGGAAAACCAGCTCTAATAAGCATTTCCGGAACTACGGCGTCGTCGCCTCCTGCAGGAAGCCCTTGAGGGAAAAACAGTCTTGCGAATCCGCCGTTAAGATAAGCGCCTCCCCCTATGACCAACGCAAAAACCGTGCTTATTATTGTGGCCTTTTTTATCGCGTTGTTATCTCTTATGGCGTGAAATTTATGCACCGATTGGGGCAAGCTCCATATCCCGAAAGATGTAAGCAGAATTATCACAATAAGGTTAAATGCGTTGGAATTAAAGAAATTACCTTCCGCCGACGGGATAAAACCGTATCCCGCTTCGGTAAGCTTCCTTAGTCCTTCAGCGCCTTGCACAACATCGGAATTAAACATCAAAATTATCATAACGATAACGCCGCTCAGCATAATTATGCCTTGGAAAAAATCTCCCAATACGGTGGCGAAATAACCGCCCGCGAACAGATACATCGCGGTGAGCGCGGCCACAATAATTATGCACCAGTAAAACTCAAGCCCGAAAATCATTTCAAACAAATAGCCCAAACCTTGATATACCGAAGACGAATACGGGATAAGGAATATAAATATCACTATGGACGCCAACAACTTGATATGTTTGTTTTGATACCTCTTTTCAAAAAATTCGGGCATTGTTCTTGTCTTAAGCCTGTTGGTCATGCTGCGGGTTCTTTTGGCCAGCACTATCCACGCCAGCAATGAGCCTATCAGCGCGTTGGCTATTCCTATCCATACCGTCGAAAGCCCCAATTGCATGCCGAATCTGCCCGCGTAACCGATAAAAACAACGGCGGAAAAATACGCCGCTCCGTATGAAAAAGCCGTCATCCATCCGCCTATTCCTCTGTTCGCGAGGAAAAAGCCCGAAAGCGAACGGCTTTTTTTATGAGTAATTATGGCGATAGCCACCAGTCCCGCGATATATAATACCATGATTATTATCGGCATAGTCTTGGCCACCTGCGCTCCCAATAAAGATATTTGATTATTCATAATATACGGTTGCCTCAGCCTTTTTTATTATATAATAGTAAGTATATAATAAATTTCAAACATCAGCAACCATTATATAAAAATAATTAATCTTTAGGCAAAATTTCTCCGGTATCCGCGCTTTGAAAAATCAGCCAGTAGCCTTCGAACTTATCCATATCCTTAAGCGGCAGCCAGTCGCAGATACATTCAGTTTCTTTGGGCGGACTCTTTCCTTCAAAGCCGGGCACTCCGTAAGCGATATGGGTAACCTTGCCGTCATCGTCCACCAGCACGCCCGCCACATAATAATCGTCTTTATCGTAATTAATCCTTACCCATTTTGAAGAAGGAATGATATTTTCCAACATTTTTTCTCTGGGATACATTACAAATAATTCATCTAATTTGTCCTTTACCGAATAATAGAAGCTCTTGACGTCCTTGGGCGCGCTTTTTGCGCCGTCCTTCAATAAACCGTCCACAAAGCTTTTGGACGTTTCTGTTTTTTCTTTAACGCTCTCCTTGCTTTCAAGCTTTTCATAGGTTGTTTCTTTTTTATCCTCAAGCTTTGAGCCGCTTTCTTTTTTATCGCTTGCTCTTTCCACTTTAGGTTCTTCTTTGACCGTTTCGGCTTTGGGACTATCTTTTGCCCTGTCCGTTTGGGACGCGTCTATTGGTTTTTCCGTCATGGGAACTTCTTTGATTTGGGTCTTGGGAGTTCCTTTGGGCATCTCCGCTTTGGGAATTTCTTTTGTCTTTGCTTGCTCTATGCGGCTTTCCATTTTGGTTTTTTCTTTATGTATTTCCACAATCCCGCTTGGCGCTATTTCTTCTCTTCTTGATTCTCCGGCACTTGTTGGGGTTTGAACAGCTGAGCTATCTTTTTGAAGAACTTCTTTATCCCGCTCATCAATTTGCTGAAAAACGCCTTTATCTTTTTCATGGCTGACCTCCTTGCTTTTTTGATTGATATTTGATTGGTTTTCATTATCCATAAACCTCATGATATCCTGCAATTGTATTCTTCCTCTTGCTCCGCCTTCGGCGTAGATTCTCTGCCCTTCCATAACCAAACAGCTTATGTCGTCGTTGCCAGTAAAATCAATATCGGCGGGCAGCTCAAATTCACTTTTCGCCGCGTTTATTTTTTTAATTATGAGAGGGAAAGCTCCTATCTTTAAGCCCATAACAAGCTCTGTTCCGGCATAATCAATTATTGCCTTTATGCCCGAAGAGCTCCCCACCCTTACTACCGTTATATAGCCTTTGGCGCCGTTCTTTGTCAGAATAACAGTCTTCTTTACCAGTGTCATAGCCCTCCCAATCTCATAATATTAAATATATTGCCCATTCTTTTTGTTTATTCATATGCCTTCATATAACGCCCGTAAATGCGTATTCCCACAAATTTATTAACGGATATATTTAATGAAAAATAAAAATATTAATTAATCCTTTCCGCTATAACATTGACAAAGGCGTAACTTGTTATTACATTTCCGGCGTTCACTAAAGTAATTTTGGTATTGTTTGAGGTGGACACTATTATGCCTTCGGCGCTTAACGCGTATGTGTTGTCCTTAATTGAAGAATTTTTTGTTGCGATATTTGTGGAGCAACCGTTGACAAAAAAGCCCAATCCTACTTCTGAGGCGTCTTCCAAAGCCTTTGCCGCCGCCGAAAAGCCCAGTCTGTATATTCCGTTATTCAAATTGAAAACATAATTGTTCAACATGGTTATATTTTCGCTCGAAATAAACGCTTCGGTTAAAGGAAGGGCGGCATTTGGATTTACGGCGTCCGTCGTCTGTATGTAATAAGCTATGTCAGGAAGTCGCCTTATTTCCCTTTGCACAGCCGCCGCCCTCGACGGCCTGATGTTTCTTCTTCTAAAACGCGCGGACATAGACAGCCTCCTATTTATCGCTGATTATTAAAATTATATTGCCGCAAATAACAAAATATTCGCCGCATCATTTCGCTTAAGTCATATCACTATATGCGGCGGACGCTGTTAAAGCGCAATAAAAATGAGTAAAATCGCAAAAAGGGATATCTCAATATCCCTTTGCTAAACGGTATAAAAAGCCGAAAAAACTTGACGGTTTATGCGTAAGAATTTACCAGCTGTTTGATTTCCTGCTGCTTGGCGTCATTTATCTGATAATATCCTTTTTGTCTCATTTTCTCAAAAAGCTCAAATTGCTGACTTTCCACAGCTTTTAAGTTGTTGTGCAACAACCCTCTTAAATCGGTGCTGGAACCTTCGGGAATAAAAGAGCCGTACGCTTTCATAATTTCTTTTTCCTGATTGATGAGGTCGATCATGGAATCTTTTTCATTCAAATTTTTCATAAATATTTCCTCCTTTCCCTGAACTTACTGCTGCTCTTTCAAAAAATTAAAAAGAGAATCAAAATTCATTGTGTGTGTTTGCTGCATCTTTTTGCATAAACCTTTTATTTCCGGATCGTCGATTGTTTGAGCGTAAAGCTGACATTTCTTCGCCGCCCATTGCTCATATCCCAAAAGATCGCTCATAAGACTTACATCTTTTGTGGATAAATTTACTTTTGCCATAAAAATTCCTCCTATTAATAAAAAAATATTTTCTAAGTTTATTCTGTATCAGTTAAGCAAATATTATTACTTGATTTTCCAAATAAAAAATAAACGCGAAGTCGATTTCCAAACTTCGCGCTTTGTCTGTTTCAGCTGAAATGCTGGGGTTTATTCTACCGTTATTGTTTTTCTTTTGGACGATTCAACTTTCTTGGGAACCGTGATGCATAAGATTCCGTCGCTGTATTTTGCTTTGACGCCGTCTTCGTCCATATCGGGAAGGTATACTGTTCTGGACATTGAGCTCATTCTTCTTTCTCTGTGTATATAGTTCCCCTTCTCCTCTTTTTTGTCTTCTTGATAATTCGCCGAAACGGTAAGATTGTTTTCGTTAATGTCTATCGTGATATTGTCCTTCTTTATTCCCGGCAGCTCGGCGTCAATGATATATTCTTTTTCGTTTTCTCTAATGTCCATCTTCATGGCTCCCCTGTACGACAATGAAGGAAAATCGTTAAAAAAGTCGTCAAAGAAATCCCTGATTCCTCCGCTGTAATTGGACGGTCTGGTCAAACCTTTGTTTACCGGTATCAATCCAAACATAATAACACCTCCTTTTATTTTTTTCAGCCTTACTTGAATTAGCACTCTAAGGCTTCGACTGCTAATTACATTATATCAAAGAAAAACCTTTTGTCAACGGTTTTATATAAATTTTTTTGCAAATTATCAAAAATTTTTTATAACAAAAAAATTATTGCCGTAAAAAGCTATATTTATTCTTTAGGGGCTAATAAATAAAAAATTTTACAATCTGAATAGTTTTTGGGCGTTTTTGAAGCATATATTTTCAATTATCTCGCCAATAATTTCTTTATTAAAAGCTATTTCGCCTTTTTGGATTTTTTCGCCGAAATAATCGCACAAAATCCTTCTGAAATAATCGTGTCTTGAATAGGACAAAAAGGAGCGCGAATCAGTAAGCATCCCCGCGAATGAACCAAGATGCCCGTTGAGAGAAATGGCGTCCAATTGACTTATTATGCCTTCTTTATTGTCGTTAAACCACCATGAGGGACCAAGCTGTATTTTTTTGCGGCCGCTTAAGCAGCCCGCCAATACGCTTAATAAATGGCTAAGATTGGGGTTGAGATTGAAGAGTATTATATGAGGAAGAGCGTTTTCGGAATTCAAATTGTTTAAGAGGTTATAAAGCCCGCTCAAATAGCTTTTTTCGCTTATGCCGTCGCAGCCGCAATCAACCCCCAATAAATCATAAAGCCTTTTGTTTTTGTTCCTTGTAACTCCCATGTGCAATTCCATAACCATATCCAATTCGCTGATTTTTTGGCTTAATCTATACAAAATATAGGTTGACAAAGCGATAATTTCGTTATCGGAAATACACTGATTGCTCGGAATTTTCTCAAAAATAGCTTGCGCTCGGCTGTCTTCGATAATATTTTGGTTTAAGCATTCAAAGCTGAAATCGGCGGCTTTGGCGCCGCAAGCACAAAAATATTCAAGTCTGCCGTAAAGAGCTTGCAAATAATCCTCAAGGCAAGCGATTTTTATTCCGCTTGCTTTTTGAAGGTCTTCGATAAACGCTTTATCGGGCCCAAGCGCTTTATCCCCTCTGAAAGCGGGCAATACTTTATTGGGAAACCGCTTTGCCAAAAGTTTATGGTATCGCAAATCATCAAGCGCGTCGTCGGTGGTGAAAATGGTTTTTACATTTGATATTTCCATGCATTTAAGCGGAGTAAGAAAGCCCTTTTTCAATATTTCTTGCGCCTTGTTCCAAATTTCATAAGCGTTTTTTTCGTTAATTACAAGATCTATGCCGAAATATTTCCGCAATTCAAGGTGAGACCAAATATATAAAGGATTATTGACCGCTCCCGAAAGCGCCTTGCAATAACTTGCGAATTTTTCAAACTCGTCGGCTTTTCCCGTAATAAAATACTCGTCAATGCCCGCTTGCCGCATAAGGCGCCATTTATAATGGTCATATTTCAGCCATAATTGATAAAGCGACTCAAAAGGCTTATTCTCATAGATTTCACGGGCGCTTAAATGGCAATGATAATCAATTATGGGCTTGTTTTCGGCAAATTCTTTATAGAGCATATAAGAAATATTGTTATTCAAAAAATAATCTTCTCGCAAAAAGCCTTTCATTATGCTTCCTCCCATCGGCCCATATTACACTCCCGAATACGCCTGAAATCCTCCGTCAACGGGCAATACAATTCCCGTAATAAAAGCTGATTCCTTATCGTTGCAAAGAAACTTCACCGCTCCCAAAAGGTCTTCCACTTTGCCCAATCTTCTCATGGGCGTATTGTTTAATATTTTTTCCGTCCTTTTCGTGGGCGTGCCGTCCTTATTAAACAATAAATCATGGTTTTGCGCGGTGTCAAAAAAACCGGGAGCTATGGCGTTCACTCTGATATTGGCGGGCGCGAAATGCACCGCAAGCCACATGGTGAAATTGGATATCGCCGCCTTTGCCGCGCTGTAAGCGGATACCCTTGTCATGGGAGAAAAAGCGCTCATGGATGAAATATTTATAATCGAACCGCCTTTGTCAAGCATATCTTTGACAAAAACCTGCGTGGCAATAAACGCGCCCAAAAAATTAAGCCTGAAAACATTGTCGATATCAAAATCTTTTAAGTCAAAAAAGGTAACGACATTATCATTTTTCATATCTTCAAAGCTAAAGGTATCGTTGGTGGTATTGCCTTTGGGACTGTTTCCGCCCGCGCCGTTTATCAAAATATCGCAAAACCCCAAATCTTTACGGATTTGCTGACGGAGCGCTTCCATGTTTTCTTTATCCAAAACATCGGCTTGATATGCTTTTGCTTGGCCACCTTGACCGTTTATGGCGTCGGCAACCTTCTGAGCCGCTTCCAATCTTAAATCAAGCACGGCGACTTTTGCTCCCAGTCTTGCCAATTCCTTGGCAAAAGCCGAGCATAATATTCCTCCCCCTCCCGTAATTACCGCTACTTTGTCCTTAAACATTTTTTGCCTCCTTTTCGATTGCTTCAATCAATCCCGCTATATACATGGCTCCCAGCGCTCTGTCATAAAGTCCGTATCCCGCGCGGTTGCCGCTTTCTCCCCAAATCTGTCTGCCGTGGTCGGGACGGATATAACCGTCAAATCCGGTATCGTATAACTTCTTGACCAGCCTATACATATCCAAACTGCCGCAAACGGACGGATGCGCCGTTTCCCTGAAATCTTTTTCTCCTTCTATTTTTACATTTCTTAAATGAGCGAAATGTATTCTGCCCTTCGCCATTTCAATCATCTTTTCAAGATCATTGTTCTTGTAGCATCCCAATGAGCCCGCGCAAAAAGTTACGCCGTTATAAGCGCTCTTATTGAGGTCCAAAAACTTTTGAAAATTACGCTCCTGCCCGATTATCCTCGGCAAGCCGTAAATGCTCCACGGCGGATCGTCGGGATGAATGGCCATTTTAATATCATATTTTTCGGCGGCGGGAATAACGGCGTCAAGAAAATACTTAAGGTTTGCAAAATACCTTTCATCGGTGAATTCATTATAGATATCAAGCAATTTCTTCATGCGTTCTTTGCCTATGCTCTTGTCCCATGCCGGCAAATTTAAATCTTCGCTGAGCGTAAGCGGATTGAATTTTATTACTTTATCATGCTCGTAAGCCAGAGACTCTGAACCGTCTTCATTCTTAAAGCGCAGGTTGCTTCTCATCCAGTCAAAAACGGGCATAAAATTATAACATATCACCTTAATGCCCGCACGGCTCAGCCTTTTCATGGTCTCTATGTAATTTTCTATATATTTATCCCTGCTTTTTTCGCCCAGCTTAATGTCTTCGTGCACCGCCACGCTTTCCACCACTTCGAATTCCAGTCCGTGAGCGTTGGCTTTGTTTTTGATGGCTTCAATCTGTTCTTGGGGCCAAACCTCTCCCGGCAAAATATCGTCTATGGCGGACACAATGCCGCTTATTACGGGTATTTGCCGGATTTTATCCAAACTTACCGCGTCTTTGTCGCCGTACCAGCGAAATGTCAATTTCATTTGCTTTCCTCTCATTTTTATAAATACCTTTATGGTATCATAATTTAAGGTATTTGGTATATTCTATCGGCGTTATGCCGTATTCTTTTGTGAATATGCGGAAAAAACCGGAATAATCCTAATTGTTGCCGCGCCTGATATTCCTTTTTAAGCTCAATCATCTAAGATATCTCCTTTTTCAATTTTTTCCAAGGCGTTCCCAAATTGGAGATAATTTATAATAATTATAGCATGTATTAATAACAATTAACATGACATTTTTTTTGCTAAAATACTGCCAATCTTGCTGTGTTGAGAAAATAACAAAAAGCCCGCGTTGCCAAAGCGGGCTTAGCGTTTTTTATTTGCAATACACTGTTAATCTTTTTGGGCAAACAAAATATCCGTTTTTTTCTTCCAGTATTTGCGGTAAGAAGGCTTGCCCTTTTGAAAATTAAATTCGGCGCCGTTCATCTTTTTCAAATATTCGTCAATTAATTTATCGGCTTTTGCCCAACACTCTTTAATAATTTTGTTTCTTTCGGCTTTTGTTTTCTTGCTCTCAAATTTGTCCACATACTCTTTTTCCAATTGGCTTATCTCTTTTAAGAAAACGGCCTTGTCTATTTGTCCGGCGTAAATATATCTGTTCAGCCTTTCGTATTTCATCCAATACTCCTTTGCTTTTTCCTCGTTTTCGGTTTCTATGGGCATTTCTTTGTCCAAGATAAGCGGTTTGAAAATGCTTTGGCAAGGGGTGGATGTGGCGGTTACGTAATAATACGCGTCGTCGGGAGAAAGCGAAGCCACATAGCTGCCCGTGGTATGGTCGCCTATGAGCCCGCCCGCGTGCATACAAATTGAAGCCACCGAATTGGTGTCCTCTTTATAATTCGGCGCATGGCTTCTTAAAATTTCCATCATTGTTTGAACGGTTATCTGCCCTTTATTCTTTTCCAAGACCTCTTGAGCAAGACATCTTCTCTTTTTGGCTTTTGCAAAATGCGTATAAATCTTATCGGAATAGCATCTTGCAAACCCGAATTCCTCCATTGTGTTGCAACGGCGCTTTTTAATAACGTTGTCTATGGCGTTGGGATGTATGATATCGTAATCCTCTTCAATTGAAAGACAGTTGGAGATGGCGTAAAAATCTTTGACTTTCTTTGCGGCGTAATACTTGCCCGCCGTTTCCAGCACATACGCTTCTTCCCTGTCAGCGATAAGGAAAGAATTATGATAGTGGAAGTTGTGGTCATAGCCGCAATTGCCGCCCTGTCCGTATTCCTGCAATAATTCAATGATTAAATCCAAAGCCTCTTTAGCCTTCTTTGTCCGTTCCAAGGCCAATCTCAGCATGTCCATGCCAATAAGGCTGTCTTTTCCTTTCTTTTCCTTGGTGAACACCGCTTCGTTGCCGATATTGAGCCCGTACTCGTTAAAGCCCATTTCGGCGCCCCATATCCAGCTGGGCTTCATAAGCACAACTTCATATGTATGTTGAACTTGGGGTATGGTTATATAAGTCAATTTGACATTAGGATTTTTATCCAAATCATAATCCTTTGCCGGATATCTGACCACCACATGGGGTTCGTTGGGGCTTCTGTCAGAATTTTTCGCAAACAGCATTCTGCCGTCCTTAGTTGCCGACGGCAAAGCAACAATGGTATCGCACATAATGAATTCCGCCTTTTTCAGTATTATTTATTAAATTAATTTGATTTTAGCACAAAACAGATATAATTTCAATAGCCGGATATACTGTTTAAGGTCTGATAATCTGACGCTTTACGATTTTTTCTTCCAAAAGCAAATCTTTGTTTTTCTTGAGAATTTTGTTGTATCTCTCGGCTACGATAAACATATGAACTACTATGGCCACAAAGGGCAACGGCACAAAATATCCCACATTCACCATGGAATAGGCCGCGAAACCGCCTATGGAAAGCAATGTGTAAAGATTGAATACGCTTTTTACGTTGACAAGCGTTAAGAATCTTACTATTTCTTGATATCCGTAAGCGATTACGCCCACAATACCCAAACTGCCGAGAATCTGGAAGAGAGTGGAATGATACCAATACATACACCACGGCTGCGGATGATAATACAAGCCTCCGTCATAAGCGATCCCTTTGCCGAATATGGGATATTCCAAAAAATTATGCCAAGCAAGCTTATAAAGTTTTACCCTTGCCTCATTCCCTTTCACTTCCATGATTTCCAAAATATTTTCTAAAAAGGGCGAAACCCAAAACCAAAACACCAACAGCATCGTTATGGCGATTACGACAAGCACAATAAGATACTTCAATCTGTGTTTTTTGGCTACGATAAATGTCGTTAAAAGCACAAACGGAAACACTATGGTGCTGAACAGTATTCCGCCTCTTGACAAACTCAAAACCATGGCGATATATTGCAAAACTCCCACCGCAAAATAAAAAACCGAAGGCGCGGCTTTTGAGGTCTTTACGGCAAGATAAAAAGCAAACGGCATGGACAGCAAAAGATTGTTGGATAAATTGTTGCCAAATTGAAAATGGCGCATGAAACGACGAAAGTTTTGGGCAATTTCGTGACCGTTTTCGATATACTCCCATGCCACCATGGCTATACCCATAATGCCTATGCCCACCATCATGCGCGCAAAATAATTGGCAATTCTCTCTTTATCGTATGGAACATAAGCCTGCAGAATAATATAAATGCCCACCATACCGAAACCAAGCCCAAATACATAATAAAGCGCGGGCATGGAAAAATATTCCTTGGCGGAAAGATAGCCCACTCCCCCCAAAGTAATGGCTATGGCAACGGCAAGAGTGGTATAGAAGAATTTATCCAATTTCACTTTGGGAGGAAATAGAATCATGTGCGCAATAAAAGCGGGCACCGCAATAATGGGCGCGTAATAAACCGGATCGAAAAAGTTAACTTCTCCGTGGCGTGCAAGCGGAGTCATAGCGAGTATGGCTACGGCCAAAAAACTGGGCATCAAGTCCTTGCATAAAATCCAATTGAAAGCGGCAACGATCACTATGGCGTAAATCGCGTATATTTCCAAGCTGAAAATATATCCGATAATGCCGATTATGGTGATTAAAGCTATATAGAAGTTTGAATAAAAGAATTTATCCGCTTTTTGTGATATCAGAGAAAACTTGGTGTTCTTAACAATGCTCATATACTCCTGCCGCATTCATAATTTTTTACATAATAACACCTAAATCCGACAAAGTCAAAGAGAATCGATTATATTCTTTATCGGGCCGCGAGCGCTATATAATTTTGGCCGAAATCCCTTCATCCTATAATGCGGAAAAATTATTTTATCACCATTACCACAAAGCTTTCGCCTGTTTCCAATTTTACCAAAAACTTATACCCGTCTTTCAAGCGGTCCTCTTCGATTTTGAGCACTTCTTCAATATTCATAAAAACGGCTTCGCTTACCTTATCCGAAAATTCTTGTACTGTCATTTTCCTTCATCTCCTGTATTATTATTTTCTAATGCCATTATATTAAGTTAAATAACTATAGTCAATTTTAATTTTTAGAATAAAAAAGCGGAAAATCGTAAACAAAAGGAGATTATGTCAATAAGTGTCGAAAAATAACGAATGCGAGGTTCTTTAATAAAAAAACCTCGACTAAGCGCGAATCTTAAATTTTGTCAATTGTGCTACAAAATTATACATTATGGGAACCCAAATGTATATTTTAAGCGGCAATTCAAACTTTGTTTTTATTTACTTAAGCATTTAAGAATAAACTCATTTATGTCATTAAATACTTCTTCGTAATTGATCTCATTTATCAATTCATGTCTGGCGCCGGGATAAAGCTTAAAAAACAAATCCTTAACTCCTTGTTTTTTATAGAATTTATAAAGCTTTATTACCTTTTTACCCCATCCTCCTATGGGATCCATATCTCCGCTGAGTATGGCAAGCGGCGTGTTCCGGTTTATTTTAGCCGTATTTTCCTTTCGGTTGGTTTGATATATGCCTTTAAGCATGGAAAAAATAAAATTGACGCTCATATTTACGCCGCAAAGAGGGTCTTCAATAAAAGCTTGCCTTCTCGTGTTGTCGCGGGTTATCCAAAGACATGCGCCCTTTTCGCCTTTGTATTTCAAATTAAACAGTTTGTCGCTTACGCTGTTAATGAATTTTGGGCGCCAATCTTTTTTTATCAAATATAAAAGATATAAAATCGCCATGCCCATCGCGGACAAGCAGTTGGGGATTTTTGCAGAGCCCAATAGAATAACTGCTTTGACATCGGTTGATTGCTGATAAAACGCTTGCCCTAAAAAGCTCCCGTAGCTGTGTCCGATAAATATTTGAGGCAAATTGTATTGTTCTTTAAGATATTTGTGAATAAACAATAAATCTTTCAAAGTGTCGCCGAACATAAAACCGTCATGATGCCCTCGATTTTTTTCGTCTTCAGTGTATCCGTGCCCCCTATGGTCGTCGGCGAACACTATATAGCCTTGACTGTTTAGATATCTTGCGAACCTATCATATTTCATGGCGTATTCACCCATGCCGTGGCAGAGCTGGACCACGGCTTTGGGGTTTGTTGCCTCATCCCATAAAGTGCAGTGAAGTATTGTTTCGTCAAATGATTTCAGCTCAATGGTTTTCATTTTTACTTTTACCTCTTATCCCGAATAATTGTATTCCCCGCTGTTCTTTCTACAATATAACCGCCAAAAGGCGCTGCTTTCTGAGGGCGCGTTAAATTTATTTTATCACAAATTTTGCCGATTTGCATTATCAAATTAAATTTTAATTATAAAATAAGGCAATTAGAATTAATACATGAAATAAAAAAACCATACGCAAAAAAAATTGTTTGACATCCTTCATTGAATTATTGCAAAAGCCGACGATATTTCTATAATTTTTCAACTATTTTTATTATATAAATAATTTAACTGTAGATTATGGAGGGCAAACTATGAAAAGAAAGTTTTGCGCCGTTGCCTTAACGCTTTTGATTGTCTTGGCGGCATTGTCTTTGACAGCTTGCAATAATGACCGCTTAAAAAAATTAAAAGGCTACTATTTATATACATATGACGCTTCCCAAGGCAAATTTGTTAAATCTTTATCTAAAATCGTATTCAAAAACAAACAAAAATATTATTTTTATGACAAAAACAATATGCTTAAAATCGCGGGGGATTATCATATCAACGATGATGTAATAACTCTTATTCCCGATAATATAGGCAACCAAAACCGTATGGAAGCCGCCGTTTGCCTTTTAAGTTATAAAGATTATCTCATTAATCCCGAAAACGCCTATGTGAAAGCGGGAGAAGATGAAAAAATATCTGAATTTGAAGGCCTTTACGGCGACAAATTCAAGCTTAAGGACGGCAAAATCTTCAAAAGCGCGTACGACAATCCCGACCCCGAAAGCTTTACCGTTTTGGCGGGAGAATACGAGCGCGACCTTACGGGGGATTTTGTTACTTTGTTTTTTGACGGAAAGCCCTCTGTCACCTATTTGCGTTATTTTTGTAAAGATGAGCTCAATCGTCAAGTCAGCTGTCTTGCCCAATCAATTTTTTGCCACAAGGAAATTGATTTCAAAGGGGCGGATATTGCTGCGGTGGATTTGCAAAAATCCGTATTCGCTTACCAAGAAGAAAACGCCTTGGGCTATGAATTGAATTTAATTGCTTACCCCTCCAAAGAAAAAATTATTACGGGCGCCGAATTCAGACTCATTGACGCAAGCTCTCCTTCCGCTTTCATGCAAGGCTCTTCTTTATTTTTTGAAGGCGACGGCTGGGCGGATATAGAATATAAATACGGTCCTTTCAAAGACATAGTAAAGGTGTATATTGTAAAATTTGAGCTTGAAGAGAATATCCCCGACATAAATCGCGTTTATAATGCGGGAGAGACAGCTTCTTATCTTGGAATTATCGACAAATTAGTCATCTATACCGATGTTGATTTTGCCCGCTATATCGTGAAAATTAACAACGACGCGCTTGCCGTAGACCAAGAAGGGCAAATTAAATTCATAAAAGAAGGCACCGTTGAAGTTATGCTTTTTGTCAGATATATAAGAAATTCCTACATTGACGGCTCGTGGGAAGTATTGGAGCTCAATCAAACGATTAACTTATTCATTGAATGAATAATAACTTTGTCGTTATTCAATAATACGACACAATATCATACCTTAAACAAACCTCTGTTCAGAGGTTTTGTTTTTATAAATACCTTGTTGTTATTACAACGGCATAGTATAATGGATTTATAAATAATTTGACTTTTTTCGCCTTCATAAGGAGGATTTTTATGAAAAAAAGGCTATTGGTTATTTTATCGGCCCTTTTGGCGATTTTGTGCGCTTTATTATTCTTAACCGCCTGCAATACTCTAAAAAAGGGCAAAGATTACAATTTATACACTTTTGAGCCGCTGATGGGCAAATTTGTAAGGAATTCAAGCAAAATAATTTTTGATAAAAAGCAAAAATACTTTATTTACGACAATTCAAACATCTTGACAAATACGGGGGAATATCGGGATAACAACAACTATTTAACGCTTATACCCGATAATGTGGGCGACCAAAACCGTATGGAGGCCGTTGAATCTTTTTATCGATATAATAGCTACATAGTTCATATTCCGACTTCAAACCAAAGAAAAGGTGAAACCCAATTTGAAGATTTGTCTTCGCTTGAAGGCATTTATACATCAAACATAAAAATTAAAAACGACAAAATATACAAAAGCTGCGACGGCAGCAATTTGCCCGAAAGCTTTACCGAAGAAATTGGAACATATGCCGTAAAAGGCGATTTTGTCATTTTTTATACCGAAAGCAATCAAATTAGAGTCTACTTGCAATTTACCTATGTAAACAGCTTGGGATATACCGTAAGGTGCCTTACAGATACCTTTTATTCTTATAAAGCGCCTAATTTTTCATCAATTGACAACGCTTTTGTGGAAATGGAGAAAACCATATTCTATCTTGAAGGCGACGAGGAAGAAGAAGCAAGCTATTCCTTAAACCTTATCGCATATCCTTCCAAACAAAGAATAAGCGAAGGCGTTGAATATGTGATTACCGATATCGACAGCGAAGCCGCCGTGGCAGGCTCCGTATTGACATTTAAGGGAACGGGCAGAGTGAACATAAAATACAGATACGGCAGTTTCATCGATTCGGCATCTATTTATATTGTCAAATTTGACTTGAGGGATAATTTGACCGAACAGCAACGCACCTACCAAATAGGCGACAGGGTTTCGTATCAAAATATGGTATCGAGCAAATGCCAGTTCAACTCCTCGCCCGCTTACGATACCAGCATAAAAATAAATAACAGCTCGCTTGCCGAAGCCAAAAACGGCTATATTACCTTCAATGAAAGCGGTACGGTTAACGTTACACTGGTAATAAGATACAAAAAAGCGCGCCCCAGTGGCAAAACTGAAACATTGACTCTCGAAAAGAATATCGATTTGATAATAACAGAATAGCTTTTGTCTTAAATTGACCTTTATAATCTTATCGTATATAATTATTAGTGTTAATAACAATAAAAATGAGGCGCAAATGCAAGCAAAACAAAAAAAATACGACATAGTGATTATAGGCGGCGGCATAGGCGGCATAATGGCCGCCTATGCGCTTGGAAAAACCCAAAAGGTTCTTTTAATTGAAAAGGGCCTGCCCTTACAAAAACGGAAATGTCCATTGGTTTCCAAAAGGACCCAAAAATGCTTGGGCTGCTCGCCTTGCTCTATTATGCAAGGCATGGGAGGCGCCGGCGCTTTTTCGGACGGCAAGTATGTCATATCTACCGAATATGGGGGATGGCTTACTTCGTTTATGCAAGACGAACTAGTGCTGAGCTATATCAACAAAGCCGACCAAATACTCATAAAGCACGGCGCAAGTCAAGAGAGATACTTGCCCGACGACGAATTAAAGCTTATTTGCCTTCAGCATGACTTGCATATGCAGCAGGCCGAATTAAAGCATTTGGGCACTGATGAAAACTTCAGCACCATGCTTAATCTTATCGACAATCTCGGTTCAAAATGCGAAATTCTTACAAATACCCCCGTTGTCGATATCGATAAAGACAAAAATATTGTTCATTATACCCACGACGGTCAAACATTTTCGGTAAAAGGCGACAACATTATAATCGCCGTAGGCAGAGCGGGCAGCAGCTTTTTGGTGGACTGGTGCAAAAAGAACGGAATAAAGATGTCCAATAATCAAGTGGATATCGGAGTAAGAGTGGAGCTCCCCTACCTTGTTTGGCAACATTTCAGCAGGCGCATTTACGAGCCTAAGATTTGGTACAGAAGCGAAGGTTACGGCGATGTAACAAGGATGTTTTGCTTTAACGAAAGGGGCAGCGTGGTTATCGAAAATACCAATGGAGTGCTTACGGTAAACGGCCATGCGTACAAAGGCGAAGATAAAAAAACGCAAAACAGCAATTTCGCCTTGCTTACCACCACCAAATTCACCCAGCCATTCAACGAGCCCATTGAATACGCAAGATATGTAGCAAGCCTGGCCAATAAAATAAGCGGCGGAAGCGTGCTTGTTCAACGATTCGGCGATTTGGTAAAAGGCAGGCGCTCAAACGAACACCGCATGAAAGATTGCACAACGATTCCCACCCTTAAAGCCGTGCCGGGCGACCTTTCGCTGTGCATGCCCAAGCGTCAGCTGGATAATATCATTGAAACTTTATACGCTTTGGACAAAGTGGCTCCGGGAACAGCTAACCATGACACTTTGCTTTACGGCATAGAATGCAAATACTACTCCGCGCGACCGGAAACCGAAGACGATTTTATGTTAAAAGGCACTAAGAATATTTACGCCATTGGAGACGGCGCAGGGTTTACAAGAAGCCTTTCCCACGCCGCCGCTCACGGATTGTATGTGGCTGATGTAATATTAAAGTGAGATTAATTATTTTCTTTCCCAATTAGGCTTAAGCACTTGCCTTGATCTGGCTATGCACAAATTGCCGCCGGGCACATCGTGAGTTACGGTGCTGCCTGCAGCGATATAAGCTCCATCGTTGACCGTAACGGGAGCCACCAGATTGCTGTTGGCGCCGATAAACACATTGCTTCCCACCATGCAGCGCTGCTTTATTCTGCCGTTATAATTGGCGAATACCGCTCCGCAGCCTATATTGGTGTTATAGCCTACGGTAGAATCTCCCACATAAGCCAAATGGGCCATTTTGGTATTGTCACCGATTGTAGAATTCTTTATTTCCACAAAATCGCCCACCCTGCAATAAGCGCCGATAACCGTTCCCTTCCTCAAACAAGCGAAAGGCCCCACAGTGGTATGCGCGCCTATCTTCGCGCCCAAAGAATAGGTGGAGCGAATATCAACTCCCTCGTCAACTATTGTATCGATTAAATCGCAAAAAGAAAACAGCACGCAATTCCTGCCTATATGAGTGTTTCCTTTAAGGTTAACCATGGGGTGAATTATGCAGCCGTCTTCAATCCGCACCGTTTGGTCGATATAGCAACTGTCCAAATCATAAAAAAGTATGTTCCTGTTTCTGTAAGAATCAAGCACTCTTCTTCTTATCTCTTTTATTATGACAGGAGCGTCGGCCAAAGTCTTTATTTGTTTGGCCCTTATATCGTCAACGCTTTCGAGCTTGCCGCCATATCCGGCTTTTTTAATATAGCCGTCTCCTATGGCAAAACCTTCCCCTTTTTGGGTTAATTCCATTAAGAAAGCATAATCGACAAGCGGGGTATCCTGATATAATACCGCGATATATTCGGCGTCTTCCTCTATCTCTTCCAAACTTTCTATTACTTCAAAATTAGGCTTAAAGGCATCCTCAAGCATTTTTTTGGGATTTTTGCCCATAAGGTCAAGATAAACAAATCTTTCATCGTTCATGATATATACTTTTATCATTATTATTCCAGCCTCCAAATCAAATTATTTTTTATCTCGGCAGCCTTGTCTTCGGCTACGGATTTATCAACGGCCTCAACCAATATTCTTATTTTGGGTTCGGTGCCGCTGGGTCTTACAACCATTCTTCCTTCAAAATCCACTTCTTTAAGATATGCTTGCAGCATTTCATCTTCAAAGAATCTCTTTTTCGCTTCTTCGCCGCAAATATAACTGTCGATAGCTTTGGGGTACTCAATAATGTCGTCAAGCTTAACAAGCGAATATTCCTTGGCGAGCATTGCCGTAAGCAATGAGGAAAGTATGCCGTCCCCCGTTTTCATATAATCGCTGAATATAATATGTCCCGATTCCTCGCCTCCTAAATTATAGCCCTTTTGCCGCATTTCCCTATAAACGTATTTATCCCCCACATCCGTTCTCACAAAATTTATGCCCGCTTTTTCGTAAGCTCTTTGTGTGCCCATATTGCTCATCAATGTGCCTACCACGGTATTATTTGCCAGTTTATTGTGTTTTTTCATAATTTGAGCATGAACATACACTAAATGGTCGCCATCAAAGAGCTTGTTTTCGCATACCGCCTTCACTCTGTCGCCGTCGCCGTCATAAGCAAAGCCAATGTCGAAATTTTCCTTCTTCATTTTTTCCATTAAAAATTCGATATGCGTGGTTCCGCAATTTTTGTTTATGTCCTTTCCCGTTTCGTTTTTGTTAAAGACCGTAACTTGAGCGCCCAAAGCCGAAAACAGCATAGGCGCTATTCTTGCTGTGGCGCCGTTAGCGCAATCAAGGCAAATGCGCATGCCTTTGAGGTCGGGCTTAAAAGTATCAATCAAAAAATTTATATATTCGTCATCGCCGTAATAAAAATCTATTTGTTCCCGCGTTCCGTATGCTTTTTCAAACTCAACAGGATTGTCGATATGGTAATCTATCTTTTCCTCAATATTTTCGTCAATTTTTTCGCCGCTTCCCGAAAAAAACTTAATGCCGTTGTATTCGGGGGGATTATGGCTTGCCGATATCATAATGCCGTAATCGCATCCAAGTTTTCTCGCCAAATAAGCGATAGCGGGCGTGGCCGTCATTCCCGCCACAATGGCTTTCCCTCCGTTCTCAGCGATAGCTTGACTCAATTTGGTTTCAATAAAAAAACCGCTCTCTCTGGTATCTCTTCCGATAATCGCTGTCGCTCCTGGTTCTACCATAAGCGCGGCTTTTGCTATCTTTTCTATATAACTTTTTGTGAAAACTTCGGCTTTTGCTCTTATGCCGTCTGTTCCGAAATGATTCATATAACTACGCCACTCCTTTGGAATTCTCCCTATACTCGCTCGGAACAATTTCAAAAATTATGTCTTCAACTTTCTTTTTGTCATTGCTTTGAGCCGCTTCTTTTAGTATTTGCAATTGCATGTTAAATTCCTTGCAATCCACATTCCCCAATTTGCACACAAATATGCCGCTGTGTTTTGTTTTATCCACATCCTCATCGGAATATTGCAGCTCTTCAAATAATTTTTCCCCCGGTCTCAATCCGGTATACTCAATCTTTATATCTTTTTCGGGAATTAGTCCGCTGGCCCTAATAAGATCAAAGGCCAAATCTTTAATGTAAACGGGCTCTCCCATATCCAGCACATATACTTCGCCGCCCTCGGCAAGCGCTCCCGCCTGCAATACCAGTCTGACGGCTTCGGGTATGGTCATGAAATACCTTTTCATTTCGGGATGAGTTACGGTAACATTTTGCCTGTTGTTGATTTGTTCCATAAATGTGGGTATGACGCTGCCGCTGGAACCTAATACATTGCCAAATCTGACAGCGGCAAGCTGCGTTGACGAGGTTTTGGATTTGCATTGCAAAACTAATTCGGCAATCCTTTTGGTCGCCCCCATAACATTGGCGGGATTTATGGCTTTATCGGTGGAAATAAGTATAAATTTCTTTACGCCCGACATATCGCATTGTTCAATGACATTTTCCGTGCCAATCACATTGTTTTTAACCGCTTCGTCGGCGCTGATTTCCATCATGGGCACATGCTTATATGCTGCTGCGTGGAACACCACATCCGGCTTGTACTTTTCTATGACAGCCCTCACTTTCTCCCTATCTCTTACCGAGCCCATCTCCAAAGAATATAAATCGCTTGCACAACTCTTCTTTAGCTCTTCGTTCATTTTGAACATACCGTATTCGTGGTGGTCAAAAATAATCAAATGCTTGCAATGATATTGCAATACCTGACGGCATATTTCGCTTCCTATGGAGCCCGCTCCGCCCGTAACCAAGATAACTTTGTTTTTGATAAAACTGTCCAGCAGTTCCCTATCTATTTTATGCTCTTTTCTGTGAAGCAAGTCCTCAATCCTAAGGTTTTTTAAGCTGATTACATCGGAATTCAATACCGCGTCGGCGCCGCTCATATTGCTGGTTATCTTTATCTTGACATTAAATTTCTTTATATAAGAATAAATGGACAACAGCTGTTCCTTTGTTATTTTCGTTATGGCGATGGCTATTGTGGTCGCTTTGTATTTTCTTATGGCATACCCTATGCAATCCCTGCCGCCTATTATAGGAACGTCGCTTACGAATTTGCGATGCTTGGAGGGATCGTCGTCTATTATCGCAACGGGATCGTAGCCTTCTTCTGGCTTGTCCAATAAACGCTTTACCAGCGCCGCGCCCGTATACCCCGAACCGTAAATAATTATATTCTCGTTATTGCTGCCCACCACTCTAAAGCGCTTTCTTAACGCCATGGTAAGTCGTGTGGACAACTTCCAGAACATAGCAAAACAAAAATAGAAGAAATAAAATAATACAATGGTACTTAAAAATATTTGTCTGAAATAGCTTAATTTCATTATTATCGCGATGGCGCCCGAAGCGGCAAAAGCTATAATGACATTCACTACTTCTGTCACTCCCGCATAACGCCATTCTACTCTGTATCCTTTCAATAACGCCATGGAAGATATGGTGATAATTATACATATGCTGAAGTATATCCACATTATTGACAGACCGGGGTGTCTTACAAAACTTCCCCTATCCACCCAATAAGCCGCTACAAACGCTATGACACCAAGTATAATATCCCTGACAAGATTAATTGTGGTGTGATATCGCTTCATTAAATTCTTTATCTTCATTTATTAAACCTACCAACTATTATTTTGCATATCTTATAGTCTTTCAATTACTTTTTTTACCGCCTCATAAATTTTTTGGCTGATTTGTTCGATTAAAGACATAAAATCAACGGGCGCTTCTTCATCCGCGCCGTCGGATATTCCCCTTATTATTACCAAATCAGTCTTTGTAATGTAAGCGACCTGCGCCACGGCGGCGCTCTCCATATCCACGGCTATAGCATTGAACTGCCGGGCAATTTCCGACGCCAAACGCTTGTCCGCGATAAATTGATCCCCGCAGGCCACAGTACCTACGCACGCATTGTCCAAATAAGCTTTTATCAATTCATTATGCTTTTTGGAAGTATCAAAATATATCTTATTAACGGTGCTTACCATGCCCTTGGGATCGCCTAAAGCGGTGGTGTCCGCGTCATGCTGAACCGCTTTGTCGGCAATCACGATATCATACGCTTTTGTAACGCCCAATCCGCCCGAAACGCCCGTATTAATTATTAAATCAGGCTTAAAGCGTTCTACCATAAGCGCGCAGGCGAAAGCCGCGTTTACCTTGCCTATGCCGCTAAGACATATCACAATATCCTTATCGGCTATTTTGCCGATAAGAAATTTTTTGCCGTATATTTCTTGGTCGGTTAAGATATGTTTTTTATAAGGCTTTGCCTCTTCTTGCATTGCAATGATGATGCCTATAGTCAACTTTATGCGTTCTCCCTCACTATAACTTTAATCGAATGGTCATCAACGCCGACTTCGCCGTAATTAACGCCGCCCACAACGATTCCCGCTTGGTCGGTTTCGGCGTCTCCCACCAGCCCTATATTGTTTATTACCGTTTTGAACAAAGCGCCGAAAGCGTCATTAAAAAATTCTTTGGCGTCTTTGTCTTCTTCAAGATGCTCTTGAGGCAATAATTGATACAAGGCATTAATGAGAACTTCGCTCATTTGGTTGGTCATGCCGTTAATCGAAAGCGAATGCGATTGGGTGGAGACCATGCCTTGGTTATTAACAGACATCTTATTTACGCTGTTAAGATATACGGTGTCGGCAATGGCGCCAAAAGCCGAAGGTAATTGATTCTTTATGTTTGAAATATCAATTTTTATCATCATTTCCAGCATTATGTCTTGTTCCTTCAATATCGCAACCTGCACAAAATCAGCGTTTAGCTCCCGTATTATTTCCACCGCTTCTTGAGCGTCGTCCGAGCCCTGCTGTACCATGGCGTCCAAAATGTACGCTATTTCGGTGTCGGCGAACTCAAGCAATATCGCTTGCTCCGCCGTTAATTGATTTTCCAGCAAATAAAGATAATTAAAGTCGTCGTCCGAATCTTGAGGGATATCGGTATCGTTCAGTTTTTGCTCGGTGCTTTGTTTATCCGCTATCGGGTCAAAACGATTGTTGGCTATTGCGTCTATATCGGGACCTTTCAAGATGCCTCTGATCAAGCTTATCACATCTTTAACTTTTAATTGGGCCAGACCCAACTCCCTCAGCGTGCGCCCTTGAATCTTCACATCGCCAAGCCCAAGTTTTTCCAGCGTTTGATTGTATACCCACAAAGCCGCTCCCACGATTAATATAACTATCACCAAGACGGCTATTAATGTCTTCAGTAGGCATCCGCCCACGCAACAACCTTTTCTTACAGCCATAATCCTTCCCGCGCGAATAATGAATTATTCTTTCATAATACAATTTATCATTAAGCAAATCTTAAAAAATGGCTTTAATTACCATTTTTGAGTCTGGTAAACAAGGCTTCGTTCTCAGGACAAGCGTCCTTGGGTTTAATTATAGGTCCTTTCTCTGTGTCAAACTTATAAGTCATAAGGTAACAAGGATTATGGACATCATAATCTATTAATTCTTTAACGATATTCGCAATGCCTTTTTCCAAAGCCAGAGGCATAAGCGCAAACTCTTCATTTCCGCTTAAATCAAAAGCCCTCGGATCTATATAGTCGTTGAGCCCCAGCGCAAAAAGATTCATCGCCACCCATTCTTCTCCGTTCTCGTCAGTATACACAAGTCCTTCCTCTTTCTTAAGCAGCTTTTCCAAATACTTAGCCAGCAAGTTGCTTATTGCCTCCCTCGCATCTTTTATATCGCCCAAAGTCTTATCGTCCAAGGCGTTAAAAATACCGTGCAACTGATTGACCTTCTTCCAATTGTAGCTGTCAATAAACCCTTCTATTTTTACATTGGGCACATAATTTTTGTCGGTGATATTTTTATTTATGCTATAAGGCGTCGTCATCAAAGAAGCGCAGCCCGTTTCCTTGAAAACGCAATTTCTTATAATTAGCGTGCCCGCTTTTGTAAAGTCATCCATATAATTATCGGCAAAATAAATTGCCGCAAGTCCGGTATTCCCCAAAATACATCCTTCTACCGTCATTACGCTCTTATTTAGAGAAATATTAAGAGATCTGTAGGCATACCTTGCGATAACATACCTCAATGTGCAGGGTATGGATAAATCCCCAAAGAAAATACAAGTGCCTTTATAAAGTCCGCCCAAATAATCGTCATCGCATTGTATGGTGAAATTCTCAAAAATAAGCTCTTTTACATTTTGGTTGATGTTTGCGCTCCTCACCGCAAGCGCGTTATCATTAATAAACTTTTCGTTTTCGGGGAAAACAAAATAAAACATGTAACCGTTGCCGTAAATGCTGTTATTGGTGGCTATTTCCGCCTTTCTCTCAACGGTTATGCCGTTTTGCAAAGCAACAGACCTTTTGCCGTATTTTTCGCTGTTGGCATCGACAAATTGTTCAAAGTTATATACGTTTACGGTATCGGCTTGCTCCGACATCTTGAAGGTATAGCTTCTCTCAAGCTCGGTTCTTACGCCGTGCACTTCGGCATACGCGGTAAGGGTAATCTCCTTGCTCACGCTTTGAGGCTTAAAAGTAATATTGCCCTCGGCGTCTATATCCGCGTATTCTTCATTGTCTATTTGCCATACCAAATCATAGTTGGACGCCGTCGGATAAACATTACTGCAGTTCAATTTAAATTTATTGGTCAATCCGCCTTTGCCGTCAAACCAGCTCAAACCCCATACCCTTTCTTGTTTTATGCCTTTTATGTTGTCCATATTCGTAAGCTCGAGCTGAAAAGCATACAAACGGCTTTTGACTTCCACATATAAATCTTGCGTCTTTTTCCCGCTGACCACATCGGTGGCGCTGATTATGCATTCTCCTTCTTTTAACGGAATAATTCTGCCTTCGCCGTCAATTTTCAGCACGCTCTTATCGGAGATATTATATGTAACTTTAGGCGCTTGTATCTTTGAGCTGTCCGCATATGCGACAATCAAAGTATATCCCCCGTTGTTGGTATATATCTCATTGATATAATCGCTTTTGATTATTATCTCGTCAGCGTCCACATAGTTTATTGTAAGATTCTGACCGTTTACGCTGTATTCGCATCCGTTTTGGTTTTGGTTTTCTGCTTTTTTAGAAATTGAAGCTTCACTTTCAATAATTTCTCCGTCCTCGTCAAACCTGTTGAGAATAAGATTGCTCTTAATATATTCTATATGCTGCGATTGGTTCAATTCTTCCCAAAAAGATTTTGAGATATCCACTATGTGCGAACAAAGGAGATTTTCTTCTTTTATATTTACATATATAAATGTAAAGTGTTCTTTGTTTGTCTTATCCGTAACAAAAGCGGTAATTTTTACCCTGCCCACTCCCCTCGGATAAATTTTACCGTTGGCGTCCACTTCGGCGATATTCTCGTCGGCGCTTTCCCATGTTATGAAATTATCGCCCAAAGCCTCGGCGGGAGAAGCGTATGCGTAGAGCTTCAGTCCTTCGTACCAATCTATTTGCGAAGCTTCCTCCATTCTTGAAATCTCTCCGTCGGGAGAATCTTGGGCGTAAATGAACATTTGGGTAACTCTCTGGCTTGTTATATAAACATTCAGCATGCTGTAAGCGTTGTCATTTGTTGCCGAATAAATGCGCATAAGAGCGCTGCCATTCCTTTTTGCCACAATTTTATACTTATTATCTTTGACATGCACCAGCTCGCATTTGCCGTCATAGGTTTCTTCTTGCGACATAATATATTTAATTTCTTGCGAATAGCAAATAGACGGCGTTACATTTATATACACAAAACTATAGCCGTCGCTACCGTCTGGCATGAGTCTGGGCACAATAACTCTGCCGCCGTTTACCGGAAAATTAAATTCGTCTCTTATTTCCACGCCCTCGGCGTTGACGGGCGGCGCCCAAGCTTGTATGGCCGCTCCCGCGCTTTGAATGGCAATAATGACTATTACCGGTATAAGAAAGATTAATATAACCAAGAATTTTTTCATATTTACTTCCTACATAATCTTATTGTACGCGGCATTAAGCTTTATGAAAAAGAATAATACCGCTCCAACAAACAGCAAAGACGTAAGCCCCATTAACATATAAAACATTAACATAAAGCCCATTTGCCTGAAAATATATGGCACCATCATTCCCAATAAGCCAAAGACCAGCGCCACCACGAATCCAAAAACAATGGAAAAAGTGGAGTTGGCGCTTGTGGTAACGATCTCTCCCTCTCCGTTAAGATTAAATCTCGGTTTGATTATATCCATCTTCATGGAAATAAGCGTTAAAGCTACGGACACCAAAAATACTATGGCGTAAATGGCAAGAGGCTTTGCGATTTCGTAACTTCCATCGCTTGACATTTGTTTGGTCAGAATGATTATGGCAATGGTAATCGTATTGGCAATAAACGACACCATATTGTACATTACGAATTTAACGCCGAGCTGAGTTTTTATGGGCACAGGCATAACTTTAGTGTGGTAAAAGTTATTTCCTTCCCTTGATATCGAGGTAGCGGAAAAAGATATAATGATTGTATTAAAAATAAGCATAATTAGCAAGGTTAATCCGGGTATGATTCTTATACCCACATCGTTTATGCCTATGCTGAAAGCTATTCTGTTACAGAAAAATACCATTATCGGCATGGCGCAAGCCAGCACGAAATATTGGAAAGAATAATTTATGGAACGGAACACCTGAACGAATTCCTTATACAACAAAGTTGAGAAAATGCTCTTTACCTTATTCTTAACCGGTTTTGTGAAAGTGCTCCCTTCCACCTCTATGTTGGCAAGCAAAGTTTTTCGATATAAGCGCTTTATGACATAATAAGCGCCCAGAGCCGAAAGCGCGAGTATTATTCCAAAAACCAAATACGAAACTATGCGGCTGTCGCCCACGGTTACTGTAACGCGCTCTCTGTCAATTATTCTCACTACCTCAAATTCGCCCAACATTATGCCCGCGAAGTACTTTGTGGGCACAAAATATTTCACCATATTGCCCAGCAATATTACCGTTTCTTGCTTAAATACCGAGAAATCCTGATTAGCTTTAAGATATTCAACCATTCTTTCAAATATAAGGGTATACACGAAAAAAATAGTTGTCATTAAAACGGCAAGCCCAATAATAATCAGTCCGAATTTATGCCTTATCCTGTTGCTGAGGTGCATAAACGGTATGGCAAGCATATTGGACAAGAAGAAAGGCACGAACACCATAAAAATTAAAATAAACGGAATGGACACATAGTAAGACACGCTTACTTGAACTACAAAAGAGTAAGCGACAAGAAACGGCACGACTATCAGCGTAGTGAGCAATAATTGGGACAAAATTAACAATGATGTTTTTGCCCAAAATATTTCCCAACCGTTTACGGGAAATCTCATAAGAATCTCGTTATCGCCCTTATAGTATAATACTTTAATCGTGCTGCTGATGTTCGTAATCAATAAAAATACAAATACTACCGTAAAAAAGATAACCAGCGCCTCATAAGCAAGCCCGGCTTTCTCAAACATTTCAAAAAAGATGGTAGCTCCCCATAGAGTCAAAGAAAATACCGCGACCGAAAAAATAACCGTGGTTAATAATTTCAGGAGTTGTTTCCTGTCTTTTAAGTTTATCTTCCCAAAACGGTTTTGAATCTCCATTTTGAGAAGAGTTTTAATTGCGCTCATTTTTTTATTATTCCTCCTCACATGCGGTAATTCTAAAAAAATTCTCTTCCAGAGCTTCTTTGTTTCCCGCTTCGTGGAGATCAATAATGCAGTGCAGTTTACCGTTATTTATTATCGCCGCTCTGTCACAAAGCTTAGCAACAAGGTCAAGATTGTGCGAAGAAAAGAAAACCGTATTGCCTTGTTCACAATGGTTTCTCATGTGCTTAATAATTTCTGCGGTAGACTGCGGATCAAGTCCCATCATGGGCTCGTCAAGCACCCAAAGCTTTGGGTTGTGGATGAGGGCGGCAATAATGCAAATCTTTTGTTTCATGCCGTGAGAATAGGATTTTATTTGGGTATCCAAAGCTTTCGTCATGCGAAAAAGCTTTGCTAACTTCGTCATTCTTTCTTCCCTGTCTTCCTTACTTACCCTATATAAGTCGGCTATGTAATTGACATATTCCCTGCCGGTGAATTTTTCGTATACCGAGTGATTGTCGGGAACATATCCCATATTTAATTTCGCGTTTATTGAGTCTTTGGTAATGTCATAACCGCAAATCTTAATTTCGCCGCTGTTAAAAGGGTAAATGCCCGTAAGACATTTTATGGTGGTGGATTTACCCGCCCCATTCATACCCAAAAAACCAAAAACCTCTCCCCCATTTATCTTCAAACTTAAATCTTCTACCGCGTACCTGTTGCTGTTGAGGTATTTCTTATACAAGTGATTTATTTCCAGCATTATTTCCTCTGTACCGACTCATTATGCTAAGTCAGCGTAAAACATTAATTAATTATATCATTTACCTTATTCTATTGTCAAGAAAGATGTTAATACTTACAAAATCCCCTTTGAATAAGCGTTTGTCGCATTAAATCGTCCTTGTTTTTGATTTTGTCAATTCCTTAAAGCGTTGGCATACTGCTGCGCGGATATTCTTTGCAGCTCATGCTTGGCCTTTATTTGCGCGATAATTTTCTTTACTATCATTTCCATCATTCCTCCTTCGGAATAATCGGCGGGCGCATAATAGTTAATACGGTTTTCTTTAATTAAGTTTGAGACTGTTTTCTTGCCTTTGTCATCCGCAGGATTATACACGCCGATTGAATTGCCTCCCGAGGACTTTATAAGACGCATGCAGGGAATATCGGTTTCGCTGTCGCCTATGTAAATAAAATGGCTGAAAGGTATCCTTCTTTTTTCGTCAGGCATATACCTGTTGACATCTTCTATTTCGCAATTCTTGTTGATTCTGAACAAATATTGCGTCTTTGTGGTAAAATTAACGGCTTGCCGAGGCCATACGGCGCGGCCGCTGTCATCGTAATAAAATGATGAAGCGTATATTTTGGTAAACCATTGAGCAATGGGGTTGCCTTCTATTATTTCCTTGATTCCCGACGATATTATGTAATGCTCTATGACCGTTTGATTGTTTATTCCAAATGCGTTTATCCTATAAAACCAATCCTCCACTCCCTTAAATAACTCAATATCTTTTCCCAGCTCTCTTAAATCTTTTTCGGTAATTATTATGCCTTTACGCTTGGCTTCTTTTGTCATGGTGAACATATAAGCGAGTATGGAATCCATGTCGGCGCTTTTCACAAGCTCATTGGACGCGCGCCAAAATTCTTCCGCCGACATCGAAAGCCTTTCAATAAACCCATACTCCTGCATATCCTTAGGGGACAGCGTTTTATCAAAATCATAACACAACGCCGCCACGGGGCATCCCCTTTTTTCCAGAACCTCAAAACACTGTTTTTGAGCTTTGTTCAAAATAGACCTCCGTTATTTTTTATATTATAACATAAATCCTTTTAATGTTAAAATTGTTTTCTATTTGCCCCACCATGTTATAATATTTGTATGAACTATTATAAAGAAGCGCTTAAGATAATCAATAAATTAGCTTCACATAAACCCAAGCTTTTATTGCACAGCTGTTGCGCGCCGTGCAGCAGCGGTTGCATAGAATTGTTGCAAACTTATTTTGACACTGATATTTATTTTTTCAACCCCAACATTGACAGTTTGGAAGAATACAATAAAAGGCTGAACGAGCAAAAAAGGTTTGTACAAAAAAAGTCATATAACATAGAAGTTATTGAAGACGCTTATCAGCCTTGGCTTTTTATCGAAATATCCAAAGGCTTGGAAAACTTGCCCGAAGGTTCCTCCAGATGCTTTAAGTGTTACCGGTTGCGCATGGAAGCAACCGCAAAAAAAGCCAAAGAGCTGGGCTATGATTATTTTACTACCACTCTTTCGGTAAGTCCTCACAAAAACGCCGATTGGATAAACAAAATAGGTTTTGAGCTGGAAGAATTGTACGGAGTTAAATTTCTGCCTTCGGATTTCAAAAAAAACAACGGTTACCTTCGTTCCATTGAGGCAAGCAAACAGCACAATCTTTACCGCCAAAATTATTGCGGCTGCATGTTTTCCAAAAGCGAATCAAACTAAATTAACCGATCTATTTGCTTGCATAATTATTAATTATTATGTATAATCAATGAATATTAAGAGGTAAAAATGAATATTAATGCAAGCATTATAGGCGCAAGCGGTTATACGGGATTGGAATTAATCAATATTTTATCCCTCCATCCCAATGTTACGCTAAAATACCTTGTAAGCCGTTCCAACAGCGGCAAAAAGGTTGCAGACCTTTATCCTTCGCTTTACGCGCTGGGAAATAAGGAATTTTCCCACCCTTCCGTAGAAGAAATAGCCAAGCAAAGCGATGTCGTTTTCTTGGCCTTGCCGCATGGGGAAAGCGCGTCTTTTGCAGGCAAGCTGTACGATTTGGGCGTAAAAGTCATAGATTTATCCGCCGATTTCCGTTATGACAGCTTGGAGCTGTACGAAAATACTTACGGCATAACCCATCCAAGGAAAGATTTGAACGATAAAGCCGTTTACGGGCTTTGCGAGATTTATCGAAACAACATTAAAAAAGCCCGTTTGGTGGCCAATCCCGGCTGTTACACCACTTGTTCCATATTGCCGCTATATCCTTTACTTAAAGAAGGAATAATAAAAAGCAACAGTATTATTATAGACGCTAAAAGCGGCATAAGCGGAGCAGGCAGAAAAGCTAAGACCGATTATATTTTTTGCGAAACAAGCGAGAATTTCAAAGCTTATTCGTTGACCAATCACCGCCACACTTCCGAGATTGAAGAAAAATTATCTATTGCGGCCAATCGCCCAATAACGCTGAGCTTTTCCCCTCACTTGCTGCCCATAAAAAGAGGTATTTTGTGCACCATATATGCGGCGTTGTCCAATATTAACGCCGATATAGAAACAATATATAACGACTTTTATAAAAACGAGCCCTTTGTAAAGATCTTACCCGAAACCCTGCTTCCGGAAATTAAAAACGTGGCAGGAAGCAATGATATCCAAATAGGTTTTATAAAAGACAAAAGGCTGAATAGATTAATTATAGTGTCCTGTCTTGACAATTTAATAAAAGGCGCAAGCGGTCAAGCCGCGCAGAATATGAATATCATGTTCGGCATGGAAGAAACCGCCGCCCTAAAATTCTCCGCGAGGTATATATAAAAAATGGATAAGTTAATAGAAAAAGCCAATATTCTTGCCGAGGCTTTGCCTTATATAAACAAGCTTGCAGGCAAGACCGTAGTAATCAAATACGGCGGCAACGCCATGAACGCTCAAAAAGAACATACCATCCTTGAAGACATCGCCATGCTGAAAATCGTGGGCGTCAACCCCATACTGGTACACGGCGGAGGGCCTGAGATAAATTTCATGCTCAAAAAGCTTAATATACCTTCAGAATTCCACAACGGTTTAAGGATAACGGACGAAAATACCATCGAAGTTGTGCAAATGGTTCTTTGCGGCAAGATAAATAAAGATTTAACGGCAAAAATGAATAATCTCGGCGTAAGAGCCATCGGCATATGCGGCAAGGACGCCAATTTAATTGAAGTAAGCAAAATGGAAACGGGCGACGGATATGACCTCGGTTTTGTGGGAGCCATTAAAAATATTAACACAAAGCTTCTTGAAATACTTATTTCCGACGAGTTTATCCCCGTTATCGCGCCCATTGGCACAGACGCGGAGGGCAAAAGCTTTAACATCAACGCCGATACCGCCGCCGCCGAAATAGCGGTGGCCCTAAAAGCCGAAAAGCTTATTTATCTTACCGATATCGATGGAATTTACTTAAACGAAAATGATAAAAACACCCTTTTGAATTTTGCTTCGATAAACGAATTGCATAAATTAATGGCCGACGGCATTATTCACGGAGGCATGATTCCAAAAGTAAAGGCTTGCATACAAGGCGTGGAAAACGGCATAAAAAGCGTGCATATCATTAACGGCAATATCCCCCATCCCGTTATGCTGGAGATATTTACAGATTCCGGCATAGGCACGATGATTACGAAGTAAGAAGATATTATGAAAATAGTACCGGCAAAAATAAGCCAAGCGGCGGAAATTCATCAATTGACTAAAATCGCTTTTCAGCAATACAAGGAGCAGCTAAACGATGAAGTAACCGTTTCGGCGCTTGAAGAGACCGTTGAAGATGTCATAAGGGATATCGAAAACAATACCGTTATTGTCGCCGTGCGCCACGGCAAAATAATAGGCTGCATAAGAATCGAAAAATTAACGGATGAGCTTGCCTATATTTACCGTTTTGCGGTATCCCCCGAAGAAAGCGGCGCGGGAGTGGGCTCTCAGCTGTTGTCTTACGCCATCGAAGAATGCGAGGAAATGCAAGTTAAAGCAATTGCCTTGCACACCAACACCAAATATTACCAATTGGCAAGGTATTATTACGGCAAAGGTTTTTTTGTGCATTCCACAACTTTCGACAGAGGCTACATAAGAGCGCTGTTCATAAAAGAGCTTGCGGAAAATCAAAATTATGACATTACTCCGGCGCTGAAAAAATAACTATACATTTTCTTAAAGATATTGCCTTATTTTCAGCCATTGCTCAATATCAAATCTTACATTGGCGCTGCTGGTTGAACACAGATACTCGACATCATATTGGGGAAAATGCTTTTTCATAAGGTTGTACGCCAATTTCCCGTTAGCGAATATTTTCATTTTTTCAATATTTTTTATGCTTGCAAGATCGTTCAACGTGATGTTCTTTATGGCGCTGTCCAAAGAGCCTTTTCTTTAACAGCTGAAGATTACATCCCACAGCGCCACGCCGTTATCCAACATCATTTTCTTTTTTTGCTCTATCGTTTGCGGATATTCGGCGTTTAATACATAAGCCATTACTTTCCAAAACCTATTTGTTTTGTGCATATAATAAAATGAATGCTCCAAAGATTTTATGCTGGGCATGCTGCCCAGAATCAGCACTTTGCAGCTGTCGTTATAAATCGGAGCGAAACACTTTATTATTTTATCTCCATGCGTAAACATATGTTTATTATAACATAAAAAATAAAAGAGTCCGCGGTTTACGGACTCTTTATTTGCTGATTATTGTTTAGTTTATTATTCGATTATTGAAGTAATAACACCCGATCCCACAGTGCGGCCGCCTTCGCGGATAGCAAAACGAAGACCTTGCTCCATAGCGATGGGGGTGATAAGCTTTATGTCCATGTCAACATTGTCGCCGGGCATAACCATTTCCACGCCTTCGGGAAGAGTGATTGAGCCGGTAACGTCGGTGGTACGGAAATAGAATTGAGGACGGTATCCGTTAAAGAAAGGAGTATGCCTTCCGCCTTCTTCTTTCTTAAGCACATACACTTGAGCTTTGAAGCGGGTATAGGGCTTGATTGAGCCGACTTTGGCAAGCACTTGGCCTCTTTCGATTTCCGTTCTGTCGATACCTCTGAGTAAAGCTCCGATATTGTCGCCCGCTTGAGCATAGTCAAGCAGCTTCCTGAACATTTCTATGCCGGTAACGGTAGTTTCTTTGGCTTTGTCCATAAGTCCGACTATCTCAACTTTATCCTGCAGCTTCAATTGACCTCTTTCAACTCTGCCAGTAGCCACAGTGCCGCGGCCGGTGATTGTAAAGACGTCTTCAACAGGCATAAGGAAAGGCTTGTCAACGTCTCTTTCAGGTTCGGGAATATAATTGTCAAGAGCATCAAGCAATTCCTTAATGGGTTGACATTCGGGCGCGTCCACATTGCCGGCTGAAGCGGCTTCAAGAGCTTTAAGCGCCGAACCTTTAATTACGGGCACATCATCGCCGGGGAACTCATATTCGGTAAGCAGGTCTCTGATCTCCATCTCAACAAGGTCAAGAAGTTCGGGATCGTCAACTTGGTCTACTTTATTCATGAATACCACTATATAAGGAACGCCAACCTGACGAGCAAGCAATATGTGCTCGCGGGTTTGAGGCATGGGACCGTCAGTGGAAGCCACAACCAATATCGAGCCGTCCATCTGAGCGGCGCCCGTTATCATGTTCTTTACATAGTCCGCGTGTCCGGGGCAGTCAACGTGCGCGTAATGCCTTTTTTCTGTTTGATATTCAACGTGAGATGTGTTTATTGTGATTCCTCTTGCTTTTTCTTCCGGAGCCTTATCAATTTCATCATATTTGACTTTTTGAGCAAGACCGGATGCCGCCGAAACCATTGTGATGGCAGCTGTTAAGGTTGTCTTCCCATGGTCAACGTGACCAATTGTACCGACATTAATATGGGGTTTTGTTCTTTCAAATTTTGCTTTTGCCATTTAATATGTCCTCCAATAATTTTACATTCTTTTTTATTTGTATTACCTATTATATAATATTTTATTTATCTTGTCATCTAATTTCACATCTTTTTTTAATGAAAAAACATTAAAAAAAGATAAATTATTTGCCTTTTATCCGGAAACAATGTTGTCCAGCAGCTTTTTCCGCTCGCTTAAAGGCGCTTCGGTATAGCATTTCAATTGCATGCTGCTTTGCCCCCTTCCTTGAGTTACGCTCCTTAAAACTGTGGTATATCCAAACATTTCCGAGAGCGGCACATCCGCTAAAATAACCTTTGCTCCGTGGCGGTCGGTCATGGATCTTACGCTGCCTCTCCTTGAGGAAAGCGAACTAAGCACCGCTCCCAAATATTCTTCGGGAACAATCACTTCCACTTCCATCATGGGCTCAAGCAAAGTGGGATCGGCTTTTGAAGCGGCGTCTTTGAAGGCCATGGAGCCTGCGATCTTAAACGCCATTTCGCTTGAATCGACTTCATGATAACTGCCGTCGACAAGCCTTACTTTGAAATCCACCATTTCATATCCCAAAAGCGCTCCGCCCATGGCAGCTTCCCTTATGCCTTCTTCAATAGGCTTGATATACTCTTTGGGTATCACTCCGCCCACAATCTCGTCCACAAATTCAAAGCCTTTTCCCGCCTCGTTAGGCGATATGATAATTTTGCATACTCCGTATTGTCCTCTGCCCCCGGTTTGTTTAACATATCTGCCTTCGCCGACGGCTTCTTTCTTAATGGCTTCCCTATAAGCTACCTGCGGCTGGCCTATATTCGCTTCCACCTTAAATTCCCTAAGCAGCCTGTCTACTATTATTTCCAAATGCAATTCGCCCATACCGGCTATAATGGTTTGCCCGGTCTCTTTATCGGTATAGGCCTTAAAGGTGGGGTCTTCCTCGGCAAGCTTGGATAAAGCCATTCCCATTCTTTCTTGACTGCTTTTCGTTTTGGGCTCAATCGCCACTCTTACCACGGGATCGGGAAAGTCCATGCTTTCAAGAATAATGGGACTGTGGGAGGCGCACAAAGTGTCGCCGGTGGTGGTTTCTTTAAGTCCGATAAGCGCCACAATATCGCCAGCATAAGCTTCTTCAATCTCCATTCTGTGGTTGGAATGCATTCTTAAAATTCTGCTGATTCTTTCCTTATGCTGCTTTGTGCTGTTATATACCTGCATTCCCGTCTTGATTGATCCGCTGTAAACTCTGAAATATACCAATTTCCCCACAAAGGGGTCAACGGCAACCTTAAAAGCAAGTCCGCTCAAGGGCTCGTCGTCGCTTGAATGTCGTGCCTCTTCCTTACCCTTTTCGTTTACGCCTTTGATTGATTCCACATCCAAAGGAGAAGGCAAAAGGTCCACAACGGCGTCAAGAAGCCTTTGCACTCCTTTGTTTTTGTAAGCGGTGCCGCAAAGGACGGGGGTTATGTCAAGCTTTATGGTGGCTATTCTCAACGCTTTTATTATTTCTTCTTCGTTAAGTTTTTGGCCCTCCAGTACCTTCATCATGATTTCATCGTCATAATCGGCGCAAATCTCTTCCAATTCCGCTCTTGCTTTGGCTACTTGCTCTTTGTACTCTTGGGGCACTTCGTCATAGATTATGTTAATGCCGCTGCTGTCGCCGTAGCGTATGGCTTTTTCTTTAATAACATCTATTATGCCTTCGAAAGTATCTTCGCTGCCTATAGGCAAAGTTATGGCCACGGGTTTTGTATGAAGCCTTGTCCGCATCATTTCCATAACATTAAAGAAATCGGCTCCGTTTATATCCATTTTGTTAATAAATGCTATCCTCGGCACCTTGTATTTATTCGCCTGCCTCCATACCGTTTCCGATTGAGGCTCCACGCCGCCTTTTGCGCAAAAAACAGCCACTGCCCCGTCAAGCACTCTCAAGCTTCTTTCCACCTCCACCGTAAAATCCACGTGTCCCGGGGTGTCAATAAGATTGATGCAATGCCCTTTCCATTGAGTGGTCGTGGCTGCCGAAACTATGGTTATGCCTCTTTCTTGTTCCTGAGCCATCCAGTCCATGGTAGCGGTGCCCTCGTGCACCTCGCCCACCTTATGGACTTTGTTGGTATAAAACAAGATCCTTTCGCTGGTAGTGGTTTTACCGGCGTCAATATGCGCCATAATTCCGATATTTCTTATCTTTTCTAACGGATAGTCTCTTGACATCATTACTCCTAATCTATTGAGTTCATCTTGAATAGTATGTTCTACTCCAATGCTTTTTTTATTATGTTATCAAAAAAGCGGCATAAGGTATGCCGCTCTTTTACCAGTTTTCGCCTTTTAATCAAAACCTGTAATGAGCGTACGCCTTATTGGCTTCAGCCATTCTGTGGGTATCTTCTTTCTTTTTGAAAGCGCCTCCGCTGCTGTTATACGCATCCATAATCTCAGCGGCCAGTCTTTCTTTCATCGTTCTTTCGCTTCTCTTCCTGGCAAAAAGCACCAGCCATCTGATTCCCAAAGTTTGCCTTCTGTCAGGCCTTATCTCTAAAGGCACTTGATAATTTGAACCGCCCACCCTGCGAGCTTTAACCTCAAGAACCGGCATTACATTCTCAAGGGCTTTCATGAATACTTCCTGCGGGTTTAAGTTCATTTTCTTCTCTATTATATCAAAAGCGCTGTATACGATATTTTGCGCTATTCCGCGTTTGCCGTCAAGCATTACCTGATTTATCAATTTGGTGGTAACCTTTGAATTATATATGGGGTCAGGTAAGACATCACGCTTGGGGACTCCACTTCTTCTGGGCATTTATAAATTAACCTCCTACTGCATTCTAATGGTTGAATAATATCATCCTATGATTATTTAGGCTTTTTGGCGCCGTATTTTGACCTTGCCTGTTTTCTCTTGTCCACGCCTGCCGTATCAAGCGTGCCGCGTATGATATGATAACGCACGCCGGGAAGATCCTTAACCCTGCCGCCTCTTACCAAAACCACGCTGTGTTCCTGCAAGGTATGACCGATACCGGGAATATAGACGGTACCTTCCATGCCGTTTACAAGGCGGACCCTGGCAATCTTTCTAACAGCGGAATTGGGCTTTTTGGGCGTAGTCGTGGTAACCGAAAGACATACTCCTCTTTTTTGAGGGCATTCCTCCAACATGGGAGCCTGTGACTTTCTGGTTTGACGCTGTCTTCCCTGCCTTATAAGCTGGTTAATTGTAGGCATTGCTTCCTCCTTTAAGTTTTTGGATGAGTATCCGTTCAACCCTAATCAGATAACTCTTTTTGCTGTTTCTTGACTCCGCATACCGAACAAGCAACATCCAGCTTCAGAAGCTTCCCCATTTCGATTCTGGATTTATAAAAATCGTAAGGGATATTCTTTTGCCGGCAAAGTCCAGTTATCTGCGCAATCATTTCTTCATCTGTATCCATCGCAATCACCACACACCGAAGGCGATTGTTGTTGGCTGCTTTTCTTACCTGCCTGAAACCGATTATTCTGTTTTCGGGCGGTTCTTTCAAGATTTTGTCCATTAATCACTCCTTAATGAACACGCTTCCCCCTATCTCATTTTTAAACATGTATAATGACTTATTTTCCAATCATTATCTTATTAAACATAAAAGCCTGCATTTCACTCTGCAAGCTAAACTATTATATCAACCAATAAGAGCGTTGTCAAATAAAATCATAAAATAATCGCATTTTGTAATTATATTTATGCTTTCACCGATTTCACAATCTTTTAATCGCTTTTTTGACCGAACAAAGCAGCCTAAAGCGGCAAGGTTTTATATGAAATGGCATTTCAGTTATCGACTGCCATGTTTTTGTTTTCGTTTCGCGGTATGAAGGAAGTTTTATATCTTTCAAAACTTGCCGCCTGCGCCAAAGTCAAAAGTATAATCTTCCCCGCTCCGCATTGTTTCAAAACCTTACAGCATTCCGAAGCCGTGGCTCCCGTCGTGATTACGTCGTCAATTAAAATTATGGTTTTCCCTTTAATATCGGTGTCTTTTTTATCCTTTGCGGCATAAAAAAGCCCCTTGATATTCTTGTACCTGTCCGCGCTTTCGGTCTGGTCCAAGCCTTTATTTGATCTTTCCAAGCAATGCGTTATCTTCAAAGAAGATAACTCCGCAAACTTTTCCGCCACCAATTTCATGGGGTCAAAACCTCTTTGCCGCGTCTTTTGGGGCGAGCAAGGCGTATAGGCTACGCAATCGGCTTTTATTTCCTTTTGGCTATAAACATCATAAAGCATCTTGGCGATATATTCGGCAAGATAAGCTTTCTTTCCGTCCTTAAAGCCTACCACTATGTTTTTTATCTTTCCCTCATAATCATAAACGGTAAAAAACTCGCTAAAGCCCAAGGCGGCATTCTCTATTATCTGAGGTTTGTCGCCGATATAATTTATTTCTTGCTGACATTTAACGCAAACGCAATGCTTTCTTTCCTCTTCATATCGCAATTCATTGTCACAGCATATGCAAGTAACATCGGAAGGAAAAAGGGCGTTTATTATCGCTTTCAAAAACCTTTTAATCATAATAATTATTAATTTATTCCCTTCAATATTTGAAACTTATGGCTGTTCAACTCAAGAAGATGCGGCAATAGCGAAAATCTTTTTGAGGTAAAGGTGTTCTTTACCATTTTCTTGATGTTCTTTTCATCCCCCACAAGCACCACCATTTCTTTTGCCCTTGTTACGGCGGTATACAATAAATTCTTGGTTAATATGGCGTAGCTGCCCGAAGTAATGGCCATAATCACTACGGGAAATTCAGAGCCTTGGGATTTATGCACGCTTATGCAGTATGCCGTCATAAGCTCCTCTATTTCGTCATCTTTATACCTTACAATTTTATTGTCCTCAAACTCAACGATAATCTCATTATCCCTAATATCGACAATATATCCGATATCTCCGTTAAAAACACCCGTTCCGCTTTCTTTTGTAAAATCGGATTTTATCCATTCTAAAGCGTAATTGTTGACGGTATGCATGACCTTGTCGCCCACCCTGAACAGTTTGTTTTTGTAAATTATCTGTTTGCCTTGAGGATTAAGCGCCTTTTGTAATTCCTTATTAAGCGCTTCCACTCCCGCCGCGCCTTTTTTTATGGGAGCAAGCACCTGAATTTCTTTGGGGGTGATATTTAAGTATCCAGGAATTCTTGAAGATGCCATTGTTATTACGCTTCTTTTAATATCTTCGGGAGAGCTCTTATTGTCTATAAAAAAGTCCTTGCAATTTTCCGTTACCGGATATTGGCAATTGTTTATTCTGTGGGCGTTGACCACAATCATGCTTTTCTTTGCCTGTCTATAGATTTCATTAAGGTATACGGTACAAAACATGCCGCTGCTTATCATATCCGACAGAATATTGCCGCACGCTACCGAAGGCAACTGGTCTTTGTCGCCTACAAGAATAAGTCTGGCTCCGCCGGGCATAGCTTTGAGCAAATAATTAAAAATAAAAATATCGGCCATGCTGATTTCGTCCACAATAACCACATCATAATCCAAAATGTTAATTTGGCTGAAATCAAAATTTTTTCCCGTTATGCCAAGCAGTCTATGAATGGTTTTGGCTTCTTCTCCCGTCGCCTGAGTCATTCTTTTTGCCGCTCTTCCCGTAGGCGCCGCAAGCGCCACTTTTTTACCCCTTTGCTTTAATATCGTAGTCAAGCATTTTATTATGGTGGTCTTTCCCGTTCCCGGACCGCCCGTTATTATTACCACCCCTTCGTCAAGCGATTTTTTTACGGCTTCTTTTTGGTTCTGATCCAAAATTATATTGTTTGTTTTTTGGTAATTCTGCAATTCTGTCAGGCAATCGATATCCAAATCGCTTCGCATGTTATTGAGCATGACCAGCTTGGCGGCTATGGCGTTTTCGGTGTTATAGATGTAACTAAGCGATATGTATTCTTCGCCTTGATATTCGGTTTTTTTAATGCTGTAATATTCGTTATCTATTATCCTTTCAATTCTTTCTTTGTCAAAGACCGAGGTCAAAGCCATGGTGTCTTTGATTAATATGTTTTTAGGCAAACAGGTATGCCCGTTTTTTTGCGACGCCTCTTTCAACGCATGCAAAAGCGCGGCCTTTAAGCGGAAATCGCTGTCTTTTTCTATGCCCATTCTTTCGGCAATTTTATCGGCCGTCAAAAACCCTATGCCTTCAATGTCTTCCACTAATTTATAAGGATTGCTCTTTACGATATAAACGGTGTCCTCTTCATATTCTTTATATATTTTTAGCGCGATTTGCGTGGTTATGCCGTATTTTTGCAAAAAAATCAAAGCGTCCCTAACTTTGCTGCTTTCCATGTAACATCTTTCAATGTCCGCCGCTTTTTTGGCGCCAATACCGGGCACCTTCATCAGCTTTTGGGGCGTTTTTTCTATTATTTCCAACGTTTTGTCCCCGAAATAATTCACTATGGCTTCCGCCGTCGCTTTCCCCACGCCCGTAAAAAGTCCGCTGGCAAGATATCTTTTTATGCCCTCGGCATCGTCGGGTTTTATGAATTCAAAACTCTCCACCATGAATTGCTCGCCAAACTTTGCGTTAAACTTCATTTCACCGTTAAGCTTCAGCGTTTCGCCTTGATTAATAATAGGAAAAATGCCGACAGCGACAATCAAATCGCCGTCGGCATCCACATTCATTACGGTATAGCCGTTCTCTTCATTCCTGAAAATTATATCTTCGACAGTTCCTTTTATAGTCATTTTTATAAGAATGATTTGAGTTCCGCCACCTTATCAAGCTTTTCCCAGCGAAAATCCGCTCTGCCGAAATGGCCATAGCTTGCCGTGGGCAAATATTGAGGAAGATAAAGCTTGAGATTGTCAATAATTGCTTTAGGGCGAAAATCAAATACCTTTTTTATTATCTCGGTTATTTTTTCTTCTTCAATAACCGCGGTGCCGAAAGTATCCACATCAATAGATACGGGCTTGGCCTTGCCTATGGCGTAGGCCACGCTTATTTTGCATTTCTTGGCAAGCTTAGCGGCCACTATATTCTTAGCTACATACCTTGCGTAATAGCTTGCGCTTCTGTCCACTTTTGTGGCGTCTTTTCCCGAAAAAGCTCCGCCGCCGTGGGGAATATAGCCGCCATAAGTGTCCACGATAATTTTTCTGCCCGTAAGCCCGCTGTCCGCGAGAGGACCGCCTTTTACAAATCTACCTGTGGGATTGATATAAATTTTGGTGTTATTGTCCATTAATCCGATAGGAACAACCTGTTTAATTACCAGTTCGGTTAAATCTTTTTTCAGTGTGTCCATATCCGCTTCTTCGCTATGCTGAGCGCTGAGCACTACAGCTTCTATTCTTGTGGGAAGGCCTTTTTCGTTATACTCCACCGTTACTTGCGCTTTGCCGTCGGGTCTAAGATAGTCCACAACGCCTTGCTTCCTTATTTCCGAAAGCTTTTGGCACAATTTATGGGCAAGCACTATGGCTAGGGGCATGTATTCTTCGGTTTCGTCGGTGGCGTAGCCGAACATCACGCCTTGGTCGCCGGCGCCGATGATATCGTAATCATCTTCTTTTTTCTCCTTATATTCAAGGCTGCTGTCAACGCCCATGGCTATATCTTGGGATTGCTCGTCTATTGCCGTTAAGATGGCGCAAGTATTATAATCAAACCCAAGCTCGGAAGAATTATAACCGATATTCTTAATGGTTTGTCTTGCTATGCTGGGAATATCCACATAGGAATTTGTAGAAATTTCTCCCATTACAAGCACCAAACCCGTAGTCGCGCAAGTTTCGCAAGCCACCCTGGCATTGCCGTCTTTTTCAAGAATGGCGTCCAGAATGGCGTCGCTTATTTGATCGCAAATTTTATCGGGATGTCCTTCGGTTACGCTTTCCGAAGTAAAAAACCTTTTCATTCTGTTCTCCCTTTCTTATTCCATTAAATCGCCTATTTTGTCGTAATCCAATTCTTCATGCTCAAGCATAAAGTCTTGGGGCTTCTTTTTCTCCTCGTTGGATATCAAGGTTACGTTTTTGTATATTTTCATGCCCGTGCCTGCGGGAATAAGTTTGCCGATAATGACATTCTCTTTAAGCCCCACAAGATTGTCCACCTTGCTCTTTATCGCGGCGTCGGTCAATATCCTTGCGGTTTCTTGGAAGGACGCTGCCGAAAGGAAGGATTCGGTTGCAAGCGCGGCTTTGGAGATACCCAGCAGCACGCGAGTAGCGGTGGCCGGCATTCCGCCTTCTTCAAGAACCTTTTCGTTAGACTCTTCAAGCTTGCTCCTATCCACCAATTCATTGGTAAGCAAATCGGTGTCGTTGGGATTGTTGACTTTAACTTTTTTGAGCATTTGACGCACAATGACTTCAATATGCTTGTCATTGATGTGAACACCGTTTGAACGGTAAGCCGACTGCACTTCTCTTATCATGAATTCCTGCACGCCCGTTATGCCCTTTGTGCGTAAAATGTCCTGAGGATTAACCGAGCCTGCATAGAGCTGGTCGCCCGCTTCCACTATATCCCCGTCTTTTACGATAAGCTTAACTCCGTAAGGTATCTTGTAATCAAACTTGACGTCTTCGTCTTTGTCGGACTTAATGGTAATTATTCTTTGACCCTTGTCCTCGCTGATGCTGACTACGCCTCTAATGTCCGCCACAAGAGCTTCGCCCTTGGGTTTGCGTGCCTCAAACAGCTCCACCACTCGAGGAAGACCTTGCGTGATATCCGACACCGACGCCACGCCGCCGGTATGGAAAGTTCTCATAGTAAGCTGAGTGCCGGGCTCTCCTATGGATTGCGCGGCGATAATGCCCACGGCTTCGCCCAATTTGACTATGTTCCATGAAGACATATTGGCGCCGTAACATTTTGCGCACAGTCCGTTTTTGGTCTTGCAAGACAAGAGATTTCTTATTCTGACTTCCTCAATGCCTGAATTTTGTATTTCTTTAGCTTGATCCTCGGTTATCAAAGAATCGGCTTCCACAATTACTTTGCCGGTTTGGGGGTTGATAATGGGATCAATGCTGTATCTGCCCACCACTCTTTCAGCCAATTCTTCCACTACTCTGCCATTAATGTCGGTAAGTTTTTTGACCAGAAAACCTTTTTTGTCGCCGCAATCGTGTTCTTGAATAATTACGTCTTGAGCGACGTCCACAAGTCTTCTTGTCAAATAACCCGAGTCGGCCGTTTTAAGCGCGGTATCGGCTCCGCCCTTTCTGGCGCCGTGGGAAGATATAAAGTATTCCAAAACCGACAGTCCTTCGCGGAAAGAAGATTTAACGGGAATCTCTATAATTTTACCGGTGGGATCGTTCATCAGTCCGCGCATACCCGAAAGCTGTTTAATCTGCTGCATGCTTCCGCGGGCGCCGGAGTTTGCCATCATCCATATGGGATTCATTTGGTCGAATTTCTTAAAGTTGTTTTCCAAATCTCTTTCCACATCGTCGGTGGCTTTTCTCCAAATCTTTATTACCTCGCTGTATCTTTCCTCTTCGGTAATAAGACCTCTTCTGAAGTTCTTCTCCACATTTATGACATCCGCTTCAGCTTGCCTGAGAATTTCCTTTTTGCTGCCGGGGATTCGCATATCGAATATGCTGGTGGTTATCGCGCCTATCGTGGAATACTTAAAGCCAAGCTCCTTAATTTTGTCAAGCACTTTGCTCACTTCGGTGGCGCCTTTAAGCTTAAAGCAATTTTCCACTATTTGAGACAATTGCTTTTTGCCCACAAGAAAATCAATTTCGTAATCCAGCATTTGCTCCGGCGTTTCTCTGGGAGTAAATCCGAGGTCTTGCGGAATGGCTTCGTTAAAGATTATCTTACCAACCGTGATGGGAACAATCTTTTTGTATGTTTTTCCGTCCAAAGTAATGCTTCGACGCACATATATTTTTGCCTGCAAATCAATGTCTTTAACTTGATAAGCCAATTTGGCTTCGTCGGGAGATATAAAGTATCTGCCCTCGCCTTTGGCGCCGGGTTTTTCAAAAGTAAGATAGTATGTGCCTATAACCATATCCTGAGTGGGGCTGACAATAGGCTTGCCGTCCGAAAGCTTAAGAATATTGTTGCTTGCCAGCATAAGGATTCTTGCTTCGGCCTGAGCTTCTATGGACAACGGAACGTGAACGGCCATTTGGTCGCCGTCAAAGTCAGCGTTAAACGCGGGGCATACAAGGGGATGCAGCTTAATGGCTCTGCCTTCCACCAATACCGGCTCAAAAGCTTGAATTCCCAATCTGTGAAGGGTGGGAGCTCTGTTAAGAAGCACGGGATGGTCTTTGATAACTTCTTCAAGGATATCCCATACCTGCGGTTTTTGCCTTTCCACCGCTCTTTTGGCGCTCTTGATATTATGGCAAATTCCCATATCCACAAGTCTTCTGAACACAAAAGGCTTAAACAGCTCCAACGCCATTTCTTTGGGAAGGCCGCATTGGTATATTTTCAGCTCCGGGCCTACCACAATAACCGAACGGCCGGAATAGTCCACGCGCTTTCCGAGCAGGTTCTGTCTGAAACGTCCCTGCTTTCCTCTCAACATGTCCGACAAGGATTTAAGATTTCTGTTGCCGGGGCCGGTAACGGCTTTTCCGTGGCGGCCGTTATCGATGAGCGCATCAACGGCTTCTTGAAGCATTCTCTTTTCGTTTCTGATAACTATATCGGGGGCTCCCGATTCTATCATTTTCTTCAAGCGGTTGTTCCTGTTTATAACCCTTCTGTACAAATCGTTAAGGTCGCTTGTCGCGAACCTGCCGCCGTCCAGCTGCACCATGGGACGCAATTCGGGCGGAATGACGGGAAGCACGTCAAGTATCATCCACTCAGGCTTGTTGCCGCTTTTTCTGAAAGCTTCTATAATTTCCATTCTCTTAGCCGCTCTTATCTTTTTCAGGCCTTGAGAATTTTTCATTATTTCGTTCATTTCAGCCGCTTCGGCATCTAAATCCACCTCTCTGAGCAATGTCTTAATAGCCTCGGCGCCCATACCCGCGACAAAGCTGTTGGGACCGTACTTTTCTATCGCTTCTCTGTATTCGTCATCTTTTATTACTTGTTTTTTGTAAAACTCCGTAGTGCCGGGATCAATCACCACAAAAGAAGCAAAATAAATAACCTGCTCCACATGCTTGGGACTCATATTGAGTATGGTGCTGATACGCGAAGGCACTCCTCTGAAATACCAAATGTGAGATACCGGAGCGGCAAGCTCGATATGACCCATTCTCTCTCTTCTTACCCTGGCTTTGGTTACCTCAACGCCGCACTTATCGCAAATTATTCCTCTGTATCTTACTCTTTTATATTTGCCGCAATGGCATTCGTAATCTTTTGTGGGTCCGAAAATCTTTTCGCAAAACAATCCGTCTCTTTCAGGCTTCTGCGTTCTGTAATTTATTGTTTCGGGCTTGGTAACCTCGCCGTGCGACCATTCCCTAATCTTTTCGGGGGATGCTATACTTATTTGGATTGAATCAAAATTATTTATTTCTACCATTGTTCACCTCTACATTTGGTCATCATCATCGAATTCGCTCTGCAAAATAGCTTCGCCGTCGTCAATAATGCTAAAGAATTCATCGGTTATGGGCTCTTGGCTTTTTTTACCGTCATCTTTTTGAAGATCCAGCATTTCATTAAGATCGAAAAGGCTGTCAAAACTATTGTTGTCCATACCGCTGTCTTCAAAAAAGTCTTCGTCGTCATCTTCAAAAAGAGTGTCTTTTTCTTGACCGAACAGCGAGTCGACATCGCCTTCAATACTGATTTCTTTAAGTTCTTCTCTGGAAGAATGAGCGGGTTCATAATCTCTTTCGTCATCAAACGATTCAAGATAATGCACTTCTTCTTCTCCCTCCGTAAGAAGCCTTACGTCCAAGCACAAACTTTGCATTTCTTTCTTCAATACTTTGAACGATTCAGGTATGCCGGGTTCGGTGGTAAGGGTGGATTTGATTATGGAATCAAACACCTTTTGCCTTCCCATAATGTCGTCGGATTTGACGGTAAGGATTTCCTGCAAGATATTGGCGGCGCCATAAGCGTACAACGCCCACACTTCCATTTCACCAAAACGCTGTCCGCCGAATTGAGCTTTGCCGCCCAAAGGCTGCTGGGTAACCAAGGAATAAGGACCTACGCTTCTTGCGTGAATCTTGTCGTCAACAAGGTGCACAAGCTTAAGCATATACATATAGCCCACCGTTACTCTGTTCTCAAAAGGCTCGCCCGTCCTGCCGTCATAAAGCTGCACTTTTCCATCCAAAGGCAGGTTGTTTTGCTGGAACATCTCCATAATGTCATTCTCGGACGCTCCATCAAAAACCGGAGTGGCTATCTTAATTCCAATCAATTTAGCCACAAGCCCCAAATGCACTTCAAGCACCTGTCCAATGTTCATACGCGAAGGCACGCCCAAAGGATTAAGCACTATCTGAAGAGGCGTTCCGTCCGCCATAAACGGCATGTCTTCCCTCGGCAACACTCTGGAAATAACGCCCTTGTTGCCATGGCGTCCCGCCATTTTGTCGCCTACTGAAATCTTTCTTTTTTGCGCTATATATACTCTCACCAGTTTATTGACTCCCGGCTCAAGCTCGTCTTTGTTTTCTCTGGTAAATACTTTGACATCGACAACCGTTCCGCCTTCGCCGTGAGGCACTTTAAGCGAAACGTCTCTAACTTCTCTTGCTTTTTCGCCGAAAATGGCTCTCAACAGCCTTTCTTCGGGAGTAAGCTCGGTTTCGCCCTTGGGGGTAACCTTGCCTACGAGATAATCGCCCGAACGCACTTCCGCGCCCACCATAACGATTCCGTCTTCGTCAAGATACTTCAAAAGGTCTTCGCTGACATTGGGAATATCTCTTGTTATTTGCTCCTCGCCAAGCTTTGTGTCTCTGGCTTCAAGCTCGTATTCCTCAATATGAATGGAAGTGAATATATCGTGCTTTACAAGGTCTTCGCTTATAAGAATGGCGTCCTCGTAATTATATCCTTCCCAGGTCATAAAGCCTACCAAAACATTTTTGCCCAAAGCCAATTCGCCATTTTCCACCGAAGGGCCGTCCGCGATTATCATATCTTTTTTTACCTTATCTCCCTTATTAACGATGGGTCTTTGGTTTATGCAGGTGCTCTGATTGGATCTTACGAATTTTTGAAGCTCGTATACTTCAGGCTCTCCGTTGTCGTCTCTGATAACGACAATTTCGTCGGCGGTAACCTTCTTGACCGTGCCGTCATGCTTGGCGATTACGCATACGCCCGAATCTCTTGCCACTTTATGTTCCATGCCCGTTCCTATTATGGGCGCTTCGGGACGCAAAAGCGGCACCGCTTGACGTTGCATGTTTGAACCCATAAGAGCTCTGTTGGCGTCATCGTTTTCAAGGAAAGGAATCAAGCTTGTGGCTACCGATACCAGCTGTTTGGGATCCACATCCATATATTCGACTTGAGATGAGGGATACTCTTTAATGAAATCCCTGTATCGGCAAGTAACTCTGTCATTAATAAATCTGCCTTTTTCGTCCAAAGGCTCGTTCGCTTGCGCAATTATATATTTGTCTTCCTCGTCCGCCGTCATATACTCCACTATGTCGGTAACCGTTCCCGTTTCCTTGTCCACCTTGCGGTAAGGAGCTTCGATAAAGCCATATTCGTTAATGCGCGCATAAGTGCTCAGCGAAGTAATAAGACCAATGTTCTGACCTTCGGGAGTTTCTATGGGACACATTCTGCCATAATGGGAATGGTGAACGTCGCGCACTTCAAATCCCGCTCTTTCTCTGTTAAGACCTCCCGGCCCTAACGCCGACAGCTTTCTTTTATGCGTAAGTTCAGCAATGGGGTTGGGCTGATCCATGAATTGAGAAAGCTGCGAGCTTCCGAAAAATTCTCTGATTGCGCTAGAGACAGGTCTTATATTGATCAAAGACTGCGGGGTAAGCTCGTTAATATCTTGAGCTATGCTCATTCTTTCTCTGATAACCCTTTCCAATCTGGCTATGCCTATCCTGAATTGATTTTGCAGCAGCTCCCCTACTGAGCGCACCCTTCTGTTTGAAAGGTGGTCAATATTGTCTACATCATAAAAGCCGTATTTCATTCCCAAATTGTAGTTTACCGTCGCCACAATGTCATCTACCGAAATATGCTCCAGCACCAGATTCTTGACATTTTCTCTTATGGCTTTTTTGAGACCTTCCATATCCCCTTCATATGTTTTCAACAAAGGAAGCAAATTGGGGTAATAAACATATTCCAAAATGCCCAATTCTCTGGGGTCGCAATCAACATAAGCGGCAAGGTCAACCGTATTGTTGCCTATAACCTTATATTCTTTTTCGTCGGGAGTGTAAATATAAACCACGTTTATGCCCAAATTCTGTATCTGACGCGCTTTTTCCCGAGTAATCTCCTCGCCCTTTTCGGCCAAGATCTCGCCTTCAAAAACCACATCTCTTGACACCGTCTGCTTTTCTATTCTTTCGGCCAAGGATAATTTTTTATTGAATTTATATCTGCCTACCCTTGAAAGATCATATCTTCTGGAATCGAAGAATATATTCTTAAGCAATACGTCCACGCCGTTGGCGGTGGGCACTTCTCCGGGCTTGAGCTTGCGATAGATTTCTATCTTAGCCGCCTCTGTCGACAGTATCTCGCCGTCTTTGAGCATGGTTTCATAAATCATTTCGTCGTTGTTAAACAGCTCCATAAGCTGTTCGTTGGAGCCGTAACCCAGCGCCCTCAAAAGTATAGTGGCGGTTATCTTTCTGTTCCTGTCCACTCTTACCGAAAGCACGTTGTTATAGTCCTGTTCAAACTCCAGCCAGGCTCCTCTGTTGGGAATTACCGTGGTGTCATAACGCATAATCCCGTTTTTGTCCGGTTGGCCTTTGGTATATATCCCCGGGCTTCTGACAAGCTGGGATACCACCACCCTTTCGACTCCGTTAATGATGAAAGTACCTTTTTCGGTCATTTTGGGGAAATCGCCCATGAACACCATGGATTCTTTCATTTCTCCCGTTTCTTTTATTGTCAAACGCGCTTTCACTTTAAGCGGCGAAGTGTAAGTAATATCGCGGTCCTTGCATTCTTTTACGGTGTACTTGCAAGTTCCTTCCAAAGTGTGTTCAAGGAATTCCAGTTCCATTTTGCCGCTGTAGTCGGTAATCGGCGAAAAATCGTCAAGTACTTCTCTTATTCCTTGATTGACAAATTTCTCATAGGATTTTTTTTGAACTTCAATAAGGTATGGCACGTCGAGAATAGGTTTTATCTTACTGAAACTCCATCTCTCGGTGGCGCCACACTTAATCTTGTGAATTTTTTGAGACATGCGCAATAAGCTCCTTTTGAAATAGAAATCTTAGAAAATGGTTCAACCGTATTTTAATCCCCTTATAGATGGCATTATCCCCCCACCCCAAAACCTTAGTATGTTTTGAGTTGAAAGGATTTTTTTATTTATATAAGTAAACATTATAGCATTATAATACACGAAGTCAACGATGTCAAACAAAAAAAGTATATTTTTTTATTTATTATTATTTAGAATTATAACTTAAATTATGATTGTCTAAACTACCCAAAAAGAAAACGGTTATGCGATATTAATTTTTTGTGGTCAAGACAAAATTAATATGGTAAACTAACTAATATGAGATTGGACAAATTTCTTAAAATCGCGAGGGTCATAAAAAGAAGAACGGTAGCCAACGAAGCTTGTTCTGGAGGCCGCGTCCTTGTAAACGGAAAAGAAGCCAAGCCTTCTAAAGAAATAAAAGAAGGCGACATAATCTTGATTAAGTTCGGGAATAAAGATTACTCAATTAAGGTAATAAAAGTGCCTTCGGGAAATGTGGGCAAAGAAGACGCATGCTCTTTATATGAAGTAACGGGGGAAGTCAAGCAATGAGTTTTTCCGCGATAATACTCGCTGCCGGCAAAAGCCGCAGAATGAACATAAACAAGCTGTCTTTTATGCTGGGCGAAAATTTTCTTGTCAATCACTCGCTGTTAACTTTTGCGGAAATTGAAGAGATAGAAAAAATTTATTTGGTAACCGACGACAAAACTATTAAAGAAAATCTGTCCGTCAACGAAAATAAAGTTATTTTTATCAAAGGCGGCTTGTCGCGCTCTCAATCGGTATACAACGCCTTAAAAGAATGCGATACTCGGTTCGCGCTTATCCATGACGGGGCAAGACCTTTCGTTACCAAAAAGTTGATAAAAAGGGTTATGGACTGCTGCTCCCAAAACAACTCTGCCGTTCCCGTTCTCCCTTTGCCCGACAGCATCAGGCATATCGATAAAAGCGGCAAAATTACCGCCGCCGTGGACAGGGACAATTATCGTTTGGCGCAAACGCCGCAGGGATTCAACACAAAAATGTTGCTTGACGCTTATGAGCGTTGCAATACTCTTAATTATACCGACGACAGCGAAATTTTTTCAAAATATTATGGACAAGCCTTTACCGTCGAGGGTGAGCACGGCAATCGAAAAATTACTTACGACAACGATTTATTCGGCATAAACGCAAGAGTGGGCATAGGCTATGATTTGCATACGCTCAAAGAAGGACTTCCCTTTACGCTTGGCGGCGTAAAAATCCCGCACTACAAAGGCTTTGTGGCGTATTCCGACGGCGACGCGCTCATCCATTCCATTATGGACGCCTTGCTTTCAATGGCGGGGAAAAGGGATATCGGAACATTTTTTCCGGATACCCGAAATGAATATAAAGATATTTCTTCCGTTATATTATTAAAAGAAGTGGCCCGAATTCTCAAAGAAGAGGGAATAAAAATCAATAACATCAGTTCGGTTATTGTGGCGCAAAAACCCAAACTGCAGCAATATATTCCGCAAATGATAACCGTAATTGCCCAAACGCTTGGGATTGACACCTCCAAAATTGCCGTTCATGCCACCACCAACGAAGGTTGCGGGGAAACGGGGCAAGAACAAGCCGTAGCCGTTTATACCGTTTGCTCGGGATTTTAGAAAAATTACCTATCTTCTTCTGCCGAATATGGCAAACAATCTCAACAGGAACAAAAGCGACACCACAAAAGACGCCACATAAGTTTGCGCGGCGACATTCAAAACTTTGGAAGCCATGGCGGCTTCGCTTTCGGTAAGGATATTGGTTTCCACGAGAATCTTCTTGGCCCGCCTGCTGGCGTTAAATTCCACGGGCAGCGTAACCAGCATAAATATGGCTGAAAAAGCGTAAAACGCTATTCCGATATAAATAATGTACATTCCAAGCTCGCTGGTCAAACCCAAAATGAGTCCCAAAATAATAAGCGGTATGGAAAGCCTAGAGCCGATATTGACAATGGGAACCATGGAAGTTCTTAATTTTACGGGCAGATAATTGGTATTATATTGTATGGCGTGTCCCGTTTCGTGGGCCGCCACTCCGATTGCGGCGACCGAAGTGGAAGAAAACACGCTGTCCGACAAAAAAATCGTATTGTTTTTGGGATTATAACGGTCAGTCAGACTTCCTCTTACCCTATCGATTTTTACATCGCTCAACCCGGCGTTCTTAAGCATGCGGCGGGTGACCTCATAAGCCGTCATGCCCGATTGGGCGTGTATTTGGGCATATTGCCTGTATACGCCGTTAACCTTAAAACTTACATAAATTGAATATATTATCGCTGGCAGAAGTAAAAACGCCGACACATACAATAAAATATCGTACATATTTTTTCCCCTTGAAGTTAGTATACGCCCAACGACAATTTTATTTATTCGGCTTTTACCACATTAATTTTCAGTTTGGCCACCGTTTCGGCGTACAGCCAAACGTCCACCGTATAAACCCCTAATTGTTTTATGGGCTCTAAAATAGTTATTTTCCTCTTATCGATTTCAAACCCCTGCTCCGCAAGGGCTTTTGCTATATCTTGAGAAGTTACGCTGCCGTACATTTTGCCGTTGCCGCATTTTACCCGCACTTCTATGGTTTTTTTGCTGAGTATTTCTTTAAGTTCGACAGCTTTTTGCCTTTCGGCCTCTTTCTCTCTTCTTTCCTTTTCCAGCTTTTGTTGGCGCTCGTTGATAACGCTCTTAGTGGCTTCCTTGGCTATTTTCTTGGGCAAAAGAAAATTCCTTGCGTATCCGTCGCTCACTTCCACTATATCGTCTTTTTTCCCAAGAGTCTTAAAATCCTGCAATAAAATTATTTTCATTTCGGCTCCCAATATATTTTAATCGATAATAACCAAAATCTTTTCCCTAAACATTCTTAAATGCTAAACATTATTTTTATCTTAAATTAAAAAAAGAAAAAAGTCAAACCGTGAATTTATTTAAAAATCTTTTTACATACTACCATTGTAAAAAGGAGAATGCCAATTTATGTTACAATTGAAATGCACTACCAGCAATTGTCAGCACAACTTAAAAAATCATTGCACAGCGGGGATAATTCTTATTAACGAAAAAGGCATATGCGACACCAAAATAAAACGCGCCGGAGGGGCGCTGGAACAAACTTTTGCCGAGCTGGAAGCCGCTGAAGAATTTCTGAGCGACGCGCCTGATGTAGTGCAATGCATTGCCAATTGCGTATACAACAAAAACGACCGTTGCAACGCCAGCTCCATTTTGGTGGGAGACATGATGCTTTCCACAAAATGCGCCACTCGGATTAAACCGTAAAAAGTATTTAATAACTTAAATTTGCGTAAATCAATCAGCCCAAAGATTACTATCTTTGGGCTGATTGTCATTTTTGATACGGTATTATTTAACTTCGACTTCGGCGCCCACAGCCTTAAGCTTTTCTTCGATTTCGGCGGCGGCGTCTTTGCTTACGCCTTCTTTAACGGGCTTGGGAGCTCCGTCTACAAGAGCTTTGGCGTCTACCAATCCAAGACCGGTAATCTCCCTTACTGCTTTGATGACTTGAATCTTATTGGGGCCGGCGGCCTTAAGAATAACGTCGAATTCCGTCTTTTCTTCTTCCGCCGCTTCGGGAGCCGCTCCCGCAACCGCGCCTGCCGCTACCGCCATGGGAGCCGCCGCGCTTACTCCAAATTCCTCTTCAAGCGCCTTTACAAGGTCATTAAGTTCCATAACTGTCAAAGTCTTTATCTCTTCGATTATTTTAGCGATATCTGCCATTTTATACTTCCTCCATATAATAATTTTTTATTTTTTTGTTTTTTTAAGCTTCAGCTTGTTTTTCGGCTATAGCCGACAACGCTCTTGCCAATGCCGCGATAGGAGCTTGCAGCAAACCGAGTATTTGCGAAATAAGCCCTTCTCTTGAAGGCAATTGGGCAAGCTTTTTGCAGCCTTCTCCGTCCAAGAAAATTCCGTCCACCATGCCGCATTTAATTTGCATTTTCTTAAACAATTGGGATTTGTCCAAAGCCACTTTAGCGGGAGCCGCTATATCGGAAGTTCCCATGGCAACCGCGGTCGGTCCTTTAAGATAATCCGCAAATTGGTCATATCCCATATCTTTAAGCGCAAGGTTGAGCAGTCTGTTTTTCATTACTTCGTAAATGACGCCTTTTTCGCGGAAGGCATTGCGCATCTCGGTATCCTGCGCCACCGTCAAGCCTTTGTAGTCAATAAGCACAAAAGACGAGGCGTTGGACAGCTTTTCCTTGATGTCGGCAACCTTTGCGACTTTTTTGTCTCTGCCAACTGACATTATCTACCTCCTTATTTATTAATTAAAAGCTCCGCCGTTCAAAACGAAAGCAGCGGAGCGAAATATCCCAAAACAATATTTGTTTCCTTCTGCCATTCTGTGCGGGCCCTTTATGGTTTGAACCCTTAAGCGGGTACCTGCAGTCTTTGAACGGACTTTTTTATTATATTGGTTGTTTATTTATTTGTCAATCTTTTTACACCTTAAAGTTTACTTTTACGGCGGGGCCCATAGTGGGAGCCAAACTCAAGCTTCTGATATATTGGCCTTTCGCCGCGGCGGGTTTGGCTTTAACCAAAGCGGACATAAGAGTGTCAAAGTTCTCCAAAAGCTTTTCTTTGCCGAAAGATTTCTTGCCTATGGGGCAATGCACAATAGCGGTTTTATCAACACGGTATTCCACTTTACCCGCTTTAATGTCCTTAACGGCTCTTGCCACGTCCATTGTTACCGTTCCCGATTTGGGATTGGGCATAAGCCCTTTGGGACCAAGCAATTTGCCCAGTCTGCCCACAAGCCCCATCATGTCGGGAGTGGCTACGCAAACGTCAAAATCAAACCAACCGCCCTGTATCTTTTGGACGATTTCCTCGGCGCCCACGATATCAGCGCCTGCCGCTTCCGCTTCATCAGCTTTGGCGCCTTTTGCTATAACAAGCACTCTTAAGGTCTTGCCGGTTCCATGGGGAAGCACCACTACGCCTCTGACTTGTTGGTCGGCATGCCTTGGATCTACGCCCAATTTGCAATGTAATTCAATGGTTTCGTCAAACTTGGCTTTGGCGTTGTGAAGAACAATCTCCATCGCTTCTTCTTTATCGTATTGCTTATTCTTCTCATAAGAAGCTAAGGAATCCAAATACGCTTTTCCTCTTTTCATGTCAACCTCCTTAGTCTTCCACGGCTACGCCCATGCTGCGGGCAGTGCCTGCTATCATGCTGACGGCGGCTTCCAGCGATGCCGCGTTAAGGTCGGCCATTTTTATTTTGGCTATCTCTTCCAGCTGCGCCTTGGTTATCTTCGCCACCTTATCCCTGTTCGGAGCCGCGCTGCCTGATTCTATCTTGCATGCTTTCTTAATAAGAGTGGGCGCGGGCGGTGTTTTAAGCACAAAGCTGAAAGAACGATCGGCGTAAATTGTCATAATCACGGGAATAATAAGTCCCGCTTGCTGAGCCGTCTTTTCGTTAAATTCTTTTGTAAACGCAGGAATATTGATACCGTGAGGTCCCAATGTGGAGCCGACAGGCGGTCCCGGCGTCGCCTTTCCTGCCGGTAATTGCAGCTTTACCACTGCCGTTACTTTTTTTGCCATAGTCAATTACCTCCATGACTACTTGGTGCTAACGAGAGATAAATTAATAAGATTTTTATCTCTCTCCCATATAATAAGTAATTATTAATTTTTATCTATAGATTATATCTATCCTTATATCTTTTCTATTTGATTAAAGTCAAGCTCTACCGGCGTTTGTCTTCCGAACATATGAACGATAACTCTTGCTTTTTGTTTTTCGATTGACACATCATCCACCACGCCGAGGAAGGTTTCAAGCGCGCCCGAGATAACCTTTACGTTGTCGCCCACCTTGATGTCAAATTCTTCGGCGGTTATCTTCTCCAGTCCCATTCTCTTAATTTCATCATTGGTAAGGGGCAAAGCCTTGCCTTGAGGACCTACAAAACCCGTTACTCCTCTTGTGTTGGTGATCATATACCATAAATGGTCGGAATATATCATTTTAACAAAGACATATCCCGGAAATTTCTTTCTTTCCACGATTTTTCTTTTGCCGTTTTTCTCTACGATTTCTTCTTTGGTGGGTATGGATATCTCTTTGATATAATCTTGCAGATTATTGTTTTCTATCATCTTTTCGAGATTGTTCTTAACAACCGTTTCGTAAGAAGAGAAAACATGTATGACATACCATTTTAAATTTTCCGTGTTTTCCATTTATTACTCCTAATCATTCAACCTAATGCTTGCGCTTTTAACCCCAAGCTTATTTAGGGCTGGCGCTTTCAAGCAAGAGCTCAAGCAACTTGGTCAAACCCGTATCAAAAAGCGCTATGAATATCATGAAAAATAATACTACGATAAGCACGGTTCCCGTTTGAGTCAAAACGCCGCTATTGTCTTTGGTGCTTTTTAGCGGAGCCCAATCCACCTTCTTGAGCTCGCTTATCATTTCGCGAAAAACCTTGCTTAACGAAAACTTCTTCTTGCCGTCCTTTTTGCCTTTCTGTCTTTGGGGCTTAACCTTATTGGCGAGAGTCTCTTTTGAGTGAATTTCAAGGTCAGGTATTTCTGGCCTGTTGTCGAGTTTTGCCATAGCCCCCCCTTATTTGGTTTCCTTGTGCAATGTATGTTTTTTACAGAATCTGCAATATTTATTTATCTCCATTCTGTCGGGAGTATTCTTTTTGTTTTTCGTTGAGTCATAGTTGCGTTGCTTGCATTCGGTACAAGCAAGGGTAATCTTAACGCGCATCGCCGAAAACCTCCAAAAAAATTAACACCCCCTAAGGGTGCCTTAATAATATACCAATTATTTATGAATATGTCAACGGTTTTTTCGGGTAAATAATTTTATTTATGCGTATCGATAAATTTTACCGCGTCTCCCACCGTTTTAATGGCTTTTATTTCCTCGTCGCCGAAAATTATGCCGAATTCCTTTTCCAAACTTATCAGCATTTGCACGATATCCAAGGAGTCCGCTCCCAAATCATTAACTAAAGAGCTTTCTTCGGTAATATCCTCTTCGCTTATTCCAAGCTGCTCCGCTATCAAACTCTTTACTTTTTCCAATACCATATCGTTTTCTCCTATATTATGTAATCCATACTTTAATAAGTTTATCCAAAAAGGCGCTAAATAATAATTTATTTACCGCCTTCGACATGTTTTATGCTTGCGCGTTATCCAATATATAAGTTTGCTTTAACGCCATTGCGTCCAAGACATAGGCGTTTTTCTTGGCAAAATACGGGAATATTATCATAAACAAATTTATTGCCGCCGCGATATAAAGCGCCAACCCCGGCATAAGCTCCATATTCTGCCTTTGAGATATGCCAAAGACCATGGCGATAACCGCCCCGATAAGACATAAATTTATAAGAGCGCCCGCATTGAAGCCTCTTGGCGATTTTTGCTTGCCCATTTTTACAAGGTAAGCAATAACGAGTATTACGGAAATTAACAAGGCTATAACGACAAAGGCGGGTATCAGCAAATACATCGCCGACATAAGCCAGTCCGACGAAAACGCTTGACCAAGGTCGGACGTAAAATGCGCGCTCAATAATTTATCGTAATATACGCTGCTGCCAACGCTTATGCCGAAGACTGCCAGCAAACCGTATATGGTGTCAAGGCCGGTGGCGGCGTATTCGCTCCAATCCACAATGCCTCTTTGTCCATCAATTACCGTAAGCAAAACAAGCAATACAATTGTCGCCACCGAACAAAGTATCTGAATTAAAGATATTCCTTTGTAGGGTTTCAAGCGATACTTGGGAGCGGGAGCGGATTGCGACTGCGAAGGCTCCGGAGGACGGTAATTGGGATCATATTGCAACAAAGGCTGATTCTGGGAAGCAAAAGGCACAAGCGCAATAGGCTGCACAATGGGCGGAAGTTGCACTATGGAAGAAGGAGTGGGCACCGCATTGTTTAGATTGGCTTGTATGCTGCTGAATTCCGGTTGGGAATTGCTTATGCAATAATAATTGCCGTCAGGTCCCAAAATAGGCTGATTCATATTTCCGCTTACCGTAAAACCCAAAGTAGCCGGATCGACAGGCTCCCATTTTCCGTTGCTTAAGGGCGGAACGGAAGCTTCCTGTTTTGTGGGGTTTTGGGCTCGGGATGGATTTGTGGCATTAAAATCCTGCTGGTTAAAGTTTTCGTTATTCATATTCTACCTTCCTTCCTATTTGCTATTCCCGCAATTGTTTTTCATAGGTTATCTGCAATGGCATGGTTATGGGCGTGGTCTGCACAATGGACGCAGGTCTGGGGACGGGAATGGGAGCCGAACAAGGCTGCGCTCCGTAAATAATCGGTGGTTGGAACACCCTGCCGTATTCGTCTATAGATTGATATTGCGGCAAACCTATTATTGTTCCCGCGCCGTATGACTGATAATTGCCGGTGTTAGGCATCACAACCGCCACATTGGGCTGCACAGGCATGGGGAAAGGCATATACACCTGAGTATTGGGCGTTGATTGAGGGGCCACCATCGGCTCATTGATATCGCCATATCTTTTCTTTCTGCTTCTTCTACTCATAACATAACTCCTTTAAGGCTTGAATCCTTATTCTTTATGTCGCGGCTTTATTTGTATTTTTCATCTTTACGGGTTAAATAACCGATAATTAATGACAACAGCGACAAACCCGTAACAATATAAAGTCCGTAATTAATTTCCGCGTCGTTCATTATATTTATAAGCGTTAACGTCAACGACAAAGTTATCATAAAGAACAGGCACAGCTTGGATATTGCGCAAGCGCCTCTGGACTTCATCTTAATAAGTCCGGCAATAAAATTTATTAACGCAAACAAAGCGATGAGCGCCACCGCTCCCGGAATAACCAAATCGGCAATAACCAATTGGCCTGCCGTGACCATATCCACCAGCTGCATAATATAAGCGTATCCGCTGATATTATCGTTAATGGAAAGATACTGCTGCAATACAAATTCGCCGGCGACAATTACAGCTATTACCAGCAAGCTTAATACGGATAAAAATATGGGCGTAAAACGGACTTTTTTGACGGTATCGTATTCGTAAGTCCGCTCAATGTCTTCTTGGTCTTCTTCGGCCTGCGCTTGTTCATAACTATAGCCGTTGCTGTCTCCGTATTGCAAAAGAGGCTGGTCCTGCGTACTGTACGGCACAAACGCTATGGGCTGGATTATGGGCGAAAGCTGAACTCCCGCCGATGAAGATTTATTCTCCTCGGAAGTAAATTCCTCTTCTTCCGACCATTCATTATCCAAAGCCGTATATTCAAATGGTTTCTTAGCCATAATAATCTCCTTACTTAATTATGTGAGCTGGTTTTAATAATCCTCATATCCGTCTTCATAGTCGTCCATTACCAGCAGCGGCTGTCTGCTGGTGGAATAAGGCACAAACGCTATTGGCTGCACAATCGGCGTAAGCTGGATATTGGAAGCAGGCTTGGCAATCGGAGTTCCCACAGGAACTTTGGCGTATATTATTTCCGGCTGTCCGTTCTTTCTTACGGGCGGCGCCTGCGTCTGCAACCGTTGCGCATTCTTTCTTTTCTTTGCCATAAGAATCACTCCTTCTTAATCAAATATACTGTAAGGTACTTTTCGTTTCATAAACATAGACAATATGATTATGATCACCGGCACTCCCAACAACGCGAACAAACCGAACCCTGCCGCTGTTTGGGGACCTGCGTTTGTCATCCTTGTAAGATAAGACATCAAAAACGGCACAAGCTCCCCAAAATTCAAAGCGCTTTCAGGAGGCAGATTGCTTGCCATTCCGCCTATAGCTGTCACGGCGCCGAAGATTATCATCCATATGGCGCTTAATCCGAACAAGCGGTATATCCTTTTGCCGAACATTGCCAAAAACGCTTTTATCATGGATATCAACGCCGTCAATATATATAATACCATAGCTATGGGGAAATAGGTCAAAATCATGGAAGTTATCATATCGGTGGCTCCCGATTCAGCCTTTTCCACCATGGAGTCATATTTTTGTGAAGGTCCCAATATATTTTCCATGCCGAACATTTTTTTGATAAAGCCGCTTATGGGGTCCATAGCGGAATAATGCGCGCTCTTGTCTTCAACCTTCACAAGCACTCCCTCTTCATTCTCCGTAAATCTTTCGTCTTTGGGAGTATAATCGGGCTCCACAAACAAAGACACATAATCGGGAAGAATATTAAGGTAGCCGAGGGCGAATACTCCCAAGCACACGGCAAAGAGAATAAATACCAAAAAGCAGACAAACTTCCTCATTACGAAGAAATAGTCTCTGCCTTTTCTTATTCTTTTTTCTTTCTCCAAACGGTATTTCCGATTGGGATCAACCTTCTTTCTCTTTTTACCTGAGCTCTTTTTGCTTCTTTGTAATTGCTGTTTGGGGGCGTAGGGGCTTATTCCTGGCTGTTGTCTTAAAGTGGGTAAAGCAGCATATGGGAAAGACATATTGCCGTTATATGTATTCAAGTTATTCTTCTTGCCTTTGGCTGCCATACACACCCCCATGTCGGGATTCAAGTTCATTTTTTTAAGAGTAGTTTAAGAAAACTACTTGTTAGTGTAACATATTTCAAGTAAAACTTCAATAATTATATCATTGTTGTTTTTCCGTTATCAATAATCGTAATCGTAGTCCTCTTCCGTCAATATAGGCTGCGACTGTGTGGAATAAGGCACAAAGGATACAGGCATCACAATGGGCGTAAGCTGTATATTGCTGGAAGGTTTTGCCACGGGTATAGTGCCGTTAGGATCGATAACGCGATAAACGGGTTTCATGGTCCTTGCAGGTCTGCTCGGCTGTTCGAGCTTTGTTCTCTTTGCCATAATACTCTCCTTTTTGCTCCTTAATAATTATCCTTTTACTTTACTGTAAGAGCACCAGTTAAATATCATGCCCAATAAAGAACACCCCACCAATCCGAACAATCCATAGCCGGCATTGATATACGATGCTTGAGACATAAAGAAACCGGTAATTTCCGTTAAGCCCTTTCCGTTCCAGACTATTCCGCACACCACAGTAAACAACGAGAAAAGGAATAACAGCAAGCATAGGAACCCATACTTGGTTTTTCTTGCCACATAGCCTTTATTAATTCCTCTTTTGCACAGAGCGGCAAAAGCCATTATCAAGATAATCAGCGCAAATATTACGCTTAACGCAATGACAACGGGCAAAGCGTAATATGCGATTTTGGTGGCAAGGTTGCTTTCGTTCTCCACATTTTCCAAAGCTTCGGTATAAAAAACGCTTTCCGTTTCCATTCCCGCGAACTTCTTGAGCGCTCCCATAACGGGATCGACAATGGAAATATGCTCAAGATCGCTGCCCTCCGCTTTGACGAAAAGGGAAATATATTCGGGTACAATTCCGCTTATGTATCCTAAAACCGCTATCGCTATTATTACCAACATAAATATGAGAGTAAGAGCGATAAAGCCTTTTCTTCTTCTGTAACCTTGAACTGCCGCAAAAGTCCCCCTCTTCTTTGCCGTTCCGCTGCTTCTTTGGCGATAAGAATTGCCGCTTCTCGTGTAATAAGGAATGCCGCCGTAACCATCGCTCTGTGCGCGGGCTTCAATAAATGCTCTGTAATAAGGCGAGCTTAAATAATCTGCGCGCGCTATGCGCTCCATATCAGCCATGCGCTCAAAGCTTTGGGGCGATGCCTCTCTCTGTTGTTGGGGTTTTGGCATAGATATTGCTCCTTTATACAGTAATATATTTTTATTACCTTAATCCTAATAAATCATTCGGCTTAGGCATCATGCTTTTGTTCTTTACTTTATGCTGAAAACTTTGTGTTTTTGAATCATATTACTTATTCTTTTTGCATATTATCGCGGGAACTATCATAAGCAGGCTTAACCCTTCGGCCGCATACAGCGAATACTCAATATTCTTAAAGAAATCCATACCCGCGGCGTTTGTTACAAGATAAGCTCCCACCACGATAAGCTGTATGAAAACACAAGCAAATATGGCAATAAACAATCCCTTGCTTGACGCTTTGCCGGTAATAAGCCTTATTATGGACTTAATAAACAAAACGATATAGCTTACCAACGCGATCACTAATCCGAACGGTAATACTATACCCCCCATAAAATCCAAATCCCTGATAAACGCGACATAGGAATTGGAACTTAAAATAGATATATCGGTTCCAAAGATGCCATTTATGCCGTCCTGCAAAAGCTCGCCGAAAGCGGCTATGATGCTGAGATTGGCGTTGTTGTCCGTGTATACGTCCGGAGACAATAAAGGCAAAAACCATAAAGCGGCCATAAAGCCCAAAACCAATAACGCCGTAAACAATGCCGTCAATCTTACTCCGAGCTTGCCGCCGGTAACCACAACCTCTTTCTTTTTCTTGGTTTTTTTAGCTTTTTTCTCGGGAATTTCCTGTTCTTGCAAAGGCGCCGTTTCAGCTACAGGCGCCCATTGCGGAGGAGCGGCAGGCTGAGAAGATTCAGTTTTGGGTTGCTGCTGTTGATAAGAATTGGGCACAAAACGATAAACCTGATTGGGCCTGTATTGTAATAAAGGCTGATTGGGGTTTACATAAGGCACTACGACCAAAGGCTGAATAATCCTGCTGTTTTGAGTGAAAAATTGAGAGTATCCGTCTTGCGGGTAATAACCGCCGCCGCTGAAAGCCTTTTTTTGCTCCAAAATTCTCTTGACGGCGTCTCTTTCGGCATAAATTTTCCCTTCCGATTTTTCGATTCCCTCTTTTTCGGCAAGGAATTTTGCGCAAGCTTCTTTAGCGGCCAAATCTCTTTCTTCCTCAATTCTTTTGAGCGCCGCTTTGCTCAAAGCGTCCTTATGTTTCTTTAATTCGTCTTGAGCGGCTTTTTCGGCGGCTATTATTTGCATTACCGCTCTTCTTGCCGCTTGTTTCTTGGCTTCTTCTTTTTCGGGCTCTTGATCGGCTGCCAAACGCTCTTTTGCCGTTCTTTCGGAAAGCAGTTGTTCGGCGGCATAATCAATGGCTTCCTCCCTTTCGGCCGCGATAATTTTTTGCAAATCGCCGTCCAAAGCGGCTTTGCCGTCTTTGCTTATTTCATCGGCAAACTTTTCGGCGGCGATTACTTGCAAAACAGCTTCCCTTGCCGCCTTTTTCTTATCTTGTTCGGTGAGTGCGTCTTGATCTTTGGGGATATAAGACGCCGCGTCCATGCTTATAAAGCTTTGCCTGATTTTTTCGTCTTCCATTGATTGTCTGTTCAAAAGCTCTTCTCTGAACTTTCTTGCGTTTCTCACAGCGCTTACGGCTTTTATGTATTCGCCGCGCGGTCTTCTTTTGCCGCATCTGGCGCATCTGGGTTCGGATATGCCGTTCACTTTGCCGCAATAATCGCAAATATATGTAAGTCTTTCTTTGTCAAGGTTAAGTTGGACTTCCCTTTCGAAAGCGGAATTCCCTGCGGCGTCGGTGTCATCTTTAGCTTGCTTTGCATTTACCGCGGAATAATCAGCCGCTTCCGCTTGATTTTTTACCAATTCAGACTTACTCATTATACTTCTCCTTTACAACGGTCTAACAGGCAAAAAAACATACGCCCATTTTCACATATATTACTAATTATATAATTAAATTAAAATAATTTCAATAGGTTTAAGCGAATTATTTAACTTTTTTTTAATTTATTTTAGCTGATTATGGCGTAGGTATTTTATAGCTGTCTTTGAGCTCGGTAATTCGATAAAATACGGGAATCCCTCCTTCGTTGCGCGCATATTTGTAATAGGCTTCCCTGATAAATTGGTAACAATTACCGATTTTTTCTTCAAGCAAAAACGGCTCAACCAACGCGTTTTCCACTATTTCCAAGGAATTAGGATTTATTCTTTCGTCAAAATCGCTTTTGCCCTCGCTTTCGTCGACAAGCAAAGACGAATACTTATATAATTTGCACTTAACGGCGTCTTCGCAATTCAGCCATTGCACCGTCGCCTTAACTTTAATCTTGCTGTTTTCCTCTCCTGATTTGCTTTTTTCGATATAGTTGCAACGAACGGCTTTTACAGAGCCGTCTTCGGCCAAGTCCACCGAAGAATATTTTAATATATACGCCCCTTTAAGCCTTATCATGCCGCCTTTTACTAATCTGTGATATTTGGGAGGAGGATTTAAGGAAAAGTCCCTTTGGTCAATATATACTTCTTTGCCGAATCTTACGGTATGGGTGCCGCCGCTGTCGTCTCCGGGTTTATTCTGAAGGGTTATTTCCTCCGTCCTTCCCTCTTCCCAGTTCTCGATAATTATCTTAAGCGGTCTTTCAATTATCATGGCTCTGGGCGCGTTGACATTAAGATAATCCCTCACGCAATGATCCAACAGCTTGTCGTCCACTTCGCTGTTGGCTTTGGCCACTCCTACCATGGCGCAAAAGTTTTTTATGGCTTGAGGGGGATATCCTCTATTTCTCATTCCGCTCAATGTGGGCATTCTGGGATCGTCCCAGCCTTCCACTATGCCCTCGTCCACCAATCGTTTGAGGTATCTTTTGCTCATTATGGTGTTTTTAATATTGAGCCTCGCGAACTCTATTTGTTGAGGAGGATTTTTGAACTCGCAATTTTTCACAAACCAGTCGTATAAAGGCCTGTGGTCTTCAAACTCCAATGTGCAGATGGAATGGGTAATTCCCTCTATGGCATCGCTTAAGGGATGGGCAAAATCATACATGGGATAAATCACCCAGTCATTGCCCGTTCTGTGATGATGCGCCCGCAAAATCCTATACATAACGGGGTCTCTCATATTTATGTTGCCGGACGCCATATCTATTTTGGCGCGAAGCACTTTTTCGCCATCCGCGAATTTGCCTTGGCGCATTTGCTCAAAAAGCTTGAGATTTTCTTCCACGCTCCTGTTGCGATAAGGGCTTTCCACGCCGGGCTCCGCCAGCGTGCCCCTTGTTTCCCTGATTTGCTCGGCGGACAAATCGCACACATAAGCAAGGCCCTTTTTTATAAGCAATACCGCGTATTGATATAGCTGCTCGAAATAATCGCTGGCATATCTTTCTTCATCCCATTCAAAGCCCAGCCATTTTATGTCTTCTTTAATCGCTTCCACATATTCCACGTCTTCTTTTACAGGGTTGGTGTCGTCAAAACGCAAATTGCATTTTCCCTTGAATTTTTCTTTAATGCCGAAATTTATGCACAAGCTTTTGGCGTGGCCGATATGCAAATAGCCGTTGGGTTCGGGCGGAAAACGGGTAACAATATCTTTGTGCTTGCCGCTTTCCAAATCGCCGATAATTATGTTTTCAATGAAATTTGAAGCTTCCATGTTATTAGCTGTTCCTCCCCATTGTCAACAATGATGATTTTTTTCGTTAAAAGTAAGTTTGTAGGATTCTATTTCCATAATATTGTCCTTTGGAATAAATCCAAACTTCAAATAGTAATCGTCAATATAATTCACCACTATTTTGCGCGATATCTGAGTAAGGCGGAAGAGTATGGAGCGGGTAAAGAAATCACCGTATCCTTTTCCTCTGTAATCGGGCAAAATTCCTATCGCGGATATAATTGAGGTATCGCCCACAACCAATTTGGCAAAACCTATGGGCTTATCGTCCTCGTAAAATATATAACCGATATCCCCTTCAAACGGAGAAGAGAAAATCTTAAAGGACATAGAGCCCAGTAGTTTTCGATCGTTTGTGGGCAACATATTAAGCATTATTTTGTTCCTCCAGTATCTTGGTAACTTCTTCTTTGCTTACTTTAAGTCTGCTGTAAATGAAAATTCCTCCCGAAATGGCAAGGATAATGCCTATAAAGAGGAAAAGCCCTATGGACGAGGCCACCTGTTCGGTCTGAACGGGACTTCCCTCCTTGAAGCCCATCACATCCAGCGCCGTGCCCGCAACCAATTGGGTAAGCGCTTGGCTGGTCTTGTACGCCAGCGTCATCATGCCCGCGTAAGTGCCCGTTTTTTCGCCTTTTATTTCTTTGCTTTGCTTGGCTATGACATCCCCTATTAAAGCAAGCGGCATGGAATAGAGAACGCCCGTTCCCATCCCAGCTATCATCAGCGGCGGCAGCAATACCGCCATATTTATAAATTTTTGAGCCATAAAATCATTTATCGGTTTTCTGAAAAAGAACATTATCAGCAAAGCAAAGGCGCCGATAAAACTGAGGAACAAGCCGATTAGCATTGTTTTCTTTTTGTCGGTTTTCTTCGACAAAATCATCCAAACAGGTTGCCCCGCTATGGTCATAAACAGCAATCCCCCCATAAGCGTATACATTTGCGTAGTAGTGGTAACAAAAGTAAACGTAAACACATGGAAGCCAAGGGTAATTATCAGCGTGGCGGCTACCATGGCGGTGGAATAGCCAAAAATTATATACCGCATGTCTTTATTTTTCAAGACATTGAAGAAATCTATTAAGACATCTTTAAGCTTTTTCCTTGTCTGCGCTTGCTGTTCGTCTTTAAGCTGCTTGGCTCTTATTCGAGGCACGTTGGAAAAAGTCATAACGAACATGTACACAGTGCAAATAATTGCTATGGATGCCGCAACATAAGAAAAATCTATATAACCTTGAACGGAAAATTGACCTTTAACCAACACCTTTCCGGCTTCGTCGTAAACGGTGTACTTATTTTGAAAAATACCCATTAAAACTATGGGAAGTATCATACCGATAATATAAAAAATCGACCTTACCGCTTGTATGGTGGTACGCTCGTTATAGTCGTCGCTCATTTCCACCGAAAAGGCTCCTACCGGAGTATAATACAAAGTATTCCAAGTTCTTATCAAGGTAAGTCCCACCGCGAACCATATAAATTGCCCTATCGGCGAAAAATCGGGCGGAACCGCCCATATAAAAACGCTTGTCAATACCAATAATAAAAGACCAAACAGCATAAAGCCGTGTCTTTTGCCAAAAAATCTGTTGCGGGAATTATCCGACAAATAACCTACGATAGGGTCTGAAGCCGCGTCAAAAATCGTTCCTATGGCCACTGCTACGCCCATCAGAGTTCCGCTGACACCTACGGCCATTGTGCCGAAAGTCATAATATATGTGGCTACCGTGCTTGATATAAGACTGTAACCGAAATCCCCCACGCCCAACGCTATTTTATGAGAATTTTTGACTTGCGGTTTTTTCCGGATATTAGCGTCAATCATACCGTTCATTATATACTGGCTCCTTGCTTTCACCCTATGGAAATATACTTTATTAGTATAGCATAACCTAAGAATTATTACAATTGCTTATCGATTTATCATAAAATAATCTTAAAAGCAGGGCAGGAACGGTCTTATCATAACATTTTCTTCCTGTAAAGAATGACGGTAACGATAATGGTAGCTATAAGCGATATCGCGGTAACCACATAAAAGCCCCACGCTTTGCCCTGAAAGGGCACGCCGGTATTCATACCCCATAGCGATGCCAACAAAGTGGGTATGGACAAAATAACCGTTAAACTGGTAAGCAATTTCATTACTATGTTGAGATTGTTGGAAATAACCGAAGCGTAAGCGTCCATGGTGCTGGCAAGTATGTCTCTGTAAATATTACACATTTCTTGCGCTTGGCGGTTTTCGATAGCCACGTCTTCTATCAAATCCATGTCTTCTTCATAACGCTTTATGATGTCGGTACGATTGAGCTTTTCTATAACCACCCCGTTGGCTTTAAGCGATGTGGAGAAGTACACCAAGGAGTTTTCCAAGTCCAAAAGCTGTATCAATTCCTTGTTTTTGGTAGATTTATGAAGCTCGTTTTGAATACGCGCCGAAGCCTTGTCTATCTGCCTTAAATACTGCAAATACTTTACATGCGTATTATACAAAAGCAAATACAGAAATCTGGATTTCTTGTAAGTGGAGAAAGTCTTAACGCGGTTATTGGTAAAGCTGTGCGTCAAAGAGGTTTCTTTCAAACAAACCGTTATCGTGGTCGTCTTCGTAATAATAAATCCGAAGGGCATTGTGGAATAAGAGAAATAGTTGGATTCTTCCTCTATTTTCGGAATGTCGAAAATGGTAAGCGTGGCCTCGTCCTCAACCTCAATACGAGCGCGTTCTTCTTCGTCAAGCGCCGCCTTTATGGTGTCTTCGCTTACGCCGGTAGCTCTTGCCACCAGTTCTATTTCTTGGTCGGTGGGATTGGTGAGGTGTATCCATTTGTTGTTAAGATCCATTCCTCCTATGATTTCGGAAGAAATCTCCATGACATGTCCTGTGCGTTGATCGGTCTGATAAATGTTTATCATTTTTTACCTCCTTGTAACAAAAAAAAGATATGAAACCATATCTTTTTTTCGCAAGGCAAAAGCCTGTCCATAATCAAAATATGGTTTCATTACGGTTCTGTTAAGTTATAACTCAAAGGGTCGGTATCCATAACTACTTTCGGCTCCTTATTGTTTTTGGTTTTTTATTCGCCGTTTACGCAATGGCTTTATCCGTCATACTGTCATATTTTTGGGCAAGTTTGCGCAAACATTCTTCCAATATTTCCTTGTCTCTATCTTTATGCTCCCCATAAAGGCGCTCGTTTTCTATAATTATCGCAAGCTCCTCTATTTGTTCTCTGGTAACCTTATCATCATGATAACACGCCATGTCTATTATCGCAATAAGTCCTTCAAGGCGCGCCTGTTTTTGCTCCGCCGTCAAGGCCGAACCGGAAGGAGCCGCCCCCTCGCCGCCGCCCTCGTCGTTATCGATGATTTTTATGGCGCCGTCGTCGTTATCGTCATCGGCACTGTCATTGTCGTTCTCATCAACCTTGATTTGAGCCAATTCCTCTTCGGCGGCGTTCAAGTCATTGCTTATGGTTTCCACAGGTTCGTCCACAATTTCCTTTTCTTCAATCTTGGGCGCGGTTACTATCTCCACAATCTGCTTATTTTGAAGCTTGTCTAAAATAATTTCCTCGATGGCGGCATTAATTTCGCCGATATTTTCGGACACAAACTCATCTTCTTCCTCAGCGTAAATCAACACTTTGTCGTCAAGCGCGTTTTGAAATTCGGAAAACGCCTTTTCCAGCTTGGAGTATTGCTTGCCGTACAAAATATTCAGCGTGACTTTAAGCGCGGTATATACCAGCCAAGGCGCGCAAAACGCCGCCAATATAGCGCCCACAAGCTCAAAATTAGAGGTAAAATCGCTTAAACCCACTTGAGCCAGACTGCCGCCTTTGTTAATCAAATATTCCAGCCAAACCACCAAAGCAACCACTAAGGCGCCGGCTATGGCTAAGAAAGCTTTGCCGGCCTTGCTTCTGCCGCTGTATTTCTTTTCGGTGAGAACATCTCGGGCAAGTATGTAATCGGACGGATAACCTACCTTTTGGTCAAGAAACGCTCCCCACCCCCTTTGCACGCTTTCGGGCATGGCCTTAAGTTTTTCATTGAATCCTTCCACATTTTCTTCGGTGATTTCATCGCCGTCATTAAGATAAGCGGTAGCTTCCTTTAATTTTTTGGCAAAACTCTTAACATGGCTGACATTCATAATAAGCAAGGATATCAAAAAAACTACAACCATGGCGACCATTCCCATTATTGCCAACATCAAGTCGGCTCCCAATTCGGTCTGCGATAAGAATTCCTTAATGGGAGTAAGAAATACGTTTTCAAAAGCTTGCATGATGCTCTCCTGTTAGAATAGGCTAAATTATTTTTATTATATCACAAAACAATGATATTGCAACACATTTTACAAGTAAATTGACTGTTTTATTAAATTTTTGATAGTTCTATTTCTCTGTTTTTGTTGATTACATAAATAATCTGTCGATGAACTTTTATGCCGAGCAAGCTTTCTACCGCCAATTTATAGAGGTCAAGCTGGGCTTTGTAGCGTTTTTTGATGTTTTCCTCGCCGCTTCGGGTAAACTTAAAATCCGCAATTATGTTTTCTTTGCCCAAAATCAATAAATCTATGGCTCCCTGCACCAGAACCTTATCGGCAACGCGGGAAGCCTTATCGATTAAATTATACGGCAAATACAGCATAAATTTTTTCTCTTTGACATAATTGCCGCTTTGCCGCGCTTTTTCCAGAATTTCACTGTTAAGCGTCGTTACCATTATATTTAAATCCAGACTTTTTGTTTCCTCTTCTTTAAGTTTGCCCTCTTTGATAAACTTTTTTATTTGTCTTTCAATGTCGGCTTTTGATGTCAAAGAAAAATCCAAAAACTCAATGAGCTTGTGATAAATCACTCCTTCGGCCACCCTTTCTTCTTGGGTAAGATAAACCGTTTTGGGCTCATATTCCTCTTCCGAATAGTCTTCTGTTTTGCTTAATTCGGTAACGCTGAATTTAAGGGGCAAACGAGAGCTTTCCATATGCGGATAGGGCTTTTTCAGCAAGCTTAAATCCAAATATTTATTTTCGGCGATAACGATTTTTTCCTCTTCTTTTGCTTCCTCGTTTTCAAGCGGGCCTTTATAGAAGTAATCCGCTATGCGCTTGTTTTTCTTTTTTGCGAGATTAATCCATTGAGCGAAATTTTCCTGATTATCGGCATACGAGCTTTTGCTGTCCTTATCTTCCCCCACGATAAACAAATGGTTTTTGGCTCTTGTGAAGGCCACGTACATAAGGCGCATCAATTCGGCTTTTTCAATAAACCGCTTCTTAAGTTTGAACCCTTTGGTTATCAAAGTATCCAGCTTAAGCTTGTCTTTTTCGTAAAAGTATTTGACCGCCATGCCGAATTCGTTGTCCAAAAACAAATCATTGTCGTTGTCATGGGAATGCGTAAACCCTCTGTGCGCGTTAGCCACAAATACTATGGGGAATTCCAAACCCTTGCTGTTGTGTATAGTCATAAACTTAACGGCATCGGCATGGGAAGGCGCGGATACGCTGTCGTCAAACACCTCGTCAAAAAATTGTAAGAAAGAAGGGATATTGGCGGCGTAATCCTTGCCCTTGACGCCGTTGATAAAGGAATTAACCTTAGATATCGTTTCTTCGCCCTTACTCAGCAAATAAGCGTCGAAGCCCTCCCGCATAATCGCCGACAAAATATCGTAAACACCGCAATAGGAAGACATCGTTCGATGTTTTTCTATTTTTTCTTTAAGCAAATGAATCTTATTTTTAATAGTTTGGTCGCCTTTATAGTTAATTACGGCTTCCCAAAATGGCGCTTTAGTGTCGCTTTTTCTTATTTCCGCCATTTGGCGGTCGCTGAAATCGAAAAGCGGAGACTGCATGACTGCCGCCAGCGGAATATCGTTTGCGGCGTTGTCTATAACTCTTAAGTAGTCGGCAAGCAGATTTATTTCATATATTCTTTCTTTTTCAAAACCGGGGGCGGTATAGGGGATTCCCCTTTTTTTGAATTCTTGCATTATGTCTTTGCCGTTTCTTGAATACATTAAAATGGCGATATCTTTATACTGCGCCAATCTTTTTGTTTTTATGGAGGAATCGTAAATATATTCCTTGCCCGCCATGCTTTGGATTTTTTGAGCTATATATTGAGCCTCGAAGCCGGTATCCCTTTCGCTTTCGCCTTTGTCTCCCATAACGCTGTAAACGGAGGGCAAGGCCTCTTCTTCTTGCTTTTCTTTTTTATAAAGCGCTATTTCCACCGCCGGCACTTGGGATACTATGGGGTAAACAAGCTCGGGTTTGCATTCCAGCTCGGCGTTTCCTTTATAGTCCACGCCGCCAAACTCGGCGGTCATAATCTGATTGAAAACAAGGTTTACAAAATCAAGGATTCTCTTGTCCGAACGAAAATTCTCATTCAATTTTTGGTTTTTGCCTTTGGCGCCGTCGCCGTATTCTTTTTGGCGGTTGAGGAATATTTCGGGGCGGGCGAAGCGGAATTGATAAATCGCTTGTTTGGGGTCGCCCACCATAAACAAATTATTGTCGCGGCAAATAAGGTTTATTATTTTTTCTTGTATATAATTGGTGTCTTGGTATTCGTCCACAAAAACATAATCATAGCTTTCCGAAATAATTTTGCGCAAGCGGGGATTCTCGAGTATGCGCAAAGCTGTCTTGGATAAATCGGCAAAATCGAATTTATTTTGTTCAAGCTTGCTTTCCGCATATTTTTTTCTAACCCGCAAAGTTATGTCCAAAAGCGTTTTTATATCGCTAAAACTGCAGTTGAGAAGCTGTCCGCCGTTATTGTAATAATCGTCAAAATCTTCCCTTAATTTATCGGTATATTTTTTTGCTTGCGTCCTTAATTCGGACACTAAAGAAGCGAATTCCGCTTCTGCCTGGTCGGCTTTTTTGGAAGGAATCCTTTGGGTAGCCAAAGGCAGGTCCAACGCCTCAGCGAACTCTTTGACGCTTTTAGCGCTCATACAGCATTCAAGGTATTCCATAATATTATTTATTATATCCTTATAAACAGAGGGCATAGATTGCGCCAAAGTCCAAAGAGCTTGAGCTTCCTCAAGCAGCCTTTTCAACCTTTCCCTATGGTAACGCATATAAAACACCGTGGCGGGGTGACTTTCTATATCCCCTGCGATAAGTTTAAGGCTGTAATCAATAAATTCCCGCTCGTCAACGCAGTAATCCAAATATTCGCTTATTCTTTTTACCGCCGCTTTCAAAGGGCCAATATCTCTATTCCTGATAAATCTTTCCAAAAACGCCAAAATTTGTTTTTTGTCGTCGCCTTGCAAAATCTCGGCCGCCAATGACTCAATGCATTCGTTAAACAACAGCCTGCTTTCTTTTTCGTCCAACAGCTCAAAAGAAGGGTCCAACCCCATTTCGGCAAAATATTTTTTATATAAACCAAAACAAAAGCTGTCTATCGTGCAAATACTGCTGAAATTGATTAATTCCAGCTGTTTTTTCAAATGAGTGTCGCCGGTGGAGCGTATTTCGGCGTACAGTTTCCTGATAAGCTTTTCTTTCATTTCGGCGGCGGCGGCGTTGGTAAAGGTCATAATAAGGAATTTGTCTATGCTGCCGCCTTTTTTCAACAGGCCCAGCGCTTTCTCCAGCATAACGGCGGTTTTCCCGCTGCCCGCCGAAGCACTTACCAATTGATTGCCGTCGCACTCAAGCACTTGACTCTGCGCCTTGGTCCATTCTATTTTTTCAGCCATTTCCCTTTCCTTCCTTAAATTTTTCCAATTTGACATTCGCCAAATTTCTCGGGGTTATGTCCTCGATGTCGCAAAGGCTCTTATAAGGGCAATATCTGCATTCGATATTCTCGTTTTCTTTAAGCGGGGCTTTGGCCGAATAACCGCGTGAAATCTCCTCAATTGCTTTAACGGACACTTTTTTTACATAATCCATAATATGATAAAAATCTTCTTCGCCGATAATATTTTGATTGGCGTTATACTTTACCTTGCCGTTTTTCAAGGTAGCGCTCACGCCTATGATTTTGGAGTCCATTTTTTTGTTATCTTGCTCGTAAGAAGAAGGAAGGAACAAGCGCTTGTCAAATTGCCTTAAGGTTTCTTCCGAGCCTTCCATCTGCCCTATCATTCTGAACCGGTCGACGGATTTCCTGTAGCCGTCTTTAATGGGCAGGTAAAAAGCGCCGCAAGGCTTATATCCTTTGCTTTCAAGCGCGCTCATGTAGGTGTATAATTGAATTTTTTTGCCATAGAATATGTACTTGTATTTTTCTATTTTGGCATTTCCCGTTTTGTAATCAATCACGGCGGCTTTATCGCCGCAAACATCCACTCTGTCTATCTTTCCTCTTATTTTGAAAAGCCCTTCTTTGGTTTCCAGTTTTATAGCGCCAAATCCCCCTTCTTCGTTGTCGTCAAAACTCAATTCTATGTATTTGGGCGTGAAGCAGGAATTTTTAATGTTTTCCAACAAAGACTTAATCACATATAAGCATTCTTTTTTTATGTTAAGAACCGCGTCGACGCTGGGGATATTTTCTTTTCTCAAAACCTCCTCAATCGCCGCCGCCGTTTCTTCCTCAATTTCCTCGTCGGTCAGCGATCTGATTCTGCTAAGGTTTTTAGTAAAAAATAACTCTAAGAAATTGTGTATTATGATACCTATGTCCACCACCTTTAACTTGGCGGTCTTTCTTTCCTTTAATTTTAATCCATGCTGCAAATAATGTCTGCGCGGACAGCAAAAATAGCTTTCCAATTGCGTTACTTTGGTTATGTAATTGCCTTGGTCGTCCTTAATAAAATAAAAATCCTTATATTCGTACGGCTCGTCGTCTTTTTGTTTGTTTAAGCTTTCCAGCCTGTCTTTATATCCGCAATCTAAAAGGAAATCCCGCGCGCATTTTCGGTAAGCGGGTTTCACCCTTCCCCCCGCGTATTCGTAAAAGGCGTTTTCAGCGCTTACCAAGTTATATATAAGCTCTTCCTTTTCGTCAAATTCGGGATGGGATATGCCTTCTTGTATTTTTATGTTCAGTAAGCAGCTTATATCCTCAATGGCTTCCCCTTTTTGCATGGGCTGTCCCGTTAAATCGTAGTCCGAACAGCTTATATATAGCCTTTGGCTCTTGCATATCAAATCCGCTGCCACAAATTTTTCCAAAGCGTTGGTTTCCAAAGGGTTGGGGCGCAAATCCAATCCGCATTGCTTCAAATTCTGCATATCGGCAAAAGTCAATATAGGTTGTTCGCCGCTTTTGAAAGGGAAATAGCCTTCGTTGGCGCCTACAATAAACATGGCCTTAAGACCGATAAAACGGCTTTCCGACGTGTTCCCCACAAAAACGCTGTCCAAAAAGCGGGGCAACAGCGCGAATTCCATGCTCTTTACGCCTTCGGTGAGCAACGCGTAATATTCCCGCAAGCTCATTTGACTTTCGCCGAGTATGTAATTGATTTCGTCAAGCAAATCGGGCAGCCTTTCCGCCGACTGCAAAGAAGCGCCGTAAAGCATGTCGTTTTCGTCGCCCTCCAGCCGCTTGTTCGCCAAAAGCGCAAGCAAGCTGTCCGTAATTTGGCTTACCTTGCCTGTCTTTACCACTTTGTCAATGGTGTCCGCATAAGACGCCCTGACAAATTCCGTTGAGCTGTCTTCAATGTCCGAGAAAGGAGATAAGAACATATCGTAATTAATATTTCTTTCCAAACAGTAATTTTCAAAATCTTCAATCTGCCTTGCCGAAAATCCCATATAAGGATGTTTGACCACGTTCAAGACCTTGTCCAATCTGTTGTTATACAATATCGCTTGCAAAACATAAATAAGGAATTTAGCGGCGGCGCTGTGAGCGGCGGTGTATTTCTCGTCTATAAAGTAAGGAATGCCGCACCTTGAAAAAACGTCCTTTATGCAATTCTTGTAATCCTCTTGACAGCACACAAGCGCCATATCCTTATATCTTAAGCCCTTATCCCTCACTAAATAAGCGATTTCTTTAGCTACGCTCCTTATTTCCTCGTAAGGATTTTTTCCCGTAAAAAGATAGACTTTATCGCAATCTTTTATTTTTAAGGCCGGCTTGCCGAAAGCAAACAGCTTTCTGTTCAAATAATCAAAAGGCGAAGGCAGTTTCTCAAAAAATTTCCTTTGTTCCACCGCTACGCCTTTCTCACCCGCCCAACAGGCAATTTCCTCGATTTGGCGGGCATTGAAAAAGTCTTCTTCGCCGCCGCCCGTCGCTATGGCCACGGTAACGCTTTTTGCGGCAAGACAAAGCTCTTGAATAATATTCTTTTGAAGTTCGGAAAAAATATTAAAGCCTACTATATAAATATGACTTTTGTTTACCCAATCGCTATCTTTCAGTAACCCAATCATTTGTTTATAGCGCGAAATGGTGTCGTCATAGCCGCTTTGCAAGGCTTGATCGTATTTTTCGTATATCAGCGCGATATCGGCATACTTGCACCGTGACCTTGCGTCAAGCGCCTCGGTGTTTTTTTTCAGCATTTGCGGCGTAATTCCCGAGGTTCTTAAAGAAGCGATTACGGCGAACATTTGCTTGGCAAAACCGGGCGATACGGACAATTTATCGTAATATGTAAATATGTCCATATTTTCCATCATTATTTTTTTCATGAGCATAACGGCGCCTTCTTTGGTAAGAAAACGCCTTTTTGAATAAGCAAGTTTGGCGGCGAATTTAGAGAAGCTGAGCACATCGATATTAAAGCTTCCGCGAAGCCCCAGCGTGTCGTAAATCTCTTTCTCTTGAGACAGCGTAAACCTGTCCGGCGCTATTACGATATGGGAACTGTCTTGAGCAAGCCTTTTGCCCAACGAAGCTATGGCGTTGGTTATGGCGCAAGATGTTGTGTTGGACAAGATTATTTGCAAATTCATAAATAAATCTTATCACAACAGCGCTTGTTATTCAAGCTTGACAAATAAACACCCGTCAACCAAAACGCAATTTAATTGACTTTGGGTTTGCCTTCGTCTTATAATAAATAAAATCATTGATAATAATAAGTGTAAAAGAGGAATCATGAAAAAGTTTTTTGCTGTAACGATATTGCTTGCCTTAGTGTGTTTTGCCTTTACGGCATGCAATTCCCCCACTCCTCCCGGTTCAAGCTGGGCGGATAAAGAAATTTTGACATACGAGGTCAAAAGAGGAGAAGAAGACTTGGGCGTTTTAACCGCGATAACTGAAAGAAATCCGTCCGACAAAACAATAGGCGGAAAGAGTTACCCCGCCGCCACCACCCGCTATACGATAAGTTATTCATTTGGCGACACTCAGATTGAAACGGTGGCTTTGCTTAAAGATTTTACGCCGCTTGCCAGTTATAAGAAAATTACGGGGGCAAAAAATTACGAACTGACGGCTTATTACGAAGGAAAATATTATCATTATACTTTAGCGAATTCCGAGCAAAGCAGCGGAAAAATTAAAGTCAAGGGCGAAACAATAGACAATGAGTTGCTTTATACTTATATCAGATGCCAAAATCTTAAAGAGGGCATCAATAAAGCCCTTAACATTCCCGACGCCTTCACGGATAAGCTTGAAGGCGTAAGCGTAGTATCGCAGGGTACGGAAAAGCTAAGCGTTCCCTATCCCGATCAAACCAAAACCGCCGATTGTTACAAAATAGCCATAGTCAGGAACTCCACTCCGATAGGAAAGCCCATTTATGTTTATTACACTCCCGACAATTCGGAAAACACGATAATCGGAGGCTTGGGCTCCATGAACAATTCCACCAAAGTGCCCGTAAAGATTGTGGAAAACGATATTACTTACACGATAAAAAGCATATCCGTTTTATAAATTGAACTTATCAAATAAAAGTTAACGCCTTCCTTGCGGAAGGCGTTTTTTATTAATTATTTCAAATTCAATTCTTTGAGCAATTTATTAAATTTTTTGTTGTCAATTGAGAAATTCTCGTCTTTGGGCGTATTTTCTTTTGTGAAAGCTGAATAAGCGTCGCTCTTAAGCCTGTCCTCGAATTGTTTGCGAAGCAACTCCTTATGTGTGGTTCCTTTCAAATCAAGGGCGGTATCTATTTTCAAAAAGCCGTTTTCGTCAATGGAGCCTTCGTCCTTGAAGGGAATAAAGCTTATCATCATGAGGTGAATACCGTAAGAAGTGAAGGCATAGCCCAAATAAGTTTTATCGTCTTCGACAACAAAAGCGCTTCCGATTTTGGGGTTTTTCTCAAAGAGCTTCCAAGCAAGCCCGGGAAAATCGTCGCCGTCATAGCTGTGCGGTATGCCTTCGGGCGTTATCAAATAACCGGTATGAGAGGACATGGCGCCGCCGTCGTCGTTATATAAAACCATATAATCCTTAAACAGTTCCAGCCTTTCTCTGTCGTCCTCGATTTGGCTCAAAGCCTGACTAATCGTTTGATATATCCCGTCATCCCCAAACAATTCCTCTTCCAAATGGTCGGGGTCAAAAGCAAGCGAGGGACAAAGCCCTTCTCCTTCGTATATGCATTCGCCTTCGTTGTGCTTATGCAAAGGGCAGTCATATTCGGGGTCATAATTGGGATTGGAGCGGCTGGTTTTCGTATTTTGCGCCACCTTCCAACGAAGGTCCTTAAGCTCGTCTTTATCCCTGTTGCCTTTTTCCTTATCGATAAAAGCCTTTTGGGTGTCGTCGAACTTAAACAGGATATGAGTTATGGCAAAGAATTCTTTTATGTCATAGCCTTCATTTTGCAAAGCTTGAAGGGGAATATAATACACTTTTTCAAGATTCATGGAACCGTCGGACAGGCTCTTGACAAATTTATTTACTTTTTCCTTGTCCGTTGAGAGAATGTCATATTCCTCTTTCTGCCTTTGCGCCAAAATCCTGTATTCCTGTTCAATGTATTCGTCGGTTACCTGCGAAAGATCGGCCGATCTTTTTATTTCATGCTGCGCCGCCGCGATTACCGCCGTTTCATACTGGTTTCTGTAATAATATTGCAAGCCTTGGGTTTCAAAATTTATCAACATATCTTTCTTGGCTTGTCTGAAACGACGATAGGCTTCTTTTATGGCGTCGGTGGTGGATACGTTATAGTTAAAATATTCCGCTTTGTTTTCTTCGGATATTTGGTCTTTGGCTTTATATCTGTCGGGCACGTCGCCTTCTTCTTCGTCAACTTCGTCTTCTTCCTTTTCTGTGCCGCGGGGCACTACCACTCTGTATTCAAAAGGTTGGGATTTATGCTCCCTATAATCGGTTTCGCCGTTCTCGTCGGTAAAGGGCTCTTCGTAAACAAGTATGACATTCTTGGTTACCACTTTTTGTGATTGTTCTTCGGAGCTTAGTTCGGTGCTGAACGTTGCCTCTTTATCATACATCGTGGAATTGACGGGCATGGTTATAATTTGATCTTCCACGCCTTTCTTTTCGATGACCACTTCCAATTTCACTTTGGTTTCGTCCAGCTTTTCGTCTTTAAGATATTCTTGTTTGAAGGAGCCTTGGGCAATTCTTATTTCCTTGACCGAGTAGCCTTCTTTGAACCTTATCGACAGCGTTTCCTTGGCTCTGTTTATCTCGATGTTTTTTTGCTCTTCCTCATATTCTTTAATGTAATTCTCAATCTCTTTTTCAAAGGTTTCATTCACTTCCTTTATTGCCTTGTATCTTTCGGCATATGTCAGCACGCCCTCGGGAGAGTTGATGTCTATATCGGAATCGTTCCCCGCCATAATGTCTTGTCTGTGGGGCAAACTCTTCAAATATACCATGCTCTTGATTATCAGGTATTTTTGATTTATCATATAATCCAATATCTCAGGCATAAAAGATTTAAGGTCGGGAGTTTGTCCGTATTGAGAATATTGACTCAATAAATAATTGGCGTACGCTAAATATTCGTTTCTCGTTACGGTGAGCTTAATGCCGTCCGAGGTTACCATAGCCAATATCTCGTTCGCCGCTCTTTCTTTATTTTCCCGTATCAAAAGACATCCCGAAAATATGGAACACAGCAGCGCCGTAAGGATTATTAAAGCCGTTATTTTCTTCTTCATATATGCTCCTAAGGGTTAAAAGGTTAATTTCGTAACACTAATTATACAATACATAAAAAGCAAATACAAGGATTTTTACCATACTTTAATTTATATAAAATATTGTTAAAAAGGCAAAAATCGTTGACAAATATTGGCTTTTTCCGCTTTGGAAGCTTTAAGCAAGAACTCCAGCGTCATTTTAAGCCTTGCCGTTTGGTCCAAATCTTTATTCCTGAAAATAATCTGCGGAGGACTCAGCGGCAACAGCGCCACCCTGTCTTTCATACTGCTTAACGCATCAAAAAGCTCCCGATTTTGCAGGCAGGAATCGTCATAAAAATATAACGCCCCGCCTTTTTTGCCCACCGTTACTTTGCGTATTTGCAAACTTTGCGCCAAGTTCTTTATTATCCCCGTTGCGATAATGTCATAAACCGATTGAGGAGGCTCTTTGTAATCTCTTTTAAGCTCGGCGATAAACTCTTTGGCTTGACTCATGCTTGAAAGCGCGGACACCTTTTTATAAAATTTCAACCTTTCTTGAGGCGAACTTATATACTCTTCGGGCAAGGTATGATCGCCCTCGATATTTAGCTCGATTTCTTTCTTTTCCGTTATCGTTTTCCCTTGAGCTTCCTCAATCGCCTCTTTTATCATGCGGCAATACATGTCATAGCCCACTTTTTCCATATGTCCGGATTGCTCCCTGCCCAATACATTGCCCGCTCCCCTTATGTCCAAGTCCCTCAGCGCCACCTTAAAGCCGCTGCCCAAATCGGTATACTCCATTAAAGCTTCCAATCTTTTGGCAGCGTTTTCGGTAAGCGCTTTCCCTTCCCTTACGGTAAAGTACGCGTAAGCGGGAACATCGCTTCTTCCTACCCTGCCCCTCAGCTGATACAGCTGGCTTAATCCGAAATTATCGGCGTCAATGACAATAAGCGTGTTGGCGAAGGGAAGGTCTATGCCGTTTTCGATTATCGAGGTGGACACCATAACCGACGCTTTCCGCTCATAAAACAGCCTGATTCTGTCTTCCAGCTCGGCGCTTTTCATTTGACCGTGAGCGTATATTATTTCGGCTTCGTTGCCCAATAAATTTACCACATGCTTATAAAAAGCCTCTATGGTGGACACTTTATTATAAAGTATGAACACTTGTCCATTTCTTGCCAATTCTCTTCTTACGGCGTCGGTAAGCAGGCTGTCGCTGTACTCGGTTACATAAGTTTCAATGGGCAGACGGTTCGCGGGCGGAGTTTCCAACACCGAAATGTCCCTTATCCCCGACAAAGACATATGAAGGGTGCGAGGAATGGGAGTGGCGGTAAGACTTAACACATTTACATTGCTTCTCAAAGTTTTGATTTTTTCTTTATGCTCCACGCCAAACCTTTGTTCCTCATCAAGCACCAGCAACCCCAAATCGGCGAATATAACATCCTTGCTTAACAATCTGTGAGTGCCCACAATAATATTTATTTCCCCGCTTTTTATTTTCTCCAAATTTTGCTTTATTTGAGCGGGCGGCACAAATCTGGACATATGCGCTATCTTCAATTTGAAAGGATTGAGCCTTGCCGATATGGTATTGAAATGCTGCTGAGCAAGTATGGTGGTGGGCGCAAGCACCGCCGCTTGTTTGCCCTCGATAACGGTTTTGAATATCGCTCTGATTGCCACCTCCGTTTTGCCGTATCCCACATCGCCGCAAATCAGCCTGTCCATAATCTTTCCTTGTTCCATATCCTGTTTTATTTCGCTGATGGCTTTCAATTGATCCTCGGTTTCCTCAAACTCGAAGCTGTCCTCCAGCTCTTTTTGCCATACGGTATCAGGAGCGTATTTATGACCTTTTTGCTTATGCCTTCTTTCATAAAGCTTAATAAGGTCTATCGTCATCTTTTTTATGGACTCTTTTGCTTTTTTCTTAACTTTAGCGAATTCCGCCCCGCCCAAGCGATGCAAAACCGGCTTGTCCGCGCCGCTGTATTTCTCAAGCGTATCCAATTGCCCGGCGGGAAGATACAGCCTGTCGGCGTCTTTATACAGCACCACATAAAAATCCTTATAGCCTTCGGTGGTCTTAACCCTCTGCATGCCTTCGGATATGCCTATGCCGTGCTTCTCATGCACTACATAATCGCCTTTTTGGGGCAGTACGAAATCGCTTCTTTTTACGCTTCTTGAGGCTTCCCTTTTGCGCTCGATGTCTTCATTGCCTATAACAACCAGCTTGTCCGCGTTATAAACAAAGCCGGAAGGGATATCCCCCGCTAACACATTTACTTCGCCTTCTTTGTCCCCGTAATTAAATTTTTTAGCGCCGATATAATTGTGCTGCAGGTTTTTGATAAAAGCTTCATGATTGTATTTTTTGGTATAAATAAATATTTTGGCGCCATTTGCGGCATAACTTTTAATATCGTCAATCAATTGGTTGAAATTGTTGAAATACTTGGGAACGGATTGGCTTCTTATCGTAAAAATTTCTTGAGGCTCAAAGACGGGATTGGCGGAAGTTATGGCGGAAAAACCAAGCTTGGTAAAGCTTTTGATTTTTTCATAAATTTCTTTGACTGAAATAATGGCGTCATAATGGCGGCTGCTGGCTTCCCCGCTTTCAATGAAATTCTTCACCCTTATTCCGTGGGCGTTTTGCATAAGCTTTAATTTGTCGTCCACGCTTCTTAAATCGTCAAAAACTATTACGCTGCTTGGAGGCAAGTAATCGAATATGCTTTCAAAGTTTTCCGACATAAAAGGTATCAGCCAAACAAGAGAGGGGTCGTTGGGATTGTTTTTGAATCTTTGGGCGGTGTTCCCAAGCGTTTCGCTCAACCTTATGCCCGCGTTTTTTCTGGCGCGTTCGATATTGGCGAGAATTTTTTTTATATGTTCTGGATTGATTAAAATATCGCTGGCGGGAATAACGGTCAATTTATCAAGCTTTTCGGTTACCTTAAAGCTTTCAAGGTCGTACCTCCTGATAGCCTCGATTGCGCCGTCAAAAAATTCCAGTCGGCAGGGCTGTTCGTTATCGTAAGCGTAGACATTCAATATATCCCCCTTAAGCGAAAACTCCCCCCTGTCTTCCACCCTTTCCACTCTTTTATAACCCGCTTGGACAAGCGCCGCCGCCGCTTCTTCAGGCTCTGCCTTGCCTCCCGTTTCATAAACTTTGACTGCGTCAAGAAAATTTTGTTTTTGGGGATAATACTGCTGCAAACCTTCCGCCGATATCACCGCGCCCTTTATTTTTCCCTCGATAATGTCCCAAAGCGCTTTCAACCTTTCGCCCAAGGAAAAAACATTGACATTATAGCTGTTTATCAAGGCGTTTTCCCGTTCAAAAATAATGGGGATGTCGCTCCCCGTATAGGCTGACAAAAGTTTTTGCGCCCTTCTTGCGGACAGCCTGTCCGGGGTTACATACAAAAAAAAGCTTTCAATACAAGAGGTTATATGATAACGGCAATTCTCCACGGCATAAAACACCGCGCATGAGCGCTTATTTTTTATCGCGTTGTCTATTTTGCTCAGCGACGGCGTTTTATCCAATGAAAAATAATCTTTGAATTTCATTTATTTTCCTTGCTGTTAAGCTCCCTCATAAGTCTTTCGTAGTCTTTATGCCCAACATAATCTTTCACGCTGCGGGCTACTTTCTTAAAACATTCTTCAAAACGGGATTGGTCTTCTTTTTTTACGGCGCTCAGCACATAATCCTTTATGTCTCCTTCTTCTTTGCCGATGCCTATTCGTATTCTTTTAAAATCATCCCGTCCCAGCGTTTCCACTATGTTTTTCATGCCTTTATGCGCGCCCGCCGAGCCCCCCTGCCTTGCCCTCAAAGCAAACCTTGTCAAATCGGCGTCATCATAGACCACAATCAAATCCTCTATGCCCGCGTCATATTTGCGCAATAAGCTTTTTACGGCTTGTCCGCTCAAATTCATATAAGTAATGGGCTTGGCGAGAATCACTCTGACGCCGCCATCGTTAACCGCCGCCGTCAAAGACGAGCATTCCGCCCTCTTGACTTTGACGCCGTACAGCAAACTGAGCGCGTCTATCGCGCCGTAGCCCATATTGTGATAAGTCTTTTCATACTTTTCTCCGGGATTTCCCAGCCCTGCTATTATGAGCGTTCTTTTTTTCTCCTTTGGGCGAAAAAGTTTTTTAACATCAAAGCGCATTCTTCCTCCAATATTCCCCCCGCAACCTCCACTCTGTGATTAAATCTTTTATCCGTCAAAAGATTATACAAAGAGCCCGCGCAACCCGTTTTAGGCTCCCAAGCGCCAAAATACAGCCTTTTTATTCTGTAATTGAGCATGGCGCCGGCGCACATCGCGCAAGGCTCAAGCGTTACATATACTTCGCATCCGTCAAGATATTTTTGTCCAAGCTTTTTGCATGCCTTGTTCATGGCCAGTATTTCGGCATGGTTAAGGGAATTTTTTGTTTTTTCTTTTTTATTGTGGGCCTTGGCTATTATTTTGCCGTTCAGCGCCACCACCGCTCCCACGGGTATTTCCTCTTTGCCTTCAGCTTTTCGGGCCTGCTTTATGGCTTCCCTCATAAACTCTTCCTGCAATTTTTTCTCCTATATCGCAAAACAGCTCCAGGCTGCCTTTATGTTTTTTCAATAATGCGGACAGCTCTTCCATGGGATAAGGATGCTCAAATCTGTCTTTCCCCACTTCGATTGTCAAAGCGTATCCTTTAAGTTGTTTGACCACATAGTCCTTAAGTCCGCCCGCCGAATTGTCGCTGGTCTTGAGCCGATATCCCAAAAAATCCGCCACCCTTAAAGAATGCTCTTTATATCTCAAATCGTCGCCGTAGCCGTAAAATATTTCTTCTCCCTTGCTGTGATAAGCGACAACCATATTATAATTATTTTTTCGCAAAAGTTCAACCGCGGCTTTGGTCTCGTTTTCGCTTTCGGGATAAGGCCCTATATAATTTTCGCTGCCCGGCGTTTTGGTGTTGAGCTCTCCCTTGCCCCAATCGGCGTCAAAGTTAACATTGATGTCCACGCCTCTTATATTGGCCTTCCACAATGAAAAATCGCATCCGCCGTTAAGGTAGATAAGTTCTTCAAGCGTCTTGCTGTTGGGCGGAAACAGCCTTGCCCCGTTGCGGCACAAGAATACGCCGTCTATATTGAGTACGGGCACACAGTCTATTCTTGTTTGGCCTTCATAGTCTTTTAACAAACCGCATAAAAGATACGAAGTTATGTATTCTCTTGCGTGCACGCTTCCCACAAGCAGTATGCTTACGCCGTTCGCGCCGTTGCCTTTGGTAACCATGGGTATGGGGTTGCCCAAATGCGTAACGCCCACATAGCTTACTCTACCGCCCGTTTCGTCAAGAAGCTTTTCTATTTCACGATAATTTATCATATTAAATTATAATATGACAAACGGCGGATAATGTTATTTATGATAGGTTAAATTGTTGATTATTGTCATAGCCCGATATATTTGCTCAACGGCAATAACCCTCATCAATCTGTGCGGATATGTAACCTTTCCAAAAGAAATTCTGTAATCGGCGGCTTTTTTTAACTCTTCGTCCAATCCTTCGCTGCCGCCTATAACAAGGCTGAAAGCGCTTACCCCTCTGTTCATGTTCAGCGAAAAGATTTCGGCAAACTCTTCAGACGTGGTCATATGTCCATGTATGTCAAATACAATTACGCAGCCTTTCAGCTTCTTTTTGATATTTTGGGCTTCTTCTTTAAGGCTTTTGCCTTCGGTTATTTCCGTTATCTCAAAATCGCAAAAAGGTTTCAGCCTTTTTTCGTAATCGGCAATGGCTTTTTTCCAATAATCCTCTTTGAGCTTGCCTACCGCAATTAAGCTTATTTTCACCTCAGCAGCCCCCAAATAAAAGTAAACAGCGTGGTTAAAAAGCAAAGCGCCGCCGAAGCAAGCACCATACCGTACTCCCATGCGCGGGTTTTTCCCTGAAGCGCGGGCGTTTGCTTGCTTGACTGGGAATCCATGCCGAACAATTTATAAATTCTTTCCGTCAAATCTATTTCGTTCTGCAATTGAACTTCTTCTTTCTTTTCCTTTTTGCTTATTTTATCCGCTATTTTAAGCAAATATACGATTATAAAACCAGTCGCAATCCAAGTGGCCATAATCAAAAAGATATTGTTGCTCAAAAAAGTTTGAAATTCGTCATATATCTTTCCCACGAAATTTTGTTTTTGAGAGCTGTAATCAAGAATCACATTGATTCCGTTATTGATAAAATGTATTATGACTCCCGGCCATATGCTTTTTGTCTTTAATGCCATAAAAGCCAGCACCAATCCGCCCACAATGGTATATCCCGTTTGCGTTATGTTTTGATGGGCAAGGGCGAATATGACAGCCATCAGGATGAGCTTTTTCCTTTCGTCTTCCTCGTTACGAAAAACCGACATCAGCAGTCCCCTGTCCACAAATTCCTCAAAGAAAGCGGGCAAAATCGCCACCGTAATAAACTGCATGGCCAGCACTTCCCAACCCGAATACACCACCCCTACGCTGGTGGTTACATGCTTGAAGCCTAAAAGTATGAGCAGATTTTGATATATTAACGATACCCCCATCGTTACATAATACAGCAAAAATCCCAGCAATACGGCGATAAGATAATATAAAGGATTTATCTTGGTTTGCAAATGAAAATCCTCTTTTACGCTACCTTTTATCCATTGTTTATACAGTACAAAAGGAATTAATCCCATGCCTATGCATTGCACAAGAAAGCTGAACAGCCACGATAAGACATTATCCGACAAATTCATAAATCCCACGGCTATTCTTATCAATACCATCCATAAAACGCAAATAAAAAATATTGCTCCCAGCTTAAATGTTTTTGTCATCGTTCTCCCTTAGCTAAAGAATAACGCCGATAACCCACATTACGGCTATCGCCGCTATCGTTAGTTTAATAAAAAAATTTATTTTTTTCCTTTGCGGATACAATTCCTTGAAAGCTTTTATTTTTTCTTTTGTTTTGCGGGCGTTAAAAATGTCGGCTATAGCCAAAAAATTCTGCTTGATTTGGTAGCCTATCGTTTTCAAGCCGCCATTTTCGCGGCTGCCGTTTTTGTTTTCCGTAGCCACGGCCACAAAGCTGTCCCCTTCAGGATGATACTCAAATACCGTTATGATATCGGAAGACGGAAGAATTGTTGCCGTCAGTTTTCTTATTGCCAAAACAAAAATAAACAAACCCGCTATAAACATGGGTATAAGAACGGCAAAGGTTTGACCCGACCAATTCATTTTTCCGAAAAACGGTATGACCGAAGGCAAAAACAGCGCCAGCGCGTTGTTGAAAAAATGTACAATGACCGAAAACAGCAGGTTGTTGGTTTTCAAAAAAACATAGCAAAGCAGCGTCCCCAGAAAGAATTGATAAACGGTTTGCGCGATATTATAATGTGAAAAGCTGAATATAAGTCCGCTCAAAATTATCACATACACGCCGCCGTACTCTTTGAAAGAAGAAGCCAGAACGCCTCTGAACATTATTTCTTCGCCTAAGGCGGGCAATACGCATATGACTATCAAGCTTAAAACAATATCGACTCCGCCTTTTTGCGTAGGAACGCTGACCGAAGGCTTAAATCCCAACAGCTTAAATAGCTCCATAATCAAAACATTTGGAAGAAGCGCAAAGCAAAACAGCCCCACAGCCAAGATTACCGCCCAAGCGTATTTGGAAAATTTGACTTTGAAATCAAAAGGTATGGCTTTGCGCACATTGACTTTGGCGTATGCCGAATATACGGCGACTGTCGTTAAGTAGATAATTTGTGGCAACAAATAAGAAATATAAATCTTGGCGTTTGGGGAAGCTTCGATCTTAGAAACAATTAACGCAAACAACATGCTTGCGTAAAGGGAAATAAAATAAATTATGGGAAAAGCCTGTTCTTTATAATAATCATAACCCTGCATTCTGCGTGTTTCCTATATAGCCGCTTACCTGCCATTGTTCGGCGACATAAAGCTTTACGTCCTCGCCCACTTTGGCGCCCTTGCGACGCAAATAATCGGCGTTTGTCCAATAAGCAAGCTCCGGCAAATTATTGTTCTCGCTCAAATGGCTTAGCACAAAATGTCTGGTGCCGCTTTCGGCAAGCTCGTTTATGGCCATGGCGCAAGCTATGTTGGACAAATGTCCTTTATTCGATATTATCCTTTTTTTAAGATATGCGGGATAGCTGCCGTTAATCAGCATATCCACGTCGTGATTGGATTCGATAAGCACCAAATCCGAACCTTTGGCGATTTTCAAGAATTCTTTGGAGCAATAACCCATATCGGTGGCGTAGGTTATTTTGCTGTCGCAATCGCTTATGCAAAAGCCCAAAGGATAAACGGCGTCATGTGAAATTCTAAAAGTCTGAACATCCAATGAGCCCACGGAAAACATATTATTGTCAAAATGCATTTGCCGCTCAAGCGAAATATCGCACTTTGCGGCAATGACCTCCATAGTGTAATCGTGAGCGTAAACGGGAATTTTTTTGGACAGCGCTTCCAATCCCCTTATATGGTCATTATGCTCATGCGTAACAAGTATTCCGTCTATTGTGTTTATGTCCACGTCGATTTGGGCGAGCTTAAAACAAATATCCCTTGCAGCTAATCCGGCGTCGATTAAAAGGCGGTTTTTGCCGTTGTCCACCAATATGCTGTTCCCCTTTGAGCCGCTGCCCAAAACACATATTCTTATTGCCATAAGGTAATTATACACCATAACCGAAAATTTGACAATTGATATATATTAATGTAATATTACAATAACCTTAAAGTAAAACTATAAGCGGCGCTGGTAAGCCGCCAAAAAGGTCGCCAAATGAAAGTCATTCACACAAAAAGCGTTGCGCTTGCCGTAAAAAAACTATGCTTGGAAGCGGGAATCAATATTGACCAACCCGTTCTTGAAGCCCTAAAAGAAGCCCGCCAAAAAGAAGACGGCGAAAAAGCCCGTTTCGCGCTGGACATAATGATAAAAAACGCGCATATAGCCAAAGACCAAGCCATTCCGCTGTGTCAAGACACGGGAATGACCATAGTTTTTGTTGAAATGGGACAAGATGTCCATATTGAGGGCGGCTTGCTGGAAGACGCCATAAATCAAGGCATAAGGGAAGCTTTTTGCCAAGGGCGCTTCCGAAAATCGGTAAGGGAGCCCATCAGCGGACAAAACACCAAGGACAACACCCCCGCGGTAGTACATTATCAAATAACTGAAGGAGACAAGCTTAAGCTGCATGTCATGCTGAAAGGCTTCGGCTCGGAGAACATGTCCCGATTGTTTATGCTCACCCCCGCCCAAGGCTTAGAAGGCATAAAAGAAGCCGTCATAACCGCCGCCAAAGAAGCGGGCGGCAATCCCTGCCCTCCCATTGTATTGGGAGTGGGAATAGGCGGAACCATGGAAAAAGCCGCCATTTTATCGAAAAAAGCCTTGCTCAGAGATTTTAATTCTCCCAACAAAGACAGCTTTCTGAACCGGCTGGAGAAAGAATTGGAAGACAGCATAAACGCTCTTAATATCGGACCTCAGGGCTTTGGCGGAAAAACAAGCGTCCTTAAAGTTTTTATAGAAACCTTTCCCACCCATATAGCGGGCTTGCCCGTAGCCGTTACCGTACAATGCCATGCCGTAAGACATGGCAGCGTTATATTATAGAGGTAAATATACATGAAAAAAATCTTTTCCCCGCTGTCCAAAGAAGATATCAAAGCCCTTAAACAAGACGACATAGTTTTGCTCAGCGGCGTTATATACACCGCAAGAGACGCCGCCCACAAAAAGATGCTTGAGCATTTGCAAAAAACGGGGGAAATGCTGCTTAAAGGGCAAACCGTTTATTACGCGGGGCCTTGCCCGCCCAAAGAAGGCGACATTGTGGGAAGCGCGGGACCCACTACCAGTTATCGCATGGACGCGTTTACGCCGCTGTTTTTACAAAACGGCATTTTGGCCACAATCGGCAAAGGACAGCGAAACCAAACCGTTATCCAAGCCATAAAAAAGCACGGCGGCGTCCACTTTGACGCAATCGGAGGAGCGGGAGCGTATTATAAGAATTGCATAAAAAGCTGTCAAGCGGTATATTTCCCCGAACTGGGAACGGAAGCCGTTTATAGACTTGAGGTGGAAGATTTTCCCTGCATAGTATCGATTATTTAATATCTTTCAAAAATATATCCCTTGATATTTTTTAACTTGCCGCCTGCGCCGAACAGACTCCGAGTGAGTTGGGAAACGGATAAAACCTCGTCATAATCAGCGCATTCGATTATTTGCCCGCCTTTATACTTAAAAGTAATATTGTTTTCTTCTATCAAAGAATCGGTCAACTTTATCTTAATGTCAATGTCCTCGTCCAATAAAGAAAGCGCTTGCTTCAAGTCGGCTATCCTTGCCATGACGCCGGGTTTTTTGTTTTCGGGAACAAGAGACAAGCCTTCCTCTCCGTTGGTGAACCCCGCAAGATTTTGGTTGCGGTCATACAATAAATAATAGCGCCCGCCGTCAAGCTCGGTTATTTTGATAAGCTCTTCAAAACCCTTGATGTCAAGAACGGAATAATAATCCATATTTTCAATATATCGGAGATAAAGCTCATACATTTCCCAAGCGTTATCGCAAGGCTTTTTTACATATTTGCTTTGGTCAATAATATCGTCGTAAGAAATTACCGCGAAATCCATCTTTTCATAAAAGCCGAAAATTTGAGGATAAAGCATAATAAAAGGAGCTTGGCATTTTTTTACCGCTTTTTTGAGCAGCTTTCTGGCAAGCCCCTTGTTGCGAAACTCTTTTTTTGTGCAAAGGCCCACCACAAAGGGCAGGCCTACGGTTTTTCCGCAATAATCAAGCTTTTTGTCAACCAAATACAGCGAAGAAGTAATAACGCCGTTTGATTGACTGAATAAAGCGTTATGAATGCCCAGCCTTGTTTGGAACAAGTACTCGGCGCATTCGTCGGAATCGGAAAAGCACTCTTTATAAAGCGCCTTCAATTTAGCCAATAAATCCATCAGAATAAGGGTATGGACGCAAGATATTTTATGTCTTTGCGGTTTGCGGCGTCGCCTTCGGCAAGCACAAATGCTTTGACATAGACTTCTCCTCCCGCTTTCTTAACCAGTTCTTCCATACCGAGCAGGCTTCCGCCGGTAGAAACCACATCGTCCACAATAGCCACCTTTTTGCCTTTCAGCAGCTGCGTGTCATGGGCAGACAAATACAGCGTCTGCACGTTTTTTGTGGTTATGGATTGTACGGTCACGCTTATGCCGTCCTGCATATAGAGCTTTTTGGATTTCCTTGCAACGGCGTAAAAATCGTGATCCAATATTCGAGCGACGCAATGAGCAAGCTGCAATCCTTTTGATTCCGCCGTTAAAATCACGTCGGCGCCCTCAATCAGCTTTGCCACATGCTTGGCGCAATGTTCGGTTAAGGCCTGCGCTCCGTGCAAATTAAAGAAAGCTATGCTTAGGGTGTCGCTGATGGGAAGAATGGGCAAATCGCTTTTGACACCGCATATGTCTACGGTATAGAATTTTTGCATTTGTGCACCTCCAAAGAACACAATAATTCTATATCCGTTTTTAAGTTATGTCAAGCGAAAGCCCTTTTCTGCCTTTACCATTTATTGAACACTTTTTCGGCGAAGCCCAAAACTCTGTTCAGTTCGATAACGCTGCCATCGTCAAGTTTGGCTTTGCCCGAAAAATATCCAAAAACTTGATTTTGCACCGAACAAAGCACTCCCAAATTTATATTTGCGTGACGATTAATCAAGGGCTCAAAATTCATTTCGAATCTGCCGTCGTCCGAAGTAAAGGTCCAAGGGCTCATAAAGTCGTCCTTTCCGTCTTTGACGGGAATATTAAATGTAACCGAGGAAAGCTTATGCGCTTTGCCGTCCACAAACAGCATATTCTCTGAAGCCGCCGAGGTGTCGCCGAAGCCGTAGCCGATATTGAACCCGAAAAGCCTGCCGTCGGGCAATACCGCGGAAAGACTGCCCCAGTACCAGGTGTTTTTGTATGTCCAAACGCCTCTGCCCCAATCCAAAAGCCCCAAAGAGTTATTGTTGTCAAAAGAATACTCTTTATCGCTGATAACAACCTTTCCGGAAGCTTTCATACAATTGATTTTTTGATTATAATAAAAAGCTTTTTTGTCTTCTTTGAAGGGAGTGGCGATAACCATGGATTCGGCGGGGAAATCGCTCAACACGATATCAGCTTGCAGCTTTTGGCCGTCAAGGAAATTATCGCATTCGCAAATTAAATTTCTCTTTTTGCCGTCATTGGTAAATTTCAAATACAGCCCCTTATAGCTTTGCTCCACATCCCCTTTTTCGGAAGTGAAAGGAAGATTGGTTTTGCCCATGGTGAAGAATTTTATTTTGGACACCGTAGTATCCTTGACATTTTTGAAATCAAGGAAAGTAACGCTTCCCATCGCCATATAGCTGTTGTCCGAAATGGTAAGGCATAAGCCGTATTCATCGTTTCCCACATAGTAATAATCCCATTCTTTAATCCTTAACTTATTAGCTTTAATATCGTTCCTATCATACTCAAAGAGCGGCTTTGTGGCATAGCCGGGATTAATAAGATAACCGTTTTCGTCAAGAAGCTTTGTTTTTTTGGTAATTCTGTTTTGCATAATACTAATTCCTCCCGTTTTTAATCAAAAATATTATACCATTGAGTTATTTTTTAGTAAAGTCCAAGTCTGGCAAAAAGTGGTCGTAAAGATAATTAAATTGACTAAATATAAATAATTATAGTATACTGAGTTAGCGATATTCGCATATAGGAGCGGCTAATGAAAAGAGTATTCCTTACAATATTTATGCTGATACTGTTGCTGTGCACGCTTGCGGCCTGCAAAACGCCCGCCGTCAGCATTACTTTCATAGTCGATGACCAAATCATACACAGCGCCGAAGTAAAAAAAGGCGAGGCCATTCCCGATTATGCCCCGCCCGAAAAAGAGGGCCATATATTTGAAGGCTGGTTTTTTGACAAAGATTATTCCCAACCTCTTACGGCTTCGGCAAAAGCCGAAAAGAGTATAACCCTTTACGCCAAATACAGCATAAAGATTTTTACCGTTACTTTCAAAGTCGAAGGCGGAGAAGACATCATAAGAAAGGTGGAATACAATAAAACGCTGACCGACATACCCGCAGTTCCGCAAAAAACGGGACATACGGCGACATGGGACATAACGGATTTTTCCAACATTAAATCGGATTTAACGGTAACCGCCATTTACGCTCCCATTGAATTGACAATCACATTCAAAATAGAGGGCCAAGAAGACATAATCAGAAAGGTATTATACGGCCAAGCGCTTACCGACATACCCCAAGTGCCTCAAAAAACAGGAAAGACGGGCTATTGGGACAGACAAGATTTCAGCTCCTTCACGCAAGATACCGTTATTAACGCCGTTTATGAAGATAAAACTATCACAATAACCTTTATTTCGGAACTAAACGGCCATCGCCATGTAGAGACCCGTACCGTAACTTACGGTCAATCTCTGGCAAGGGAAGACATTCCTCAGCCTCATTCCTATGAAGGCCATACAGGTGTATGGGAAAACGCGGACTTAAGCTCTTTGGTGGAAGACATTGAAGTGAGGGCGATATATACTCCTTTTATATATAATTTGAGGTTTTTGCATCAAGATACCGACATAACGCTAAAAATCCCTTACGGCGCAAAGCCTTACGATTATATTTCACAAAAAACCTATCAAGAATTGGAATTGGAAAGCGAGGATGTGCGCCAAAATCTTCTTTCGCCCCCTCTTCCCGTGGAATTGGACAATCCCGAAAAGAGAAACCCGCGCTTTGGCAATTTTAGCGGCGACATGTACGACGAGCTTACCGCCGACAATCAAGTATACAAAGTAATTTGGGATTATTTTGTCATACTCCATACTAACGGCGGAGAAATAATAGACTCCATGGACTATCCCGCCAATCAAGAATTTGCGGTGCCCAACAATTCATTGTTGGATTATCCCGAGCTTAAAGAGCGTTTGGGCTATAAATTCCACGGATGGTATTTGGAAGAAGAAGGGATAACCGAATATTTATTTATCAACGCCATAAATGAAGATATTGAAGTTTATGCGCTTTGGGAAGAAATTTTTTGCGAAGTGAGCTTTCCCGACATAGACGGCATAACATTTATCCATGATTATGCAGACAAACTTAAATACGGCAGCGAGTTTTCCTTTTCCATTCAATTGGAAGGGGAGATATCGGAAGGGTATATATTGGAGGTAATGGCAAACGACGCTACGCTTACGCCGATTGCGAACAATGAATATAAAATAGAATATATATCCGAAGACATAAATATCGCCGTAAAAACCGAAGATATAGATATTCATAGATTGGTTTTTTACAACGAGCAAGGCAATATTTTATATGTGCGAAACATAAGCCACGGCCAGCTGCTCAAAAGCGTCCCGAGCGTTCCCGAAATGCCGATAGCCGTGGGAATATGGGTTTATGACGGCGAGGAATTTGATTTTACCCAAAGTCCCATAACC
>LFSG01000054.1:117982-119181 GCA_001512685.1 Clostridiales bacterium DTU072
GGAATACAAGCTTTTTGAAGGCTGGTATATTGACCAAAATCTGAGTTACAGAGCCACGAAGGAATATATAATCAACATAGCCAGACCCGTAAACTTATATCCGAAATGGGTGGACAAGACTTCGGTATCCCACGAAATCGTGGGAATATGGTATGACGATTTATTTATTATGGAATTCCGCTCGGACGGCGAAGTGAGAATCAACGATTTCAATTTTACTTTGCAAAATGAGTATTACCGTTTTCAAAGCAGTTTCCGCATAATCGACAACATAATCCATTTCCACGACCAAACCGCGGAATATGACGGCGTAAACATTATATACCGCGGCCGAACTCTTCAGCGTTCTTGCGAACAAAAAAGCGTCGTTCGTTTGGCATACGATAAAGGAACGAGGCTGATAATGATAGACAATTATTCTTTGCCGTACGAAGAAGAGCTGTGGCGCTATTACTGGTACGCCCATCCCGAATATGAACAGCCCGTTGACATAAACAACCCTTTAAGCCCGTCATTGTTCGAAAATAAATTGCTTACGCTTTACGGAAGCGTCAATAAATATGTGCAAATATCTTTTAACGCAAAAGGCGGGGCGACTCAAGGAAACCTTACTCATCAAAAACTGTATATTACGCCCGAGGGCAATTTGAGCGAAGACATAATAACCTGCTTTATGGAAGGCTATACTTTTTGGGGCTGGGCGGTTGAAGGCTCCGACCATATCGCCGTGGACGCCAATTATTTATATTATTGCGATTGTTACACGGTTAACGCATACGCCGTATACGCCCTTGCTCAATCAATGGATAATCCCATTGAAGGAGCGTATGTCGCGCAAAGCGGTGAAAATGTTTATATAGCGGTGTTTGAATACTTTGAGGACAGAGGCCACGCGTATGTTGTCTTCAAAATAGATTTAACGGAAAACAGCTTTGTCCGTACCCTGCCCTTGACCTATTCTTGGAATGAGCAAGAGCAAAGCTTTATCGACGCAAACGGCGCCGCCATCATTCTTAACGCAAGCAGCATTACCATGACTTTTGACGGCGCGCAAATGGTCTTTTACCTCAACGAATCCCATTTTAATGACGAACACACCGTTTTTGTCTATGTCGACAGTCAACAAAACGAATTACTGCTTAATTTCGATTTTGAGCATAATACCGTTACTGTAGACGATAACACTTACGCGGTTTACC
>LFSG01000059.1 GCA_001512685.1 Clostridiales bacterium DTU072
TTTGACCGTCATAAACGGCTTTATTATTTGTATCCAGCTCTCCGTAATTGGACCAGCTTAAAGATATGGCGACGGGATTAATGGTAAGCCTTGCCTGCAAAGCCGAGCTTCCCGCCAAAGCGTTATAATTGTTTCCGCCGTCCACTTCGGCCTTTACGATATAATATGAAACGGCGTTATCATACCAATGCACGTTAGTTTTGCCGTTGCCTTCTTGAGCGATTCCCCCTCTCGGCGTTACGGTATAGCTGACCGTAACGGCATCGCCGTATTGCGTTACAAGCTTATTTACCGTAATGGAATGTTGCTGCCCGTCATAGGTTACCGTCTTATCCTGCATGGAAATGCCCGTTATGTCGGCTTTGTTTATTGTCAAAACGGCTTCCAGCGATAAGGTGTTGTAATTGTCGCCCCACAGCTGAGCGGTAACGGTATATACTCCCGCGTCAACGGCGCTGTTGTCGCTTGCTCCCGCGGGCGAAATGGAGTAGCTTACCGAAAGCTCGTCGCCGTATTGAGACACCGTTTTATTCACGGAAATTGAATGGGGAACGGCATTGAAGGTAACCGTTTTATCCGACAATGTTATGCCCGTAATATTGGTTTTAGCTATTGTCCAGCTTTGCTCTACCGGCGAGAACACATAATTGCCGTTGCTGACATCCGATAGCGCCAGACAGTAAGAGCCGGCGTTTATGGCCATAAAATAGTAAGTGGCGTTGCTCAGCGAGCTTTGAGAATTAAAGCCTGCCGTGCTGAGTTCTCCCTCTGTTTCGATATTCAAAAACATAACCACATCGGAGCCGCATATGCCGTTAACGGTAACGCCTATGCCTTGTTCGGTACGGTCATACAAATAACTGAAAGCGTCAAGTCTTGTGGAATACGCTTCGGTTATTTGAACGGTAATGGTCTTGGGCGTAATGCTCCAATTCCTTGTGGCCGTGGAAGCGCTTACGGCGTAATTGGCGCTGGGGAAGCCGCTTGCCATAGACGCCGAGGCGGCATAGTCGCCCACATTTGTCTTATTGTTGTCCGTATAAACAAAGGATATGGAATCCCCTTGATACACATAGCCGGGCGCCGAGGCGCCGGGAGAAGCTCCCGTCAATTGCGGAAGGGCGTAAACCGTTCTGGCTTGCCCGCTGTAAACGGCAACAAAATCGCTGAACGCGGGCGAAAGCGCATCGGTATGCCAAACTATATCTATTTCTTTTTTGAGGATTTGCCAATCGGCTTGTCTGCCCGAAGAAGGATCTATCTCATAGTTGGCGCCGTCCGCTCCGCTTATGGCGGAAGATATGCTTACTCCGTAATTGCCGGCGTTTTTGGCCTTGAAATGATAACGCTGATTTTTGATAGCCTCAATTCCCGATGTTATATCGTTTACGGTAAGCTCTCCCGTAATATTGGTAGTAAATATCACTTCGTCGCCTTCATATATTCCAGACACATCGAGATAGACGCCTTGATTGGCGGCGTTATAAATAAATGTGGCGCCGTCGGTTGTGAAATTAAGCGTAATCTTTCTCTTGCCTATCGTCCATTCCCTTGATAAGTTTTGACCTTCAAAGTCATAATTGGCGGCTTTGTTGCCCGTGGCGGGGTTTTCAGTGTCCATAGCTATGGTTACCGAATATGTTCCGTAATGCTTGGCGCGGAAATACGCGCTTACGGCTGAATATCCTTCGGTACAGGTTATGTCAAAAGAATATCCCGAGCCGGAAATGGCGCCGCCGTTTACTATGGCGCCGATTATTTGGGAACTGTTGGTGGTTACATTAAACCTCAATATATCGCTGTCAACGATATTGTCCAAAGTCAGAATGTTGCCCTGATAAGCGCCGTTATAGATAAGCGAAGCGCTTCCCGACCACTCCACCGAAATAGTGCGGGTGCGGATATACCAATCTTTGCTTAAATCAACGGCTTGAGAAAGGGTATAATTGTCGTTGTCTATGGAAATTACCGTAGTGGTATAATTTTCATTGGCGTCGGTAGCGGTCAGCGTTCCGCCGTAAGTAATATTAATTGTATCGGCGGGCAGCTTGTTGGACACAACCGCGTACACGTAATGCGCCTTTCCGTCATATACGGTATACAGCTTATCGCTGTCGCTAAACCAATCCGAAGAGCTGTCCCCCTGCCAAGCCAGTACAACCGTTATGCTGTTGATAACCCATTTCTTGACGCCGTTGGCGCCTTCGGCCGCCGAGGCGTTTATTCTGTAATTCAAGCTGGGCAAAGAGCTTGCAAGCTGAGCGGTAGCGACATATTCTCCGGCGTTTACGGCGGTATTGTTTTGATAAACAAAGCTTAAAATATCGCCGTCATAGACTTTATAGTCATTGTCGCTTGCGGCGCCTTGAACATATCCGGCTTTGACCGTCTTGGGCGTTCCGTCATAAACAAAAGCGCTGTCGGAATAGGGTGTTTGAGTGTCTTCCACAAACCAGCTGCTTGTAAGGTTAATCGTCTTTTTCTCAATAATCCAGGTTCTAGATTGCGACTGCAGCTGATAATTCCCGCTGGATTCGCCCATAAGCGTTGAGGATACGCTTACCGTATAAGACCCCGCGTTAACGCTTGAGAACACATATTGGGTATTTTCCACAAAAGCGTCGGGGTTATATGTGGATTGGGCGCCGCTTGTTACCGATATCGACAATTTAATTTTGTCGGTAACTCCGCCAACTTGATACAAACCGCTTACGGTAACGGCTTTGCCATGCGCCGAGGTGTTGTATATTTTGCTGAAGGGATTATTGTCGCTGTCCAAGGCTTGGCCGTTGGCGTAATCCGCCCAGCTGAGATTTATTTGGGCTTTGTTTATGGTAAGCGTGGCTTGAAGCGTAAGCTGATTGTAATTGTCCCCCGCGTTTACGGTCGCCGTAACGGTATAGCTTCCCGCGTGCAAGGCGCCGTTTGAGCTTGCGCCTTGGGGCGAAATGGAATAATTGACTATGGCGGCGTCGCCGTATTGCGTATATGTGGCGCTTACCTGCAGGCTGTGCACTTGCCCGTTATAAGTTACCGTCTTGTCGCTGAGCGTAATATTGGTTATGTCGGCTTTGTCTATCTCCCAATCCAAAACAAGATTCTGAGCGCCCGCTATGGTATAGTTAGCGTTGCTTACCGAGCTTATGACCGCCCTGTACAATCCGCAGTTTATCGCCGTATAGCGCAGTAATCTGCCGTCTTCCGAGCCTTCGTTGACAATTATGACATTGGCGGTATCGCCTTGCTCAAGATTGGTTACCACAGCGCCTACGGTTTTGTAGGTCTTATCATAAATATATGGGCTGTTTTCCACCCACTCAACGGTGGCCACTTTGGGATGAATAATCCAGCTTTTTGAAGAAAGGGTTACTTTATAGTTGGAATTGCTTATTCCGGTAATAGCCACGCTGTAAGAAGCGATTTCCTGAGCCGAATATCTTACCGATTTTGCCTTGAAATAATATGTGGTATTGGTCAATTCGTCGGCGAAAGTAAAGCCTACCGTATCAAGCGCGCCGGTTATCTCAGTGGCAAGCTTAACCGCCGTGCCGCTCACTATGCCGCTTATTTGAAGGCTTACGCCTTGTTCTTTTGCGTCATAAGTGTAATTATAAGCCGAATTTCTGGTAGTATAGACTTCTCCCCATACCAGCGTAATTTCTTTTTGGTTTATTCTCCATTCTTTGACGGCGTTGTTTCTAATGGAATAATTGGCGCTTACTCCGTTTGAAGCAAGGCTGGCGGACGCGGTATACACTCCCGCTTCAGTCTTTTGGTTATTGGTCAATATCAATTCTATGGCCAAGGCGTCAACGGTATAAACTTTATAGTCGTTATCGTTTTGAGCGTTCCCTTCAAAACCCGCCCAAACGCTTTTTTGCGTGGCGTCGTAAACAAAGGAATTATCGTTGTATGCCGTTCCGCCGTTTTGATATGACCATTCTCCCGCGAACCAGCTGGCTATCAAGTCTATTTCTTTTCTTGTTATCGTCCAATTCATATAGCTTGAACTGCTGATGATATAATTGGAACCCTCTCCTCTTTCGGAGTCTATTTGAACGCTTACGCCGTAAAAGCCGGCGTCTTTGGCCTTGAAATAATATGTTACGTTATTTTCTATGTGCTTGGCAGGATCGGAAAGACTGTTGGTAACAAGCTCTCCCGTAACGGTTAAATTGAAATAAACCTTATCGCCGTTTTCAATACCCGTAACCGAGAGCGTAACGCCTTGCTCGTCGGCGTTATACACGACCTGTCCGTTGCCCGACCACAAAAGCGCTATGGTCTTGGGCCCTATGGACCAAGTAAAGGAAGTTTCGGCGTCGTCAAGCTCATAGTTGGGATTGTCGGCCAATATAATATCGGTTATGGTATATCTTCCTATGCCTCTTGCCTTGAAAGCAAGCTCCACATATGAGCCCGCGGTTCCGCCCGCGCGGGTGGCGGTAAATGTGTCGTTAATGGAAGTATTGGCGGGAGTAAGGGAAGTGCCGTACGAACTCAACACCGACCCCGTAATGTAATCGGGCGATATTCCTTCTATCTGCTGAGCGGTTTGCGTGGGCATATAAAAGACAAGCATATCATCGTCGCCCGATACAATGTTGCCCAATATAAGGTTAACCCCTTGATACAAGCCGTTATAATTGTAGCTTGTATCCCCGCTCCAGCTTACCGAAATAACCCTTTTCTTCAAATACCAAGTTTTGCTCAAATTGCTTGCGCCCGTAATAGTATAGTTGCTGTTGCTTATCGCCGTTATGGTGGTAACATAATCCCCGTTGACATCGGCGGCTTGAAGGGTGCCTCCGTAAGTTATGCCGATTGTGTCGCCGGGCTCGATATTGGTAATGTCGGCGACTATATAATGGTAATTGCCGTTATAAGTGGTATACAGCTTATTGTTTTCCTCATTCCAAACCGCTTCAGTTCCCCCTCTCCAGCTTACCGAGATTACTTTTTTGTTTATCTGCCAGCTTCTTGTCTTGCAGGACGCGTCTATGGAATAATTGGGATTGGAGCTTGAGGCGGTAGCCGAATAACTTCCCGCGAATTTGGCGCTTATGGTGCCGGCGTAAGTGATTTCCACGATATCGCCTTGATACACGCCGCTTTCAGCGCTTCCTTGCTCAATCCCCGTAATAAGCGGCAGCGCCCAAATATTTCTTGTCTGCCCGTTATAAACGGTAACGAAATTGGAATCGAAAGCGGGAGATAAGGAGTCGGTATGCCAGCCTATCTCAATGACCTTGGCGTTAATCACCCACGCCCTTGAAGTCGAGGACAAGCTGTAATTGCCACTGTGCTGTCCCGATAAAGAGGAAGAAACGGTAGCCGAATAGCTTCCCACATAAGTAGCGTAGAAATTATAACTTGCGTTATTTACCTGAGTAGCTATGCCCGAAACAAAAATTCCCGTAGACGAGCCCTCTCCGCTTACATTGCTGAAACTAATGGTAAGCTTAACTTCGTCAAGCGTTCCCGAGCGGGATTTAATTCCGCTTACCGTAAGCGTTTTGCCGTATCTTAATTTGCTGTAAACAACCGAATACGGATTGTTGTCGGTTGACAACGCCGAGCCGTTAGCGAAGTCTTTCCAGCTTAAAGATAACGAGGCTTTATTTATCACCAGCGACGCTTGAAGCGTCAAGGAGTTGTAATTTTGATTGGTAAGCGTGGCCGAAACGGTATAGCTTCCCGCATTAATCGCCCCATTGGACGACGAGCCTTGCGGCGTTATGGAGTAGCTTACGCTTACGATATCGCCGTATTGCGACAAATTGCCGCTTACCGATATCGCGTATTCTTCGCCGCTGTAGGTTACCGTTCTGTCATTCATTGTTATTCCGCTGATATCGGCTTTATCTATCTGCCAATCCAAATAAAGGTTGGACGCTCCCGTAATTGTGTAATTGGAATTGCTTACGGCGGTAATCTTCGCCCTGTAAAGCCCTGCGTTGGTGGCGGTGTAGTTGAGATATCTGCCGTTTTCCACGGCGCCCGTATTAACGATTGTCAATACGGCGGTATCGCCCGATTCAAGATTTGTTACCGACGCCGAAACCGTTCTTGCCGTTTTGTTATAAACATAAGGACTGCTGTGATTCCAGCTCACGGTTACAATTTTAGGCGATATCTTCCAAGTTTTAGATCCGTTGCTGCCGGCGGGGGCATTGGTATTTATGGCGTAATTGCTGCTGGGCGCGCTGCTTGCAAGAGCCGCCACCGCATTGTAAGTACCGGCGGCAATGCCGCTGTTATTGGTATAAACAAAGCTTATGTTGTCGCCGTCATAAACTTTATAATCATTATCGGCGGCCGCTCCCGACACATATCCCGCCGTTACCCTTTTTACGGTTTTGTCGTAAACAAAAGCGCTGTCGCTGTAAGGCGCGGCGGTGCCGTCAATAAACCAAGTGTCGATAAGATTAATGAGCTTTTTCTGTATAATCCAAGAACTTGAAGTAGCGTTCAATTGATAATTGCCGCCGTGCGTTCCCGAAACGGAAGAGGACACGTTTACTGTTTTGGCGGAAGACGTGGCGTTAAGGCAATAGAAATTATAATTGCCGTTAACGACGGTCTTTGTGCTTGTTTGTCCCACCGTGAAAGTGTCGGCGGTGATGCCCGAAGGAAGGGTTACGGTGAGCTGAACGCTGTCAATAACGCCGGAACGGGAATAAATACCGCTCACGACAAGCGTTTTGCCGTGGTTTTGCTTGTTATAAACGACTGTATGGGGATTGCTGTCCGAAGACAATACGCCGTTGGAATAATCCTTCCACGACAAATTAATGGTGGCCTTATTGATTGTCAAATTGGCATACAGCGTCAAATCGTTATAATTGTTGCCGCCCGAAACTATGGCCCTTATAACATAGTAGGACACGCTTCCGCCATGGCTATGGACATCAATGGCTCCGTTGCCGCTTGGCGCTCCCGCCCAATCGGAACTGTCGGGGAAAGCGCCGTCATAGGCAAAAATCTTATAAGCGGCGGTTACCTCATGATTGTATTGGGTACGGTTGGAACTTATGG
>LFSG01000058.1 GCA_001512685.1 Clostridiales bacterium DTU072
ATGATAAACTATTTCAATTTCGCCGTTGCCGTTGTCGCGGTATTCCACCGCCAATATATCGGAGACAAATTCGGGGTTGTTCTCGCCGTACACTTTTTGCAAAGACATCGGCCTTATATGGATGTTTTTGGGCTGAATGACGATTTTCCTTTGGTTGTGCGTAAAGCTGTTGTGCACTCTGTCGTTGTTCACGGGGGCGTCGGCGTCGTAATTGATGTAAATTATATATGTTCCCGCGTCTTTGGGCCAAGCGCCGTATTCCTCGCCCGTAGCTTCATTTATATACTTAAAGGTATAATTTATGCCGAGAACAAGCTGTAAATCGATAAGGTTTTCGTCGTCGGGGATATCGGTATGTTCGGGATAGCCGAGTATTTGATAATCGATAACCCTGTCTTCGCCGTACCAGAAATAATAAGAGTTGGTCTGCTCGTCAAAATCGTTGGAGCGGGCAAAACGCACTTGGGCGTACAGCCTGTCGTGCATAATAATGTCATAACTGGTAACGCAAATTTGGTCGTCTTCTTTGTAGGTTATAAATATTTCTTGTTTTTTGGCGAATCCCGAAAAGTCTTCGCTGTTAAATTGCCCGTAATTGATATAGAAATTCTCCGTGGCTTGATTGTCGTTACGCACTCTTTGAGCCTGCGACATATATTTTGTTACGGTGGAATTGTTATTGTAATAAACAATTACCGTGCCGTTGTCGCAATTGTATGTATCCAGCTCGATATACTTGGTTTTGGGCATTATGCCTATTTCTATTTTGACCAATCTCTTCTTGACGACATTTACATTAAAGTACAAATTCCTTATTTCTTCTCTGTTGCCCGTATATTTATAAGTTACCGCAACCGTTCTTGCCCCTTGAGTCAAGTCGTTTTTATTGTAATCGGTCATTCCCGCCGCCAAAGAAATGGTAACTGGCGGCAAGAGGATATCGTCGCTTTCGTCGGGCGTGCCCATGTCATGGTAATATGTGACAATTATTTTGGCCTGCCTTAAATCAAGGGGCATGCCTTCGGTAACATCGGGCGCCAAAAAATCGGGGGCAAAATCAATGGACTTCAAATCCTTGGCCCTTGCTTTCAATATAGCGCTCAGATAAATGTCCTGATACCTTAAATATATGGTCATAACGCCGCTTCTGGTGTAATCGTAATCATAAATCTCAATCTCGTCGATAACATCTTCAACCCGCACTATTTCGCTGAACTGGCCTTCATTGTAAATGACCTTAAATTTGGCATCTTCGGGGAAGTTGATATTGTTAATGCCTTGCAAAGCGGTAATTTCGGGCTGAGGCGTTTCCTGCTCTCCCTCGTCGGCGATGTTCCAAGTAATACCCGTGGCTATTTTGTACGCCACCACGATTTCAAAGCTGACTTCAAACTGTTCCACGCCTATATAAATCGTTTTGTCCGCCCTTTCCGCTTCGTCCTCAAGCGTAGTGTCAAGGGGAGTTACGCTTAAAATAATTTCTTGAACAAGGCCTTCTTCGTCTACGAATCTGTAAGTCAAGCTGTCGTCCGTTTGCGCTATAAGGTTGTTTCCGTTAAGGATGATATATGTTTCATTGGAGTACGCCAATCTCATTTCCAAGCCTTGAACATCCAAGCTTGCTTCTTCCATTGCCTTGTAATATCTTTTTTCGGGAGCGTCGATAAGCCGCAAATCCGAAATTTCTTTGGGAACAATGGTTACCGTGGTTTCAATTTCCAAACCTCTGTATAAAACGGTAACCGTTCTTTCCCCTTCGGTTTTGTCCGACCTCCTGTAATCAAGCATGTTTGAGGTAAGCTTAACGATTTCTTGCTCGCCGTTTTCCAGTCCGCAAATGACATAAAGGTTATCCAAGTTTATATCCATGCCCGCCACCGTTTCGGGAAGAGCGTCTATATCTTGATAATCTTGACCATCAAAGCGCGTAAGCCGCAAGGACACAGGGTCGTTTTTGACGGTTACGGGTATGGTTGCGGTAAGCATAAGCCCGTAAGCCTGATATTCAACGGTAACATATTGCTGGCCAAGCTGCTCAAAAAGCGTATCTTTGAACACCCATTGTTCTCCAAAAGGCGCGATTTCCAATTCCCAAGAAGTATCCCCTTCGTAATATACCCTCATCACCAGCCCTTGGATGTCGAATTCTTCTCCTACAACATAAACCGTCTTGGCCAGGCTCTCAAACGCTATGGATGTGGCTTTTTTGACCACCAGCACCTTGAATGTGTCCATCTTTTCGCCGTATTTTTCGGTTCTGTAAATTACATTTACGGTTTGCGTTCCCAATTGCGTGGGAATGTATCCCGACAGCATGGACATTGTAACGGGCTGAGTAAAGCTTGTGCCGTCGTTAAAGTAAGCGGTAAAATAAGCTCCTTCCGGCACAAGCCCTTGGCCGCGATAGTAAATTGTATTTGTCGGGGGCGTTACGACTATGGATACAAGCTCTTTCTTTTGCACATTGATTTCCACTGCCGCGACAAGCTCGGTTTCTTCGGCGGAATACTTAAAGGTCAAGGTCTTTACGCCGAAGAAGTCGCCGATTTCAAGCTGCCCTTGATCGCCCACAAGCATGTTGGGGTTGACCTTGTAGATATTTGAATATGTGCCGTTATCCATTTTGAAACGGTATTCCCATAAATCAAGGTCGATTGTGCCTTCTTGATAAAACGAAGCGGGGGGAGCATCTTCTTCCGCGGCTTGGGAATAAGAAACAATTTGCCCGTTTTCCATTACGGGAAGCAGAATTTCCAAAGCCATGGGCTTTGTGTCATAAACATCTATTTCAAAACTGAATTTTTCCTTAACGTCGGTAAAAGAAAGCGTTATGGTTTGTTTGCCTATGGTGTTTTTGTCATAGCCGCTTGCGATGACCTTTTCGTCGGTCATATTGACTATTTCGGTAGTTTCGTTATTATAAGTGATTTCCAGCTGTCCGCCCCTTAACGACAAATCGGTGCCCATAATCTGCAATTGAGTGGGTTTGGATATCAGCTCAAAAGCCACCGCCTGCTTAACAAGCACTTTAATATCGAAATTTACATATTTGCCGCCATAATTCAATCTGACGATTTCTCTGTTTACGTCGATGCTTGTGTCGTACACCAGCGCGTTATCGATATCCTCTTGGGTGGGAAACAGTTCGTTTAAGTCTTTATATTCGGTATATCCGTTATTGTAGGCGATAAAAAGCACGCCGCCCTCAAGACCTTGGGCGTCTATTTTTTCGTTGACCAAATAAAGCTTTTTGGAGGGCTCGGGCTGAAGCTGTATATTGATTACGCTTTTGGGCTTGACGGTCACTTCCCTTGTGGCGATATATTTGTCCAAATAGCGTATTACCAATTCCTGCCTTCCGATTAAATCGGGGTCGTAGCCGCTTACCATATCTTCGGTAACATCGATAATGTCGGGGTCTCCCGTTTCATAATATATCTTGAGCTTAAGGTTGGTTATGTCCAGCTGCTGGGATTCTATGTATTCGTCTTTGAAAGGCGCTATGCCCTCCACCGTTTCCACCTTAACGATAGGAGCGTTGGAAATCCTTATTTTTATGTTGGTGGAAGCGTTTTCGTATCTGACCAAAAGAATATGCTCCCCCAGCCTTTGGGGATTGTATTCGCTTATCATTTCGTATGTAAGAGGAATTGTTTTGGATGTGCCGTCGGCGTAATAAACGGTTAATTTCGCGTTGTTCAAATCGAAGGTTTGGCCTTTAAGGTATTCAAGTCTGGGCAAAGAAGTAACCGCTATCCTTTCGATGGGCACTTCTTTTTTGTCGCAGCCGACCGTCGTCAAAAGGGCTATAAGCAGCAAAAGAACGGCAAATATCGGCAATAACCTCTTTTTCATTAAAACCTCCGATCACAACAATGCGGGTTAAGAGAATTGACCACAGTCATACAAAGTTATTGTATCATACACTTATGCCAATAATCAATAGAAGTTATTATTATTTTATTAATTATTTATTAAATGAAGCTAAAAAAATCCCGCCCAAAAAACTTGGCGGGATTTTTGGCTTTGGTTAAATGATAAAAACCGTCAAATTCCCGTTCTCAAACGCAAATCAATCAAATTATTCTGCAGGCTGAATTTTTTGGCGACTTCCACAAAGTCCATGCCGTAAATGCGGTTAAGCCGTCTTATTATTTCTTCGAGTATAAAGTATTCGCTGTCTTCCACCTGCAGCTTATTGATGATATAGTCATACCCGTAGCCTCTTTTTTCATTGACATTGACGATTACTTCCATAAGCAAAGTGAATACGCCCAGATGTTCTATTTGCAATTGATTGACGGCGTCAAGAAAGGCGTAGCCTCTGTCAAAGACCATGGAGGAAACGATATCGATAAGGATATCCCTGCGGTTTTTTACGCCCAGCTTGGAAGCTATTTTCTCGTAAGGCTTGAAGCATCTTTCGTTGACGTCGATAATAACTTGTATCAAAGCGCCTTCGTCCAAATAAAGGGAATCGCCGCCGTATCTCAAAAGACAAACGTCCAGCGCTTGAGAAAACTTTTCTCCCCCGGCCTTGGGCTGTTTAATTTGCGAACACATGCCTTGGCGGTGCCATTGGGTATAGGTAACGCCGTCAAGCGTCGGGGTATCGGTGATTTCCAGCAAAAAGTCTTTGTCCACGATATCGTTCCAACCCTTAAAAATGGGGTAGCAGGACGAAAATTTATATTTGCGGTAATTTTTGGCGATGTTGTGATATTCGGGCAGTTTATGGATATGCGCTATGGCGGAAATGATATTTTGTTTCTTTATCTTGTTCTTGGCGGGGGGCAAGCGGAACACATAACCGTTATCGCCGAATCTTTCGTTATAATAATTGTTATAGCTTTCGTTTAACTGTATTATCATATTGTTCAAGGCGTTGTCGTCGCTCGTAAACAAAAGCAAATAAGCGCTGTTTTTCAAAACGGCGTAAGACAAAGCCTTTATCTGCGGAAATTTCTTAATCGCCAAAGCCAAAAGCTCGACATAATACGCCTTGGCTTTAGGGTCGGGAAAAGCTTCCTTGGAGCTTATGCTTTCGACGACAACGCATCCGGCGCTGCCTTTTT
>LFSG01000001.1:0-14488 GCA_001512685.1 Clostridiales bacterium DTU072
CAAACAGCCCGCCGCCAACATACCTTTATATGACGATATCAGCGTCTACGCTTTTTGGGTGAGGATAAACGACGACGAAGCCACAAGCGCCGACTTGTTTGAGTTCACCGCCCTTGATGACGGCACATATTCCATATCCTGCGCCGAAGGGGCGGCTTTGCCCGAAGACATAATTTTGCCCAATTCATATCAAGGCAAATTGGTTACCGCAATCGCTCGGGGCGCTTTTAAAAACACACCCATAAAAAGCATACGGCTGCCCGTGGGAATCGCGGAAATAGGCATTGAAGCTTTTTACGGTTGTCAAAATTTAAGCCAAATTACCTTTGACGAATACAACAAGCTTACCAAAATAGGCGATTTCGCCTTTTATCAGAATACCGCTTTGACCTCAATCGCCATAGCCGAAAACATTGAAGAGATAGGCGATTACGCTTTTTACGGCTGTTCTTCTTTGATTTTCTTGGATATGCCCTCGGAAAACAATCTTTGGCGCATAGGCGATTACGCTTTTGCTCAAAGCGACGAAATCGCCGAAATAAATATTTCCTCAAAAATTGTTACCATAGGCGACTACGCTTTTTCCGACCTGGCGTATACTTTGCTGTTGCTCGGGGAGTTGAATTCCTTGGAAAGCGTGGGCAAGTTCGCTTTCCTAAACTGCTTGGGCTTCAACAATTTCAACGCCCCCAATATTATGTCCATAGGACAGGGGGCTTTCGCGGGCTGCGCCAACCTTACTGATTTAACCATTATAGGCAATATCCCCATTGTGGACTATTTCGGCGAAGAGTCTTTCCCCGAAAGCTACGAAGTGTCGCAAATCGCTCCGCAAAGGGACATTCACGGGAATTTTGTTTATGACGACAAAAACAATCTCGTAATGATAAACACCAGAGCGCGCCTGCCTCTTGCCTTAAAAACCATAAGGTTCAGAAACGGCGTTGAAAATATCGTTGACAATACGCTGAATAACTGCGTGGGCGTGCATAACATCTATTTGCCGTCTACCGTAAAGAATATCGGAAAATACGCCTTTGCCGCCCAAAACGGCGATCCCAATAATTTAATGAAACCCGGCGTTTTGAGCTTGGGCCAAAACAGCTTGCTGGAAACCATAGGGGACGGCGCTTTCTATGGCAGAACCACATTTACTCACATTACCTTGCCCCAAGGGCTTAAACGCATAGGCAACGACGCCTTCAGGACGGCGCACAGACTGCTTACAGTAGAATTGTTAAGCAGCGAAAACCTTGAGTTCGTGGGCAAAGAGGCTTTTCTCAATACCGATTGGTATTCTTCGGGGGCGGACGGCGTGGTTTATTTGGGCGATATCGCTTTGGGATACAAGGGTTTGCTCACGCAAGGCATAAACCTTGTTTTCCGCCAAGGCGTAAAAGCCATAGCCCCTTACGCTTTTTCAAGAATTGAGAATATCGCAAGCGTAAATATTCCCCAAACGGTAATTACCGTGCATGAGGGAGCTTTTTCCGAATGCAGGGGAATCAAAACCGCGGTAATTTCGGAAGGGGTGGCGGAAATAGGCGACAGGGCTTTTGAAAACTGTTCGTCGCTGACAAATGTATCTTTGCCGCAAAGCTTACAAACCTTGGGCCCAAACGTCTTTTACGGATGCGAGCAAATAGCCGTAATCAGCCTTTACGGCGACCACACCTTGGGCGATTTGTTCGGCGTGGGAAGCTTCAACGGCTCTTACAAGGCCACCCAAATGAAGCTGGACACCCAATCGTTTGTCGTGGAAAGCGACAATGACGCCTTTGTCGTCAAGTTTGACCAAAAACTTAACCTTTACGGGGAATACCCCCTTGCTTATAGAATTTTTGTCAATAATTCCGTGGACTCCCAAGGGGAAGCCGTGGACAGGTTGGCTTTGAGCGTTTTGGGGCACGACGCCGCCTACCAAGACTATTATGAAACAGACGACGACGGAAACTATATCTTCTCGCTGCCGCTTACCCGAACGGAAATATCGCAGGAAATATACAGATACGTAACGCCTTTGGGAGAAACTTTTTACGCTCCCAAGGAAGCGGATATCGCCGATTTATTGGAAATAAGCGTGGAGTTCGTTACCGATTATTATGTTCCTCAATCCCTTAAGAAAATCGTGTTTTTAAGCGGCGGGGAAAATATTGAAAGGACGGTGAGAGCTTACGCTTTCATGAATTTGACTTCGCTTGAGGAAGTTGAGTTTGCCGAAGGTATAGAATACATAGCTCAAGGCGCTTTCAGCGGCTGCGTGAATCTTGGCAAAAACGCCGCCTTGACGCTTCCGTCCACGCTGTTGTCCATAGGAGAAAGGGCTTTTTACGGCAACGGCAGTTTGTACGCTATCGCCCATCAAGCGGGAGCGGCGCTGAGATATATAGGCAAAGAGGCTTTCGCGCTGAGCGGTTTAAGAAGCTTTGACTTTCCCCAAGCGGTTCTGATGGTGGGCGAAAACGCTTTTTACGGCTGCGCTCAATTGGCCACCGTGCAATTCAGACCGGCTTCTGAGGGCGAATTGATTTTGGCAAGCGGCGCTTTTGCCGATTGTCAAAGCTTGACCAATGTGGATTTGCCCGACAGGCTGGTGGCGTTGGGAGACATGGTTTTCGCCGATAACGGCAGTTTAAGTTCGGTTATTATCGGTCAAGACAGCCAGCTCAGGGAAATAGGGCAGGACGCTTTTATCAATTGTTACTCCTTAACCGTAATCACATTGCCGCCCATGCTCAACCTTGACAATCTTCAAGGGATTTTATCGGGTTGCGGCGGCTTGAGGACAATCACCGTATACAACAACGACGCCCAAAATTACCATTCCGCCACGTTGGGGCAGCTGTTCGGCAGCCAAAGCTATGGCGGAAGCTATGCCGTGGAGCAACAAGGCGTCCTTTATTATTTGCCTTCTTCGCTGACCGAAATTAACTTCGGCGGGGGCAGGATATCCTGCAATTTCCTTGAAAACGTCGACAAAGTCAAGCGGGTGAGCTTGGAGGGGATATGGGAAATAGGCGGATACGCTTTCCGCAACTGCGCGGGGATAGAAAGAATTATTTTGCCCGACACGGTCGCGGTTATAGGGGACGGCGCCTTTGAAAATTGCCAAAGCCTTCTTTCAATTGAAATTTCTCCCGACAGTCAATTGACCGACATAGGGAGCTACGCTTTCGCAAATAACTGGGCCCTTAAAGAAATATATCTTCCCCAAGGGGTGAATGCGGTTAAAAACAGCGCTTTCAGCGATTGCGTTTCTTTAACCGATATTTCTTTCCAAGCGGTCAGCCGCATAGAAGATTATGCCTTTTATCGCTGCTTTGCGCTTAACGAAGTCAATCTTCCCGCCCATATCGAATATATCGGCGCTTACGCTTTCTATGATTGCAAGCAGGCCGAATTTAGCTATCAAAAATTTGACAGCCTTGCCCATATCGGCAGTTTTGCCTTTTTCAATTGCGGCGGAATCAAATATTTGCACGCCGAAAGCATTGAGTTTATCGGCCCTTCGGCTTTCAACGGAGCGTACAACCTTGAAGAGCTGTCCTTGCCCGGCAACACCTTGGCGGGAACGGTATTCGGCANNGTTATTCGGCAGCGCTTATTACGAAAACAGCTATGCCGTAAACCAAAACGGCGCCGTTTATTATCTACCCCAAGCGCTTTCAAGGGTAAGGATATCCAAGCTGGCCAGCTTATTGCCCGCTTACGCTTTTAAGGATTGCTTGTCGGTAAAGGATATCATATTTATGTCCAATATACCCCCCGTCAAAGGCAACGGGGCGTTTGACAACATGTCCGATTATTTGAAGCTTTTCGCTCCTTTCGCTTATATCGAGGACTATAAGCAAGCGTACCAAGAATACGCTTCCCGAATTTATTCCGCCCCCATGGACATTGAAAAGTTTGTGTTTACGCTGCTTCAAGACGACACCTATGGCATAGCCTTGAAGCAAGGCGCCCAAACGGGGGAGGTATTGTATGTCCCCGATACGTATAACGGCAAAGCGGTTACCATGATAGCGCCTTACGCCTTTGAGAACGCCCAAGGATTAAAGGAAGCGGTAATCAATAAAAATATCCGCGCAATAGGCAAGGGGGCTTTCAAAGGTTGCTTGGATTTAATAAATATCGTGTTTGAAGCGGGTAGCGCCCTTGTAAGCATTGAGGACCAGGCTTTTTACGCCTGCTCCTCTCTTGAGCAAATCTCTTTGCCTCGGAATTTGGCCTCCATCGGCGCTTACGCCTTTGCGGGAACCAGATATTTTGACGTCGGCCTTAACGATTATGTCTATCGCTCTTCCTTAAAAAAGGTGGAGTTTGACGAAAAATCAAACCTTGAAACAATCGGGGATTACGCTTTCTATTTATGCGTAAACCTTAAAGATATACAATTGCCTTCCAACGTTGAAAGCATAGGCAAAGCCGCGTTCAGACAAAGCGGCTTGACTTCGGTAAGCTTGGAGGGCAGTCAAATCACGCTGATAAGCGAAGAGGCTTTTTACGGGTGTCAAAGCCTTGTCAATGTGGAGCTGCCTTCTGCCCTTGTTGCCATACAAAACGGCGCTTTCGCTTTTTGCTCCAATTTGGAAACGGTGATTTTTACGGGCGAGGGCGCGGAATATATTTTTGACAGGGCTTTTTATAATTGCCTTTCCTTAATGTCCGTAAATCTGCCCCAAGGATTGCTGGGCATAGGCGATGAAGCTTTCAAGTACTGCGCGGCTTTGGATTATATTTATATCCCCCAAAATGTGTCCCGCATCGGCGCTTACGCTTTCAACGGCTGTCTTTCCCTTGCCCGCATAGAAATGGCGGGCGATATCGCCGAATACATAGGGGAGCGCGCTTTTTACGATACGCTGTGGTACAACAGCGGCATGGACCAAAGCGAGGACGGGGTGGTATATCTGAACAACATCGCTTATTCCCATAAAGGGCAAATGCAGGCGGATACCGTGATAACCATAAAAGAGGGCGTCTTGGCCATATCCCCCGCGGCGTTTGAAAACCTGCCCAACCTTAAAGGGATTATCCTTCCGTCTTCCTTAAAGGTCATAGGGGATTACGCCTTCCGAAACTGCTCTTCGCTGGAATTTGTGGTTTTTGCCCAAGATTCCGCTTTGAAGAGAATAGGGCGGTACGCCTTCGCGCAAACTTCGCTTGCAAGCCTTGAATTGCCCTCAAACCTTGAGATAATAGATAAATACGCTTTCGCCGACATTGCTTCGCTTGCCGTTTTGGATATGAGCATGGCCGAGAATTTGACCGATATCGAAGAAGGCGCCTTTATGAATGTTCAAGCTTTGAGCGGCACGCTGGAAATACCTTTGTCGGTATCGAATATCGGCAAAAAGGCTTTTTACGGCTGCGGCGGTTTGACTGTCGCCCTTGCCCAAGGCAGCGCCCTTGGCTTTATCGGGGAAGAGGCGTTTTCTTACACCGAAAGCGTGGATGTTGTCATTCCCCAAGGGATTACCGTTATAAACAGCGCTTTCTCCAACACCAAGATAACCGAGCTTGTCATTCCCGAACATGTTTTGAGAATAGAAAGCGCGGCTTTCAAGGACAGCTTGATTTCAAAGATAATATTTGAGCAAGGGAGCAGGCTTGTTTACATAGGCGACCAAGCTTTTGAAAACCTTTCCTCCACCGTCTTTGAATGGGGAGAGTTCGATCAGTTGACCGCCGTCGGCTACGCCGCTTTCAGAGGATGCCAAAGCATAACCCGCTTCCTTGCGCCCAATATAACCGTCATTAAAAACAACGCTTTTGAAGGGTGCTCTAACATAACCGATATGTCAGTTACGGGAGATAAGCTCGCCGATATTTTCGGCGGCGATATCCCCCATACTTTGAATACCTTGCGCATAGCGGCGGGCAATAACATAATCCAAGAAGCCGCCTTTGAGAACGCCGCAAGCGTTACTCAAGCCTATTTCGCATCCACCGTAAGGAGCATAGAAAAGAACGCTTTCAAAAACGCCGAGAATTTGGAGTTTTTGAGCTTTGGGCTGGCCGACAACCTTTATTCTGTGGGACATGGCGCTTTCCATAACACAAAATGGTATGACAATCAGCCCCAAGGCGTCATATGCATAGGAAATATCGTTTATTCCTATAAAGATGGCGACGGCGGCATTGTGAATATACCCGACGGCGCCGCCGCCGTAAGCGCTTATGCTTTCTATAATTCCGATGTAAGAACCATCAATTTGCCTTTAAGCGTAACCCGTATCGAAGAATACGCCTTTGCAGAGTGTAAAGAGCTTGAAACCGTGAATATGGCGGGGGGCAGTTCCCTTTGGCAGATAGGCGAGGGCGCCTTTATGAACTGCAAGGCGCTGACCTCCATACACATACCTTACACGGTCGCCGAAATAGGCGAATACGCGCTTTGGGGGACTGAGGCGCTGCAAGAGCTGGCCTATACGGGCATGGTTTCCGTTGAGTACTTGCTGGGGGATGATGTTCCGCAAACGCTGGAGACCGTGCGCTTCATAGACGGCTCAACCGCCATAACCGCGTTTGCTTGCCAAAACCTTGATATGGTTAAAAGGGTGATTATTTCGGCTACGGTTACCGAAATAGGCCAAGCCGCCTTTAAGGGCATGGCGCAATTGAGCGTGGTCAATATAATTACGGGCAGTCAGCTTCAAAAAATAGGGGATTACGCCTTTGAAGATTGTCAAAACTTGACCGCCATAAATCTTCCCGCTACGGCCGCCCAAATAGGCAAGGGCGTTTTTGCGGGCTGCGTCAAGCTTGAGGAATTGACCGTTAACGGCAGTGTCGATTTCGCGCCGCTGTTTTCCGATACGCCAAGCGATGACTGCTATGGATTGGCTAGGCAGGACGGAACTTATTACATTCCTTATTCCTTGAAAAAGCTCAATATCGCCCAAGGCAGTCAAACGATTAAAGAAGGCAATTATCAAGGAACGCAAATTGAACGGGTAAATATACCTTCAAGCGTCGCGGCGGTAGGCGCATATGCCTTTGAGGGGGCGGATAAGCTGTCCGTACTCAACATAAGCGGCAGCGGCCTTGAGGTTATCGAAAACGACGCTTTCAGCGGCTGCGAATCCTTGACCGAAATTACCTTGCCGCAAAGCTTGAATTATATCGGGGACAGAGCTTTTTACGGCTGCTCGCGGCTTGCGACCATAAATATGCTCAGCCAATCCTGCCAAACGGGGCATCAGGCCTTCTATGGCACGCTGTGGCAAACCAGCCAAATGGGATTGGTTTATGTGGGCAACACCTTATTGGGATATAACGGCATCCTTCCCGAAGATTATATCTTGACGGTAAGGGAAGGCACCGTGGAAATAGCCCCTTCCGCCTTTGAGAGCCAAAACAATTTGGTGTCGGCGGTCATTCCGTCTTCGGTCAAAGTTTTGAACAAAGCCGCCTTTAAGAATTGCATTAATCTGCAAAGCGTGCAGTTTACGGGAGAAAGCTCGCTGTCCGTTATCGGCGACGAGGCTTTTTATAATACCGCCATATCGAACATGCTTATCCCCGCCGCCGTTACAAGCATAGGCGACGGCGCCTTTTACGGCTGCTCCAGCCTTGCGGTCGTGATGTTTGACAACAATTCCCGGTTGCGTTCCATCGGCGCAAGCGCTTTTTACGGCAGCGCCGTAAGCGAAATGGTATTGCCCGCACAAGTCAAAACCATAGGCGAGCAAGCCTTTGTCAATTCGGCTTTGACCAGATTCCGCCTTCCCGACGGCAACGCGCTGGAGCAAATAGAAAAATCCGCTTTCCAGGGGCTGGAAGAAGTTGAGTTTGCGTTTGTGTCCTTAAACAACCTTGTTTCAATCGGCGAAAGGGCTTTTTACGGCTGCTGTTCTCTTGAATCCTTTGTGGCGCCCAATGTGGAATACGCGGGCAAAGAGGCCTTCTACGGCTGCGCCGCCCTTCAAACGCTTACTTTGCCTCCCATGGCGCGCTTGTTTGAACTGTTTGGTGATAACGGCGAAACCGCCGAATTTGACAAAATCGGGTTTGAAAACCTTTTTTACGGCGTTCCCAAAGCCTTAAAAACCGTTTATTTGTCCGATAAAGCGGATAAAGTCATTGATTACGCTTTTTACAATTGTAAGAGCATGGAAAAGGCAGTTTTGCCATATGGGATTACGGAAATCGGCGCAAGCGCTTTTGAAGAATGCCACAGTTTGCAAAGGGTTGTAAATATCGACGGCGTTTCGGTAATTAACGCTTTTGCCTTTGCCCATTGCTTAAGCTTAAAGTCCGCCCATGACACCCAAGATATTTTTGTTTTGCCCGCGTCCATAAAAGAAATTGGAGATTACGCTTTCATAAATTGTCAAAGCATAACCGATTTTGTAGTGGAATGGGGCAGTCAAATAAGGCGCATAGGCGATTACGCTTTTGCCGATATGGTTAACACCGAATACGATATCCCCGACATGGAAAACCCCTTAAGCGTGGGAGAGGGGGCGTTTTTGAACAACAAAAAGCTGACCGCTTTCAATGCCGCCAATGTCGTGGAAATAGGCGACGGCGCTTTTTCGGGATGCTTGGCGCTTGAAAAAATCACGCTTTGCGCCGACGGTTTTTCGGGGAAAGTCTTCGGACGGCAATTCTTTGAGGACAGCTATCAAATAGATTTCGGCGGAGAGATTTATTACATTCCCCAAAGTTTGACCGAAGTTACGGTTTCCAAGGCCGCCGCAAGCGTTAATGATTACGCTTTCGCCGATTTTGTTTCTTTGCAAGCCATAAATCTTTCAAACGCCTGCGCCATAGGCAAATACGCATTCAAAAACAATTCCTCCCTTGCCGCCGTGGTTATCCCCGCAAGCGTGGCCATAATCGAGGACGGCGCTTTCGAGGGCTGTTACGGCTTGGAAGAAATGGTTATTGAATTTGAGGAAACCCTTACCTATATAGGCAAAAATGTGTTTGAAGATACCGCTTGGTATATGGATTTGACACAAGACATCAATAACGAAATCGTCTATATCGGCAAAGTGGCGTATAAGCTTATTGGCTCTTCAAGCGGCGTGCTGCAAATAAGAGAGGGCACGGCGGGCATTTCGCCGCAAGCGTTTATGGATAAAACCGAAATAACCGAGCTTGTTTTGCCTTTAAGCATCGCGGCGATAGGAGAGCAAGCGTTCGCCAATTGTTATAATATCGCCACCGTGCATACTTCGGGGTATTACGAAATCGGCAAGCTGTTCGGCGAGCAGCAGTATAATTCCTCTTATCCCGCTTCCCAAAACGGCGCAACCTATTATTTGCCGCAAGCGCTTAGAAGAATCATTGTGCTTGACGGTTCGGTAAGAATAGTCGATTACGCTTTCGCTTCCTGCGTTTCGATAACTTCGGTTATAATTCCCAACAGCGTAAGAGAAATAGGACTAAACGCTTTGAGCGGGTTAAGCGCCTTGTCGGAATTGACGCTTCCCGCAAGCAAGGTTTTGGGCGCCTATTTCGGCAAAAATTATTACGAAGGCGGCTATCAGGCCGAGCAGGCGGGCGATACGTATTATTTGCCTTCCGCGCTTGAAAATATCGTAGTAAACAGCGATAAAATATGCGCGGACTTTTTGCGCAACGCTTCTTCGGTAAAAACCGTAACTTTGCCCGCCCATTTGAAAGAAATAGGCGACTACGCTTTTTACGGGTGTTTGAATATAAGCGGCGTTCCCTTGCCGCAAAGCTTGGAAAGAGTGGGCAAATACGCTTTCGCTCAATGCGTTTCCTTGCTTTCCATAGCCTTCCCTGCGGGCGCCGCGGTAGCGGATAACGCCCTAAGCGGCTGTTTGTCCCTGCATACCGTTCAAGCCAAAGGCGGCGCCGTCTTGCACAAGCTGTTCGGCGTGTTGCCTTACGAAGGCTCTTATTCGGTTACGGTATTGAATAAGACTTATTATATTCCTTTAAGCTTGACTACCGTCAATATATCTTCCGGCGTTGTCCTTGCCGATTATATGCTTTACGGCATGAGCGCGCTCAATACCGTCAACTTGCCCTCGGATATTGAAGAAATCGGCGCTTACGCTTTTTACGGCCTTAATCAGCTGGGCGCCTTGACTTTGGGGCAAAACTTGAAGAGGATAAAGGAATACGCTTTCTACGATTGCAAAAAATCGGTGATAAACTTTGTTCAAAACAATGTGGAAAGCGTGGGCAAATACGCTTTCGTCAATTGTTTTGAGTTAAGAACTTTCGATTCTCCCCAAATTGTCCAAATAGGCGACAACGCTTTCAGCGGCTGTTACCGACTTGAAACCTTGGGCGTAACCAAACAAAAGGTTTTGGGCAAATATTTCGGAAAGCAAATGTTCGTGGACAGCTATGCCGTCATTCAAGAAGGAGTAACTTATTATGTTCCCAGCGCCCTTAAAACCGTCAAGATATACGGCGACGGCGCTCTCGTGGAAGATATGTTAGCCGATATGAGCAAGGTGCAAAGCGTGTTTATGTACGGCGTAACCGAAATTTGTCAAACGGCGTTTGCGGGTTGCGAAGGCATTAACGCGCTGGCGGGAGAAGATATCGTCTATATCGCCGAGGACGCCATTGCCCATTTGCCTTGGCTGGGGGGTTATCTTGCCCAATTCAGCAATGAGGTTGTGTATATCGGCAAAGTGGCGTATACTTATCGCGGAGTTATGGGGATAGGCAAAATAATATCCTTCCGCGAAGATACCACCCAGCTTTATTACGGCGCTTTCGCCGGCCAAACCAGACTGCAGAAAGTAATTGTCAACGCCCAAATGCGGCATATCGCCTTAACCGCTTTCTACGGCTGTTCTTCTTTGGCTGACATAGAAGTTGACCAAGACAATCCTTATTATTACGACATCGACGGCGCGCTTTACGACCGAGAAAGTCAACAGCTTATATTTATTCCGCCCGCAAACAATTAACGAAAATAAATATAATAATCTAAAGAGGTGAAGAATTAATGACTTATGACATTATTATTATAGGAGGGGGCCCCGCAGGCTTGACTTCGGCCATTTATACGGCAAGAGCGGGAAAAAAGACTTTGGTTGTGGAAAATTACGCCATAGGCGGACAAGCTTCCTTGACCCATGAAGTGATGAATTATCCAGGAATAAAATCGATATCGGGGTTTGAGCTTACCGACAACATGCGCAAGCAGGCCGAAAGCTTCGGCGCCGAATTTGTTTATGACAATATTATCAAAATAGATTTAATGGGCGGCGAAAAGGAGATAGTTACCGAATATTCGGGCGCCTATCGGGCGTCAAAAGTCATTCTCGCCATGGGAAGCAAGGCCAAGCCTTTGGGTTTGGAAGGGGAAGCTCAGCTTATCGGCAAAGGCGTTTCTTATTGCGCCACCTGCGACGGCAATTTCTTCAAAGGCAAGTCGGTGGCCGTGGTGGGGGGAGGGGATACCGCCCTTATAGACGCCCTTTATTTGAAGGAGCTGGCCAAAGAGGTGTATATCATACACAGAAGGAACGAATACAGAGGCTCGCTAATCCTTGCGGAGAAGGTAAAAAACTCAAGCGTCAAGGAAATCCTTAATTCAAGGATAATTAAGCTTAACGGTTCTCCGCTCAAATCTTTAACTGTGCAGAACAATGAAACTAACCAGACCTTTGAGCTGGAGGTTGAAGGCTTGTTCGTGGCGGTGGGTTCGGCGCCCCAAACCGATTTGGTAAAAGATGTCGTCAGGCTGGAAGACGGCTATATCGTTACCGACGAGGAAATGAGGACAAACATCAAAGGCGTGTACGCCGCGGGCGATGTCAGAAAGAAAACCTTAAGACAAATAATAACCGCCTGCGCCGACGGCGCCATAGCCGCTACAAGCGCTTTGGAAGAGCGATAAAAATTAAAAAGCTTGTCAAATAATTAAAAGGCCCTGCGCCGCAGGGCCTTTTTTTGTTTAGGTTGTTTTCCAAGCTTTGTTGTTAAGCTCATTTTTATGCTTTTATTTGTTAATTTTTGTGTTTTTGTTTTATTCTTTGTTATTTTTCGTCATTGTGTTTGGTTTTTTTATTAGCCTTTTTATTAATTATTCTTATTTATATTGAACGGGCTTTAAGAAAATTGTCGAATTTTGTAGAGCATCTATGCCGCAAAGGTTTGCACCGTTCCTAATGTCCATGAATTGAACAATTTCCCCATGTCTTTGCCCGCCGCTTTGGTAAAGGCGACGTGCAGGTCGCTGCCGGTGGCTATTTTGTATTTATTATCTTCAAAGAAAAGCCTCAATCCTTTTTCAAACTTCTTTTTGCCCATCATATCGTACATATTTTTGAACATTGCGCAGGACATGTCATAGCAAATGGCGCTGTATTCGTTTTGGTCGTAATCTTTCAAAGCCTTGTTCATTTTGGGGCAATAATCGGGCTGGGCGGCTTTTTTGGAGTTTATGAAGTTTTTGAAGCTGTCGCTCCGCTTTTTCATGTCTTGGTTAAACCTGTTTTCGTCGCCGCACAGCAAATAGTAATATGAGGCCGAGAAGGTGGCCAGACCTTCGTCTATGTAGCCTTCGTTAATGCTGTCGTTGCCCACCAGCACAGACCACCATTGATGGGCGGTTTCGTGGATGATGACATCGGCTTTGTCCGAAGCGTTTGAGTTTATGTATACAAGCATGGGGTATTCCATGCCGCCGTAGGCAAACGACGTTTCCGCCACTCGGTAGCTTTTATAGGGATATTTGCCGAAGCAGTCGGAGAAAACCTTAAGGGCGTTGGCGGCAACGCTTAAGGAGCTTGCGGGGTCGGAATCGTTAAAGTAATAGTAATATACCGTGGTATTGTTCACCATTTTTGTCATGACTTGGAACTTTTTGCTCATGACCATGGCAAAATCCCTTACGCCTTCGGCGTTGACGCTGACTATTTTTCTGTCGTTTTCAATCGCCGTGTTAACTATGTCCCCCGTGCACGCTATAACCATATCGGCGGGCGCGTTTATGGTAACTTTATAATTGGCCGTCGCCGACATGAACGGATCGCCCACCGTAGTGTAGCCGTCTTCCCGCCATTTGTCGTTGTCGTAATAGGCAAGCGAGGGATAGAAGTTTCCGCAGTTAATCATATCGTTATGTTTGCCCAGCCGCAAATTGCAAGCGGGCAGCTTGACCGTATATTCCAAATATAATTCCAATTTTTCGTTAAGCTTTGCTTTGGGGATTTTTACGCTCATGATGTCCTTGTCTTGGCTCAATGTGTAATTTATGTCTTTGCCGTTTAGCTTGCTTGCGGTAATCTCCAGTCCTCCGTATTGCGAAAGATTGCTTTTGTAGGCTTTGTTGGCGACGTCTTCTCTGAATGCGTTGGGGTATAAATGGAACTTCAACTCCTCCAAATCTTCTTTCAAGGTATTTACGAATATGAAATTCTGCTTGCAAAGCAAATTATCGTCTTGCAAATTTATATCCATTATGTATTCGTTATAATTGCAATCCTTTGGGCCGTCCTTTTTGCAAGCAAAACAGGTTAACGCCAAAATTAAAACTAAAATGACCAATAAAATTCTTTTCATGTCTCCTCCGCTTCTTTATTATTACTATTGCGCATTATGTCAGAATATTACTGTTAATGGGCGAATGCGCGATAACGGGCAAACAGCGGCTTTGGCAGACGGGATTTATTAAAAATCGTTGCGGGGCTGATTACCAAAGGAGTTTTAATAGGCCCAAATAACCAATGCCGATTATGTAAGAAAAAGCGTTAATGGCGTTTTGAAAATTTTACCAATCTTTTACTGTAATTAATTGTAGTTTAACATTGACATAAATTAATTCTCAGTTTATTATATAGATAGAAAACAGCTCATAATTTTCCCCCTTATCATAAAGCAAAGGAGCGTCATTTTTTCCGACGCTCCTTTGCTTTTTTGTAGCGCAGATGCGCTTAGAGAAAAACGGAGAAACAAAAGATCTATATTATTTTGCTTTTTAGCGTTGAAGAATGTTGAAGAATAATTTTATATTAATTTTATTTATACCTTAGTTTTATTTATATCTTGGTTTTTTTGCTCAAGGTTTTTTGCCTTTTTTTGTCATTGTTTTTGGTTTTGGTTGCTTTTTCGAGTGTCGAAAAGCGGGGGATTTTGGAGGAAGGCAAGTTGGGGGTTGACATTTTAAGCGTTTGTTTGGGGTAATGTTTGGGTTTTTCGACATTATTTTGAGCTTTGCTTTTTGGGAATTGGGGGCAAAGGGGAGAGTTTTTTCGCCATAATGTTTGTTTTTGCTTGGTTTATTGAGAAATTATTTGCTTTTTTGCGCTTTCGTTAAGGCTGTTTTGGGGTTATTTTGCCTTTTTGCGCTTGGTTTGGGTTTTTGTTGGTTTTGTCGCTCATTCTTGGTTTTGTTTGTCGATTTTTTGTTGTTGTGTTCGCTTAAATAACCATAACGGGGATGATTTCATCTTTTGTATTTCTTTGGTTTTGTCTTTTGTACTTCTTGTCTTTATCTTTTGTGCTTTAGTAGTTTTATCTTTTGTGCTTTAGTAGTTTT
>LFSG01000001.1:14539-14773 GCA_001512685.1 Clostridiales bacterium DTU072
TTCATCCCCGTTATCGGTTTAAGTTTCTGTTCCGCTGGGCTTGCCCAGCGGAATTTTTGATTAGTTAAGTCATTTTCTTATCTCCTTTTTAATTTTTTGCATATAAAAAACTTCTCTTCAAAGTTGGCAAGAGAAGTTTTGGTTTTGGCTTTTGGATTATCTTCCTAATTATATTATACCACAGGTTTTTGGGTTTTTGGCTCAAAAGTGGCCCAAAGTGGCCCAAAATGGCAC
>LFSG01000001.1:14829-17338 GCA_001512685.1 Clostridiales bacterium DTU072
GGGATATTGGGGGAATAAGGGGATTTTTGGATTTGTCGATTTTTGTCAAAAATGTGGGTGGTAAATAGGACAACTGGGGAAAAGGTTGCATAACGCGCAACCGATATTTCATTTTAGTATTGACTTTTTGGGGGAGGGGTTAATACAATTAAATTGAAGAGTTTTTTGGGGTTTTGGAGGGAATTATCATGAAATTAACCGGCGGAGAGATTATAGTTAAGCAGCTTGTAAGGGAAAGAACGCCTTACATATTGGGCATTCCCGGACACGGGGTTTTGGGGCTTTTTGATGCCGTTCGCAAGGAAGAAGAAAAGGGCGGCATAAAGTATATTCAAGTAAAACATGAGCAGGCCGCAACGGCTATCGCCGACGGTTATTTCAGGATGAGCGGAAAGCCGCTTGCCGTTTTCGCTTCCATAGGCCCCGGCACGCTCAATACTTGTATCGGGCTTGCTACCGCTTATGTGGATTCCACCTCCTTTTTGCAGCTTTGCGGGGACACTCACACCAATATGAAAGGGGTGGGGGTGCTTCAGGAAATAGAAAGATATGCCGACAGCAATATAATAAGGAGCTTAGAGCCGCTGGCAAAACGCAGCTGGCGGGCGGAAAACGCCGCTCAACTGCCCCGCATAATGAGAAGGGCTTTCAATATGATGACCACGGGCAGAAAAGGCCCTTGCGTCATCACGCTGCCCATGGACGTTCAAGCCGCTTATGCAAACGCGGTATTTGACGATACGCATAAGGAAAAGGCGGACGCTCTTCCTTGCGCCGATATAAAACAGATAGAGCGCGCTTTGGAGATTATGAAAACCGCCCAAAGGCCGGTTATTTTGGCGGGCGGGGGAGCGTTATACGCAAGATGCGCCGAGAAAATAGAGGCCTTGGCCGAAAAATGGGGGGCGGCTATTGTTACCACACTTGCTGGCAAGGGGGCGGTAAGCGAGGAACATCCGCAATATTGCTTCCATACCGGTTCCAAAGGCACGCCCATAGGAATTAAGGTTTGCCGTTCCGCCGATGTCATACTGGCTTTGGGAACAAGATTTGCCGATGAAACCACTTGTTCTTATCGCAAGGGCGCAAGCTTTAATTTCCCTGACACCAAGCTTATACATGTCGATATCGACGCGCATGAAATAGGTAAGAATTACGGCGCGGACATTGGAATAATCGCCGATGTCAACGACGCTTTGGATAAATTCAATCAATACGCCCAGTTTAAGGTCAATAACGATTATCTTGAGGAAATCAAGAAGCTTAGACAAGATTGGAAAAATTACCTTGAGCAAAACCGTAAGGTAAAAACCGACAGACCCACCATTTCTCAGCTTATCGGCGTGCTTAATTCGGCTTTGCCCGAGGACGCCGTTATTGCCACATCTTCGGGCAATACTCAAGCACAATTGTTCCAAGAATATTGTTATAAAAAACCTTATTGCAACCTGACTACGGGCGGGTTCTCCACCATGGGCTGGGCCGTTCCCGCCGCAATGGGCGCCAAGCTTGCCAAGCCGCAAAATACTGTGGTGGCTTTTCTCGGAGACGGCGATTTTATGATGATTATGCAGGAGCTTTCCACGATGGCTCAATATAACATACCCGTTATTGTAGTCATGGCCAACAACAGCGGTTGGATGGCCATAAAGGATTTGCAAAACGATGTGTTGGGCGCCGAGGCCGCCTTCGGCAATGATTTCTTGAATGATAAGGGGGAGGTTTATTCTCCCGATTTCCATAAAATAGCTTTGGGCTTTGGAATCGATTCTTATAATCCGTCCACATTGGAAGAATTTGAAAAAGCCTTGAAAGAGGCCGTAAATAATAACCGTCCCGCCATGATTACCGTGGATGTGAGCAGGGAATATCCCTATACCGGCGGCAAGGCCTTCGGCTGGTGGGATGTGCCCATTCCCGCTTATATGAGCCAAAAACGCGCCGCTTATGAAAAGGCTTTGGAGGAAGAAACGGTATAGTTCCGACTTGTCGGATTTGATTTTTCAAAAAAACCACGCCTTTAGGGGGTGAAAATATGTCTAAAATGAAATTTGCGTTTGTGGGCTGCGGAAGGATAGCCACCTTGCATGTAGCCGGTTATAAAAACCGCGATGATTGCGAACTTTACGGCGTTTATGATAAAAACAAGCAAACCGCCGAAAAATTTGCCGCCGAGCACGGCATTCCCAAAGTTTACGACAGCTATGAGGAATTATTGGCCGATCCTAACATTACGGGCGTGGAAATACTCGCTCCCCACCATTTGCATTGTCAGCTTACCGTGCAGGCTTGCAAAGCCAAAAAACATGTTTCGGTGCAAAAACCCATGGCTTTCAATCTTAAAGAGTGCGATGAAATGATTGCGGCCGCCAAAGAAAACGGCGTCAAGCTCAAGGTTTTTGAAAATTTTGTGCATTATCCGCCTTATCTGTTGGTCAAAGAGCTTATTCAAAAAGGAGAAATAGGCGAGGTGCGCGGCATTCGCTACAAAATGAATAACGGCGGATTG
>LFSG01000020.1 GCA_001512685.1 Clostridiales bacterium DTU072
ATTTAGACCAAGACACTACCTTGTACGCAAAATGGTATAACCTTGTTACCTTTGACAAGCAAGGCGGAACGGGGGGCGACGACTATGCCGAAGCCGTTTTGGGATTGCCTATGCCCGCCGCCCAATCTCCCGAAAAAAAAGGATACACATTCGAGGGATATTTTACGCAACCCAATGGTCAAGGAACGGCGTATTATGACCATGAAATGGAAAGCCTTAAAATATGGGAAGAGCAGCAGCCCATAACCTTGTACGCCCATTGGACGGCCAACGATTATACGGTGGTGTTCGATATGCAGGACGGAGATTTAGGCACCGAAAGCATAACGGTTACTTATGATATGCCCATGCCCGAAATCGTTAAGCCTTATAAATCGGGTTACGCTTTCTTGGGTTATTTTTCCAAGATAAACGGCGAGGGAGAAAGGTATTATGACGAGGATGCCGAAGGGGTAAAGGATTGGGATATAGATCAAAACACCGCCCTTTACGCTCATTGGGATTTTCTTGAGGGCGCCCAAGGGATATTGTATGAAATCGTGTATGAAAGAAATGTGGCTAAAGACGAATATAAAGTGGTGGGTTATGAAGGCGGACAAAGCGAAGTGCAAATACCCTTGATACATCAGGGCAAACCCGTTACGCAAATAGCAGACAGGGCTTTTATACGCAATATGGATATTGTTAAGGTGGCCATGACCGACAACATTGTAAAAATAGGCGAAGAAGCTTTTGCCGAATGCGTGAATTTGGAAGAAGTCCGGCTGCCTTTGAATTTGCTTGAGCTGGGCAAAAAGGCATTTAATTATTGTCTTTCTTTGACTTCGGTAAATCTGCCCGACAGCTTGAAAAACATTGAAGAAGGGATGTTTTTGAATTGCGTGAGGCTTAAGAATGTGAGATTCGGACAAAGCCTTAATTCCATATGCGCTTCGGCTTTTGCCAATTGTTTGTCCCTTGAGAGCGTGGAGTTTCCCATTAACCTATTGTCGGTAGGCGAAGACGCTTTTAGCGATTGCATTCAATTGACCGATATCGCGTTTAATGAAAATTTGAATTTGATTAATGACAGGGCATTCTACAATTGCAAAAATTTGAATTCGCCGAACTTCCCCGACAGCCTTTTGGGGATAGGAAGCCAAGCTTTTTATAATTGCAACCGCATTCAAAGCGTTACCTTGCCGCGCAATATAAATTATGTGGGACAAAACGCTTTCCATGCCTCTTATTTCAGAAGCGTGTTCATAAACAATCAGCATCCTTTCTTGTTCCATGACCACGCTTTTGACAACTATTACGACACTCCCATTTATTTTTATGTGCCCAAACATTCTTTAAGCGAATATAAGACTGACGAAGGATGGACGGAATACCGCGAAAGGATATTTGCCCGCGAAGATATTCAAGACGGATGCATGATAATTGACAACGAGCTTGTGCAATATGTAGGCGGTAATGGCAACGTAACCTTAAGCCATTCCATAACCTCCATAAGGCCGTATGCTTTTTGCGGCGTTACCGCCGATGTGGCCATACCTGAAGGCGGGTCCGTTACGGTTATCGGCCAAAACGCTTTCGCTTATTATTTGGGGCAAAGCCTTTCCTTGGCTCCGGGGATTGTAGATATTGAAGCAAACGCTTTCAGCCACGCTTCCAATCTTACCGAAATAACTTTGCCGTACACCGTGGCCTCAATAGATTTCAACGCTTTTGAAAACGCCGAAAACCTTAATTCGGTTGTTGTGTTGTCGCACAATCCCCCTCAAGCGCTTAACGCGGAGCTTGCCTTGCGTTTGACAATCTATGTTCTTGACGAATATATTGACAATTACATTAATGACGAGGTTTGGAAAAATTTCGACGTGGTCGCTCTCGATTAAGCGACAGCGGCATATTTTTCTTGTTAGCATATAAAAGGAGGGATAAGCAAGCGTCCTTCTTGTCTTTTGTTGACGAAAAACCCTTGCGTTGTATTTTTGTTTCCAAAGATAGTATAATGGAATAAAGGCCTTTATTCGGGCAAATATATTTGGGAGATGAAAAATGAAAACAAAATTTCTTTTTATTGCATGCGTGATTCTAATCATAGCAAGCGTTTTTCTTATTGCGGGTTGCCGAGAAGATGAAGAAACATACCATGAAATTGTTTTTCCGAAGCAAAGCGAAAGAAACGGCTATGAGCTGCAGGTTTTGGATTCCGTGTTTTCGGTGATTGATGATGCGGAGGGGAAATATGAGCTGCTTGAGGGCGAAAATCTGGAATTCGAAATAACCGCTTCGGAAGGGTATACGCTTGAAGACATTGTTGTTAAAGATAACGGTAAAGTCCTCGCCCATGAAGAGATACAGTCAAGGTATAAATATAAGATAGAGAATGTCGCCGAAAAACATACCATTACGGTGGAAGGCGTAAAACTGAAAAAATTCAAGGTGAAATTACATTATCCTTTTTATAAGTCGGGTAACAACAGTATTGAGTATAAAAAGAGCTTTGACGCGCTTAAGTTTAAGTATGGAAATAACGTTCTTTTCGGGCCGACTTCAATAATTCATACCATTAACAGCAGCGAAATAGAATTGGAATACGGTCAAAAATTTGAGATATGGATGGGAGAGGAGTTCCCCGGAATTTATGAAGATATAAATATTTTGTATGTCGCTTCTGCAGGTTTTGACGGAGTATTCGCCATTTCAGAAGAAGGCGGCGGCTTCCAAAGTATTCCCTTTCCGAACGCGCAAAGGGTTCAACGCCAAACAAATGAGGACGATGACTACATATATCAAGATTTTATGTATAAATACGTTATAGAAGTAAATAAGGACCTTGATATATATATAAACACATTGGAGCTGAGGAAAAAACTTATAACGGGTTTAGCGTAAGCAATGACGTATATAAAGTAGCATTCAACCGCAACGAAATATATTATGACACCGAATGGTCTTTTGAGTTAACGCTTACTTATTATGAAGAATATCCCGAAATGTACGAAGATATTGAAATATATGTCAATGAAGAAAGAATTGAGGAAGGACTTACTTTTGATGAGCAAAACGGCGTGTATCATTTCACCAGCATAGGCAGGCCTCCTTCTTCTTTTAACGCAAGCGACAAACCCGAAATGCACAGTAGTTTCAGAGTAATGGCGAAAGGGATTAATCTTGAAGCTAACGGAGATAACCAAGAAACAAAAATCGTATTCAAGGATAATGACTTTATTGATTTCCCGATTTTCTGCAGAGAAGAAAACCCTCCACACCATCAATATGCGCCGTATTATTATGAGGATGGAGAATATTATTATCTGAAAGACGAGCCTTATATCGAGGTTTATTTTGAGAATTTGCCGCAATATGACTTTTCGGAAATGACGGTTACGGTAAACGATACCGAAAAGGATATTGTCCTTGAGCCCGATCAAACAAATCAAAATATTTCGCTTATATTGGTGGAAAACGCTCCCGGTTACCAATCAGAAAACGGTTATTGGCGAATAAGAATAGAGGGCGATTATAAAGACGCTTACGAAATAACGGTAAACGGCATTAAGATGAGAAAATTTGATTATACCGTAAGAAATGATTACGCCGACGAGTGTCAGCTTTATCTTATTTTGGACGATAAAAGAATATTGATTGAAGACACTTACAGTTTTCAGCTTGAAGACAGACAGGAATTCAAATTCAATTTGATTGTGGCAAACCCGGAAAAAGCCGATGAATTTGCCGAATATATGAACGGCGTTGATATCGATTATGTTAAAGGCAATTATGTGGGAAAAAGCGGGTATAATGTGGAAGGGGGATATTGCATTGAATGGATATTGAAGGCAAGCGCCGCTATCGACAAAGACGGCAGAGAATTCAGCGTCGCCAAAAAATAGCTTGTTAAGAAATACCCCCGCATGAGGCGGGGGTATTTATATTTTTATTGTTGTTGAGGCGGGGCGGCTTCTTTTGATTGTCTTCGTTTAAGGTTTTCGGCCACGATAAATTCAAGCTCTTTTTTGTCAAGCTT
>LFSG01000061.1 GCA_001512685.1 Clostridiales bacterium DTU072
TATTGGCGTTCATTGATTTCATAAGCTGCAGCTTTTCTTTGTCCACTTCAAGGAATCCCGTCAGCATAGTTATTATAGTGATTATTAAGCATATCATCAACGCCATTGTGATAATGGCGGGTTTTCCCGCCCCCATCCATACTATAATAATGGGCCCCAAAGCCACTTTGGGCAAAGCGTTCAAGGTTATTAAGTAAGGCTGGAACACATCCTTTGCCATGGCGCTGCTCCATAAAAGCACGGCTATAAGCGTTCCCAAAACCGTGGAAAGAACAAAGCCCATAACCGTTTCGTACAACGTGGCGAAAATATGATTGAAAAGATTTTTGTTGCGGTACAGACGGGATATTATTTTTATTACCCGCGAAGGGGAGCTTGTGATAAACGGGTCGATTATCTGCTTGCGGGCAAGTATTTCCCATAATCCGATAAACAGTATCAAAAGGGTTATTTGCAGCGTTCGGGTAATCCATATTCTTATGCGCAGCTTTTTTATAAATTTCTTATGTTCGTCCGACATTTTCAGTCCTCCAATTCATTCCACAGCTTGTCGAAATAACAAGCGAACCCGTTGCTTTCCCTCCGTTTTAAGGGGCTTTTGCTTTTGTCGATGTCGATATCGATAATAGTCTTTATTCTGCCGGGACGCTTGGTCAAAACAATTATTTTGTCGCAAAGCGAAATGGCTTCCGCAAGGTCGTGAGTAACCAGCAAAACGGTCTTTTTTTCCTGCTTGATTATGGAGTATACATCGTCGGCCACCTTTATCCTTGTTTGATAGTCGAGCGCGGAAAACGGCTCGTCAAGCAATAATATGTCGGGCTTGGTTACCAGCGTTCTTATAAGCGCCGCTCTTTGCCGCATTCCTCCCGACAGCTCGGACGGCTTCTTTTTTCTGAAATCGTACAGTCCGTATTTTTTTAGCAAATTTAAGGCTTCCGCCACCGTGTTTTTGTTCTTTTTGCGCTGCAGCTCCAGCCCCAGCGTAACATTTCTTTCCACGCTGCGCCATTCAAACAGCTGGTCCCTTTGCGGCATCAAAGCCGTTTTGTTGGAGGTTTGCTCAAGCGGCAGCCCTTTTATGCGTATCTCTCCCGAAGAAGGGGGCATAATCTTGGAAAGTATGGCAAGCAGCGTTGTTTTGCCGCAGCCCGACGGTCCGACTATGCCCACAAATTCCCCGTCTTTTACCGTAAACGATATATCCTTTAACGCCACGGTTTCCGATTTTATGCTGTGATATGTCAAGGATACATTGCTTAGCTTCAAAATCTCCATTTTGTCTCCTTTGTCAATCGTTTAACAGGCTTTGGGCGATGCTGTTGTCCACCATTTCGTTAAAGTCCACCCTTTCTTCTATAATCCCGCAGGATTCCAGAATATCCAGCATATGCTCAAAGCTTTCTTGGTCAAGTATGGGGTCGGACATATAGGCGTCAATGGATTTGTAGCTTGCCACCGAGCTTTTCAAAAGCTCCAAGCTGGTGGTGGGGAAAGAGGGAGCAAGGCTTGTTGCCACCGTGGCGTTGTCCTTTTGCATTACAAAATCAATGCCTTTAATGATGGCGCGCATAAACCTTGTAACCTTGTCTTTGTTGTTTTTGATGTAATTCTTGGTGGCCATAAAGCATGTGTACGGGATTTCGCCCGCTTCCGCCCCCACCGAAGCCACAATATAGCCTTTGCCCGCTTGCTGGTATTGGGAAGCCGCCGGCTCAAACATGGTGCAGTAGTCTCCCGTTCCGCCCTCAAAAGCCGCCGTAATCAAATCAAATTGTATGTCGTAATTTATGGTTACGCTGTCCAAAAGATTGTTTTTGGCAAGAGCGTATTCCAAATTCATGGCGGGCATGCCTCCTTTTCTGCCGCCGATTATCTCAAAGCCCGTCAAATCCGACCATTCGAAATCGGGCTGCGGATGTCTGCCCACCAAAAACGAGCCGTCCCGCTTGGTCAGCCTGCCGAAAATAACGGGATAATTTTTGCTGCCCTGTAGATTTACATAAACAGCCGCCTCCGGGCCCATTAAGCCTATGTCGGCTTGGTTGGACATGACGGCGGTCATGGATTTGTCCGCTCCGCCCCCGTTGATTAATTCAATTTCCAAACCCTCTTCGGCAAAAAAGCCTTCGTTTATCGCCACATATAAAGGAGCGTAAAAGACCGAATGGGTAACTTCGTTCAACCGTATTAAATTTTCGTTTTTATTTTTTTCGCAACCTATGAGAAAAACCGTTATCATCGCTAAGATAATAACCACAACGATTATTTTTTTCATTGCGTCGCCTCCGTTCAGAATTTTGATAATACATACTATGTGCCTAAATATCAATTAGTGCTTTGCCTTCCTTTATGATATTCCAATGCGCAAGGGAGCTGTCGACGATTTTTTTATCCTTTTGGGCGCATATAAAAATTGATATATCGCTTGGCTGTGTGTTATAATGTTCGTAGATTATGAAGCAAGCAACAAAAATCGGCATAAAATTCCTTATCGTGTTTGTCGCCGCGCTTTTGTTATCCGCGATGGCTTTTTTGTGTTTTGACCATACTCGGGAACGGGCGCGCGCTTTGGACGGCGTAGCCTTCGCTTACGCCCGATGCATGAATTTTGAAGGCCAAGAGGTGGACTATAATCCGCAAGCGAGAGTTTACGCGCGCAATATAAAGGTGTATTTTGAGGTCTTTTCGCCGTATTATATCATTGAGGTGTTCACCAAAGCGGGGACTCTCATTGAAAGCGAGCAGGCAAAAGCGCCCCAGGACGGATTGGGCGGCTATGAGGTCTCTTTGTCGGGAGAGCTTACCGTAAGGTGTTACGCCGCCGACGAAGACAAGGTGAAAATTTCAAGCGTATTTGAGGACATAAAAGTATACAGCGACAATCTGCCTCCCCAAGAAGCTTATATCAACCAAATGCAGAATTGGACGCGCAAAGAAGAAGGGTATTTGGTGGAAATCGTGCTGGGCGAGGACAACGGAAATTCGGGCATACGCAAAGCCGATATCGCAATAATGTATGAGGACCAAACCGTAATCAGATCAATAAACACCTCCATAACCAATGACTCATTCAGAATAAACGACGAATGCCACATAGTAATAACCGTGTATGATAACGCGGGAAACAGCTTGCTTAAATCATATGCTTTCAATAAATTCGACTCAACGCCTCCTACTGCTCCCGAAATCAGGCTTGTTCCCAATGTGCAGCCCGACGAAAGCACCAAAGGCTATGTGGGAAGTTATCAGGTTACCATAAATTTCGGCGAGGATTTGGGCGGATCGGGAATAAAGCAAGACAGCATGGTTTATTTGCTTAACGGAGAGCTTTTTAATTACGACGGCGGCTTTTATTTGAATAAACAAATGAATTATACCATTGTCGCTTATTATTCCGACAACGCCGGCAACATTTCGCCCAGAGCCGAGGTCGAAGTTACCAACATAGACAAGCTTCAGCCCCGCATTCATGACCTGTTCCTTATGGTGGATTTGAAATCGCAAACGCCCTATAAGATAAGAATAAACTGCAGCGACAACGAAAGCGGCATTAAAAGCATTACCGCGCAAGGCGTCAACGCCCAATTTACGCCAAAGGATTATAATTTTTACGAAGCCGATTTCGCCGTACTCGACAAGGATTCCATTGTCATAACCGTCAACGACAATGTGGGGAACTATAACACCGCGCATATTTCCACTTACCATTTCGGCGACCTTGACAAAGAGAACATCGCGAATATATATAATAGAAAATACTTTGAGCTTGTTCAAGAGGAATATAATTCCGACAATTGGCAATTGATACAGAATTTATATGACCAGCTCAGCATTTTATTTATGTCCAAAGACGCTACCTATCTTGATTTTGAAAATATGACCTCCCGAATAGACCAAGCGATAGAGGGCATGAATTCCTTTGTTTACAGAATAGAAAGCCCTCCCGAAAATATGAGCGCCAATATTAATTATCAAATTGATATTGCCTGCGTGGACGGCTTTAAGAAAGGCGACAAAATAGTTTTGACTCTTGACAAAATACTTTTGGACAACGCCGCAAGAAGAGAATATGAAGATATCGCGGGGCGGCTGAGCGGCTTTGACACATTCTTTATCGCTCCGTTTGAGTTGACTTTTTATCATAACGACAACCGAATTGATTACAGCCTTGACTGGGGCGCGCAAATAGAGCTCGCGGTCATGAGCGGCTATGAGGCAAGATACTACGCCGTGCTGGATTTGCAATCAAATGAGCTTTTGGACATAGAAGTAATAAATAACCTCATAACCTTTAACGTGGACGGTTCGGGCAGCTATCTTTTGATTACCGAAGGGGATATAATCGTTAATGAGCCCCCCCAAATCAAAGGCATTAAATTCTTCGGGAAAATTATCAGTTATTTGCATTTCGGATTGGCCTTGGGCGGCGCGGTTTTGTTCGCCGCGGCGGTCATTGTTTTGTTGTATTTGAGATATAAAAGACCCGATAATCGCAAAATTAAATAAATTCCACGATATATTTGACAAAGGGGAATTTTGGGGTTAATATCAGAAGATAAGGGAAATACGTTTTTTTGTTTATTTGTTCAAATACAAGAAAACAACAAAGGCGGACGGAAAGCGTATTTGATAAAAAAGCAAGTTACTTAGGGGAGAAAATTATGTTGTCCACATTGAAAAGTTATGCTCTTGAAGGCATTAACGGTTATTTGGTTGAAATTGAGGTTTACGCCCAGTCGGGCATACCTTCCTTTGATATAGTAGGTCTTGCCGGCTCCAGCATAAAAGAATCCAGAGACCGCGTGCGCGCGGCCATTAAAAACAGCTCTTATGAATTTTTGCCCAAAAAAATCACCGTCAATCTCGCCCCCGCCGATACCAAAAAAGAAGGTTCGGGTTTTGATTTGCCCATAGCTTTGGGCTTTCTCTTGAGCACCCAACAGGTTGTTACTTCTTATCCCTTACAGGAGTTTATCATTCTCGGAGAGCTGTCGCTGGACGGTTCCTTAAAAAGGTTAAACGGCGTTATGCCGCTGATTATCTCCGCCATGCAGGCAGGTTATAAAAAGTTTATCGTTCCCAAAGCCAACGCAAAAGAAGCCGCTTACATAAAAGGCGTTGAAATTTATGCCTTTGACAGCTTAAGCGATACCGTCAATTTTTTTCTGGGAGTATACGCCGCCCAACCCGTTGAGCCGCTTGAGTATGTCCAAAGCGACAACATAAACAAATATGCCGTGGATATCGCCGAAATCAAGGGGCAGGCAATGGCCAAAAGGGCTATGGAAATAGCCGTTTCGGGCTGGCATAACATATTGATGAGCGGCAGTCCAGGCACGGGGAAAACAATGCTGGCAAAGTGCGTGCCTACCATAATGCCCAAAATGACATTTGCCGAAGCGGTGGAGGTTACCAAGATTCATTCGGTGGCGGGCATATTGGACCCCGAAGAGGGAATTGTATCCGTAAGGCCTTTTCGTTCTCCGCATCATACCGCAAGCTTATTCAGCATTACGGGAGGGGGAGTCAAGAGCCGGCCCGGCGAAGTCAGCCTTGCGCATAACGGCGTGCTTTTTTTGGACGAAATGCCCGAATATCCGCGTCAAACCTTGGAAACGCTGAGGCAGCCTCTTGAGGACGGCGTTATAACCGTTACCAGAGTGGCCATGTCGGTGGAATATCCTGCTCATTTTATGCTAGTGGCCAGCATGAATCCTTGTCCTTGCGGATATTACGGCAGTAAAACGAGGATATGCAACTGCTCCCTTAAGGATATCAAAAGATATATGTCCAAGCTTTCAGGGCCGCTGCTTGACAGAATAGATTTGTTTGTAACCGTCGACGACATAGAGTACAGGGAATTGAGAGGGAACAGAGCGGAAGAAAGCAGCGAGCAAGTAGGGGCGAGGGTGGAAAAGGCAAGGGAAATACAGCTTAAGCGGTTTGCGTTAGAAGGGATTTATACCAATTCCCAAATGAACAGCGGTCTGATAAGGAAATATTGCAAAATAGACGACAAAGGGGAAAGCCTTTTGGAAAGCGCTTTTCAGCGTCAACGGCTTTCGCCCAGAGCCACTTCGCGAATACTTAAAACGGCGCGGACGGTGGCCGACCTTGACGGAGCCCAAAATATCTCCGTCAACCACCTTGCGGAAGCCATACAATTTAAGACAATCGAAAAAAAGGAAATAGGTTATTCTTTATGAAACTGACTGCCTGCCATAAAGCGCTGCTGATGCTGAAAAACACCGCGGGGATTGGTACGGTAAAAACCTCAAGAATCGCGGATGTCGTTAAAAATATCGCGGATATATATAACGACATAAATTCGGTAAAAGCCGCCGTCGTTCACGCGGTGGGATTAAAGCTTTTTCAGCAATTGAAGGAGAGCAAAGAAACAATCAATTTTGACGAAATCGAAAAAGCTGTTAACGAATTGGGAGTAAAAATTATATCAATTTGCGACCAAGAGTATCCTTTTTTGCTAAAACAGTTTGACGATAAGCCCTTAATGTTGTATTGTAAAGGAAATACGGATTTGTTGCGGCATCCCTGTTTCGCCGTAGTGGGCACCCGCATGCCCACCTCGTACGGAGTAAGAGTAACCAAGGAATTCGCAAGCGCCCTTTGCAAAAGATTTGTTATTGTCAGCGGAATGGCAAGCGGAGTGGATTCCGTCGCCCACCGCGCCGCTCTTTTGAACGGAGGCAAGACAATAGCGGTACTGGGCAGCGGAATAGATGTGGTGTATCCGCCCGAAAATTTACAATTGTATAATGAAATCGCCCAAAAGGGGTTGATTGTTACCGAATACGAACCCCATACGCAGCCTGCGCAGTATAATTTTCCGGCAAGGAACAGAATAATAAGCGGGTTGTCAAGAGGCGTATTGGTTACCGAGGCGGGCTTGAGGAGCGGCACCATGTCCACGATAAACCACGCTCTGGCTCAAGGCAGAGAGGTTTATTGCGTGCCGGGAAGCATTTATAATAAAGCTTCGGGAGGCTGTAATAAAATTATAAAAGATTGTCAATCAATAGCGGTGACGCATGTTAACGACATATTTGAGAACATAGGCTTGAAGCCTTTGGAAGAAACCGTTCCTTCGCCCATGAAGCTTGATGTTACCGAGGAAAAGATTATCGAATTGCTGAAAAGAAACGGGGAAACGCATTTTGAGGAAATACTTGACCATGTTGATCTAAGCGTGCCGCAGCTCAATTCATTGTTGATAATGCTGTCGGCCAGAGGTATAATTAACAAAGGCGACAATAATTACTGGAGCGTATAATATAGATGAAATTAATAATAGTGGAATCACCTTCAAAATCCAAAACCATTCAAAAGTATTTGGGCGAAGGGTTTAAGGTAATGGCTTCGGGCGGCCATATTTGCGATTTGCCCGAAAAAAGTTTGGGCATAGACATTAACGATAATTTCAAACCCGAATATGTCGTCAACGAGAATAAAAAGAATATAATAAAAAAATTGAAAGAGGCGGCAAAAAACAGCGAGGAAATTTATCTTGCCACAGACCCCGACAGAGAAGGGGAGGCAATAAGCTGGCATCTTGCCAATGTTTTGGAGCTTGACTCCCCCAAAAGGATTGAATTTAACGAAATCAGCAAAAAAGCCGTCAATGCGGCTTTGAACGCCCCCAGAGAAATCAATATAAGATTGGTGAATTCTCAACAGGCCAGAAGAGTGCTTGACCGTCTTGTGGGCTACAAGATAAGCCCCGTTCTCAATAAAAAAATCAAATCGGGCTTGAGCGGAGGCAGGGTGCAATCCGCTGCCCTTAAGATGATTGTGGACAGGGAAAGGGAAATAAGGGCGTTTGTTCCCGAAGAATATTGGAATATCTTTGCCCTGTTGACCAAAAAAGGCCAAAAAGACATTATAAAAGCCGCTTTGAACGATTATAACGGCAAAAAGATAAAGGTTACCACCGCCGCCCAAGCCAAAGCGATTGAGGACAACATTAAAGGCGCGAGCTGGAAGGTGGATTCGGTTAAAAAAGGCGTGTCAAAATCCCGCCCCTCTCCGCCCTTTACTACCAGCACCCTTCAGCAAGACGCTTCCCATCGTTTGGGGATTTCCGCTCCCGAAGTGATGCGGATTGCTCAACAGCTTTACGAAGGCGTAGATATCGAGGGCGAAGGCCATACCGCGCTGGTAACATATATAAGAACGGACAGCGTAAGAATTTCTTCGGGCGCTCAGCAAGAAGCGTTGAGCTATATAAAAGAAGTTTACGGAAAAGATTATGTTCCCGCAAGACCCAATGTTTACGCCAAAAAATCCGCCAATGTTCAAGACGCTCACGAAGCCATTCGTCCCATTTCTTTGCAATTGACTCCGGAAAAATTGAAAAGCAAAATAAGCAGAAACCATTATAGATTGTATAAATTGATTTATGACAGGTATTTGGCCAGCCAGATGACCGACGCGGTGTATAACACGCTAAACGCCCATATAACCGCTTTTGCCGACAGCGGCAATTACGGCTTTAAGGTAACGGGCAAAACGCTTGTCTTTAAGGGTTATACCGTAGTATATGACAATCAATCCGAGGAAGGCGAGGAAAAGTGCGACACCCTTCCTTTAATCGAAGAAGGGGAAGAGCCGCAATTCAAGGAATTGATTTGCGAACAGAAATTTACCAAGCCCCCATCGAGATATACCGAAGCCACGCTTGTCAAAGCCATGGAAGAAAACGGCATAGGGCGGCCCAGCACTTACGCTACCGTCATCAGCGTGCTTGCCAAAAGAGATTATACGGTAAAAGAAAAAAAGACGCTTAAGCCCACCCAATTGGGAGAAACGGTGGTGGAATTCATGGAGAACAATTTTACCGATATCGTGGACATAAAATTTACCGCCGGCATGGAGGACAAGCTGGACGCCATCGCGCAAGGGGAAGAGTGGCAAAAGATTATTGCCGATTTCTATCCCCCATTTGAAAAAAATGTCAAAATGGCGTATAGTAAAGAAAAGAAAATAAAATTGGATGAAGAAACCACCGACGTGGTTTGCGAAAAATGCGGCGCTTTAATGGTAATCAGAAGCGGCCGCTACGGGAAGTTTATGGCTTGTCCCAACTATCCCAAATGCAAAAACGTAAAAAGCTTTGTGGAAAAAGTGGGCAAATGTCCCAAATGCGGGGGTGACATAGTAAAGAAAAAAACCAAAAAGGGCAAACTGTTTTACGGATGCGGCAACTATCCCCAATGCGATTTTTTGAGCTGGGAATTGCCCGCGCCGTATTATTGCCCTCAATGCTCAAACGTTATGACGATAACCCAAAAAGGCGACAATAAAGTATATGTGTGTTTGAACAAAAACTGCAAACATTCAATAATCGCGAAAAATGAAGAAGATTAAGATTATCGGCGGGGGACTTGCGGGAAGCGAAGCCGCTTATCAGTTGTTAAAAAGGGGCTGCGAGGTGGTTATGTACGAAATGCGCCCCAATGTAATGACGCCCGCCCATACCACCGCCCGCCTTGCCGAGCTGGTATGCTCCAACAGCTTCAAAAGCGTTGCGGAAGACACCCCTCAAGGGGCGTTGAAGCTGGAACTGAAAGAACTGGATTCGCTTATACTGAAAACGGCGCAAAAGCATGCCGTGCCCGCCGGCGGCGCCTTGGCGGTTGACCGAAACGCCTTTGCCGAAGAGATAGAAAAAACTTTGCTTGCCTTTGATAAATTTACTCTTATCAGGCAAGAGCATGCCGAAATAAACGATTTTACAATAATTGCCTCAGGACCTTTGACATCGCGAAAATTGTCGGATAGAATTAAAGAAAAACTGGGCATGGAGTATCTTTATTTTTATGACGCGGCCGCGCCTATCGTAACTTATGAAAGCATAGATTTAGGGAACGCTTTTTGGGGCGGAAGATACGGAAAAGGCGGCGACGATTACCTTAATTGCCCCATGGATAAGGAGCAGTATTGCCGATTTGTGGAGAATTTGGTTAACGCTGAAAGGGTGATACTGAAAGAGTTTGAAAACAAAGAGGTTTTTTCCGCTTGCATGCCCATTGAGGTTATGGCGGAAAGGGGCATGGACAGCTTGCGCTTCGGGCCCTTCAGACCTGTGGGGTTGAAAGATCCCAAAACTTCGCAAAAACCTTACGCCGCGCTACAATTAAGGAAAGAGGACGGATATGATCGCTTGTATAACCTTGTGGGATGTCAGACCAACCTTAAATTCGCCGAGCAAAAAAGGGTGTTTTCCCTTATACCCGCTTTGAAGAACGCCGAATTTGCAAGGTACGGGGTTATGCACCGCAACACCTTTATAAACAGTCCCAAAACGCTCAACGCCGATTTTTCGCTGAGAACCCATGAAACGGTGTTCTTCGCGGGGCAGATAAGCGGCGTGGAAGGATATATGGAAAGCTGCATGAGCGGGCTTATGGCGGCAATTAACATATATAGGAAATCAAAAGGACAGAGAAGTATAACGCCCGACGAGTATACTATGTGTGGAAGTCTTATGCGTTATATTTCGGGCGCGGTAAAGGATTTTCAACCTATGCATGTCAGCTTTGCGCTGCTGCCTCCTTTGGAAGAAAACATAAAGGACAAAAAACAAAGAAAAACGGCTTATACCCAAAGAGCCGTAAAACATATGAAAGAATTTATCACTAAAATTGAGAGGTGAACTTATGTTGAAAGGAACGACTATATGCGCGGTCAAAAGAGACGGCATAACCGCCATCGCGGGCGATGGCCAAGTAACCATGGGGGAACATACTATTCTTAAAGGAAACGCCAAAAAAGTAAAAAGAATATACAATGATAAAGTGGTAATGGGCTTTGCGGGCTCGGTGAGCGACGCTTTCAGCTTGTCCGAAAAATTTGAGGAAATGCTGCAAAAATATTCGGGCAACCTTTTGAGAAGCTGCGTGGAGCTTGCCGAAGAATGGAGAAAAGGCAACATGATAAGGCCTTTGGAAGCTTTGCTTATCGTCGCCGATAAAGACAATATGTTTATTGTCAGCGGCAACGGAAACGTAATAGAGCCCGAAGGCGGAGCCTGCGCCATAGGCAGCGGAGGCAATTATGCCCTGTCGGCGGCAAGGGCCTTGCTGGCAAATACCGACTTAAAGGCCGACGAAATAGCCTTAAGGAGCATGAAAATAGCTTCCGAGCTGTGCGTGTTCACCAATGATAACTTTACGTTGGAGATAGTATAGGGAGGTAAACAATGGAATTAACACCCAAACAAATAGTCAATGAGCTTAACAGATATATCATAGGGCAGGACGAAGCCAAAAAAGCGGTGGCGGTGGCGTTAAGAAACCGTTACAGAAGAAGACAGCTTGACCCTGCGCTTGCCGATGAAATAACGCCCAAAAACATAATCATGAAAGGCCCTACCGGCGTGGGCAAGACCGAAATAGCAAGAAGGCTGGCCAAGCTGGTCAAAGCGCCTTTCGTTAAGGTGGAAGCCACAAAGTTTACCGAAGTGGGATATGTAGGCAGAGATGTGGAGTCCATGATAAGAGACCTTGTGGAAGTGTCTATCAGACTGGTAAGGGAAGAAAAACTGCAAGAAGTGGAGCCCAAGGCCAAGGAAGTCGCCGAATTGAAAATTGTCAACGCTCTGTATCCCATAAGAAAAAAAGCCAACCCCGAAAAACCCGACAATCTTTTAAGGGAAGAGCTTTATGAAGAGCTTCGCAAAGGCAATTTGGACAAAATACCCGTGGAAATAGAGGTGGAGGAGTCCCCCAAAACCTTACAAATAGGCCCTATCGTGGGAGGCCCGGGGGGCATGGGCATGGACAACAATATAGGGGATATTTTCGGAAGCCTGCTTCCTAGAAGAAGAAAGAAAAGAAAAATTACCGTGGGCGAAGCGCTTAAGATTTTTATACAGGAAGAAGCCAACAAGCTTATAGATAAAGACGCCTTGCAATCCGAAGCGCTTATGAGAGCCGAGCAGGACGGAATCGTCTTTATTGACGAAATAGATAAAATCGCCTCAAAAGGAAAAACCCACGGACCCGATGTTTCCAGAGAAGGCGTGCAAAGGGATATCTTGCCCGTGGTCGAAGGATGCACCATTGCCACCAAATACGGCAATATAAAAACCGATTATATCTTATTCATTGCCGCGGGCTCTTTTCATATTTCCAAAGTAAGCGACCTTATTCCTGAACTGCAGGGCAGATTCCCCATAATCGTGGAGCTTACCAGCTTAAGCGAAGAGGACTTCTTCAAAATTCTGCAAGAACCCGACAACGCCATTATTAAGCAGTATACCGAGCTGTTGAAGGTTGATAAATTAAATCTTACTTTTACCGAAGACGCTATTAGGGAAATGGCGAGAATAGCTTATCTCGAAAATGAGAATAACGAAAACATAGGGGCCAGAAGATTGCATAACGTAATGGAAATGCTGCTTGAGGAAATGTCATTTAACGCCGACGGACAATCCGAAGTGGATCTTGTGGTGGATAAGGAGTTCGTGCAAACTAATCTCGAAAAAGCGCTCAAAACGCTTAATCTTAAAAAATATATTTTGTAAAAAGGTAGCGATATATGATTAGAATACAAAAGGGCACAAAGGATGTGCTGCCTTCAGAAAGCCATAAATGGCATTTCATTGAAGACAAAATCAGAAAGATTGCCCTCGATTTCGGCTTAAAAGAAATCAGAACCCCCACCTTCGAGGCTACCGAGCTGTTTGTGAGGGGCGTGGGCGAAACCACGGATATTGTCAACAAGGAAATGTATACGTTTATGGACAAAGGCGGCAGAAGCGTTACGCTTAAGCCCGAAGGCACGGCGGGAGCGGCAAGAAGCTTTATTGAAAATTCTTTGGACGCGGCCCCGCAGCCCACAAAAATGTATTATATTACCCCGGTGTTCCGATATGAGCGCCCGCAGTCGGGAAGATTGAGGGAGCACCATCAGTTCGGGGTGGAATTTATGGGCAGCCCTTCTCCTTTGGCCGACGCAGAAGTAATCGTTATCGCCAAAACCTTGTTTGACAGATTGGGAATAAATAATCTTGAATTGAATGTCAACAGCATAGGCTGTCCCCAGTGCCGCAAAAAATACAATGAGGTTTTGAAAGAATACCTTGAAAGCAATAAGGCTTCTTATTGTGAAACCTGCAAAGAAAGGATGAATAAAAATCCTTTGCGCGCCCTTGATTGCAAGGAAAAAACCTGCGTGGATTTGAATAAAAAAGCGCCCGTGGTTTTGGATTATTTATGCGACAAATGCCTTAATCATCATAAAGAGCTTTTAGATATCCTTGATTATATCGGAATTGATTTCAAGGTCAATCCGTATATTGTCAGAGGACTGGATTATTATACGCGGACGGTGTTTGAGTTTGTTTCCAACAATATCGGCGCCCAAGGCACTGTATGCGGGGGCGGAAGATATGACAATCTTGTGGAATCCATGGGCGGCAAAAGCGTCCCAGCCGTAGGTTTTGGCATGGGTTTGGAAAGGCTTATCATGGTGGCGGAAAACTGCGGCGTGTCCTTGGGGGAAGAGGAAACACCCTTATTGTATGTCGCGCCTTTGGGAAAGGAACAATATAAAGAGGCTTTCAAGATTATACATAATCTTAGACAAAAAGGCGTAAGCTGCGAAACCGATTATATGGACAGAAGCTTAAAGGCTCAAATGAAGTACGCCGATAAGAAAGGGTACAGGTTTGTGCTGGTGCTTGGGGAAAACGAGATAAAACAAAACAAGGCCATGCTCAAAGACATGAAAAACAGCGGCGGCGACAAGGAAATATCCCTTGACGACATAGAAAAGTATTTAATATAAATCGCGTATGACAGAAATAGGCACTATAAGCAAAATCGATAAAAAGAATAGGGCTACCGTTCGTTTTCCGCGCAAGACGGCTTGCGAGAATTGTCGAATGTGTCTTAAGCCCAAAGACGAAATGTATGTGGAATTGCTGGTTAAAAATACGCTTGGCGCCAAAGTCGGCGATAAAGTAAGCGTCAGCATGGGCAAACAGATAGTGCTTATTTCTTCGATTATTGTTTATCTTTTGCCCGTAGTTTTGGTGGCGGCGGCTTTGTTTTTTACGCGCAGCATGAAAGAGATATTGAGTTTCGGCATTTCCATGGGCATACTGATAATCAGCTATGTGATAATAGCTTTTATCGATAAATGGATAAAGAGCAATAAAAATTATATTCCGAAAATGGTAGCCATACTAAAAGAGGAGGATAATCAAAATGGCAAATGAAAAAACGCTTCAGCTGACAATGGACAATTTCAACAAAACCATTGCCCAAGGCATTACGCTGGTGGATTTTTGGGCGGAATGGTGCGGCCCGTGCAGAATGCTTTTGCCTGTAATCGAAAGCGTGGCTCAAGAGCTTGAAGGCAAGGTCAAAGTCGCCAAGGTAAATGTGGACAACCAAGAAGCCATAGCTCAAAAATACGGCATATTGACAATACCCACCGTTATTCTTTTTAAGGACGGAGAGGTTATGGAAAAATTGGTGGGATATAAAAACAAGCAAGTTTTTATTGAAATGGTTAACAAATATTTATAAGTAAGAAATTGGTAAAAATTTTTGTGAAAGCTCATTTCTTTTTGCAAAAAGATAGGTGTTTTTGTTGAAATTTTTGCCATGATAGTTATAATTAAAGATATTAAGAAAATGAGGTAAATTAATGATTGACTTAACGCCCATAAAAAGAGATGACCCCGAAATATACGAGGGGTTGGTAAAAGAGCTTGAAAGGCAGGAAAACAATATAGAGCTTATCGCAAGCGAAAATTTCGTGTCCCCCAATGTTATGCTTGTCGCGGGTTCCCATTTGACCAATAAATACGCCGAAGGTTATCCCGGCAAAAGGTATTACGGCGGCTGCGAATTTGTGGATATCGCCGAAAATCTTGCCATTGAAAGAGCCAAACGGCTTTTTGGCGGAGAGCATGTCAATGTGCAATGCCATTGCGGAAGCAGCGCCAACATACAAATATATTACGCTTTATTGAATGTGGGCGATACCGTAATGGGAATGGATCTCAGCCACGGCGGACACCTCACCCACGGCAGCAAGGCCAGTATGAGCGGCTCTTATTTTAATTTCGTGCCTTACGGAGTGAGAGAAGACAACGGCTATGTGGATTATGACGAGGTCAGAAAAATTGCCCTTAAGCATAAACCCAAGCTTATCGTGGCGGGGGCAAGCGCCTATCCCAGAGCTTTGGATTTTAAGAAATTCAGAGAAATAGCCGACGAAGTAGGGGCCATACTTATGGTTGACATGGCCCATATAGCGGGGCTGGTGGCGGCGGGCTTGCACCAAAATCCCGTGCATTACGCTCAAATTGTAACCACCACCACCCATAAAACCTTGAGGGGTCCGAGAGGGGGCATGATTATTTGCAATCAAGAATACGCCAAGGCTATCGACAAAGCCGTTTTTCCCGGCACGCAAGGCGGCCCGCTTATGCACATCATAGCCGCCAAAGCCGTGGCTTTCAAAGAAGCGCTGAGCGATGAGTTCAAGCAATATCAAAAGCAAATAATAAACAACGCCAAAGCCATGGCGGATACATTGATGGAAAAAGGTATAAAGTTATTCTCCAACGGCACCGACAATCATTTGATGCTGCTGGATTTAAGACAAACGCCTTGTACGGGCAGGGAACTGGAAGAATTGCTTGACGGAATGCGCATCACCACTAACAAAAACTCCATACCTTTTGATACCGCAAGTCCTTTCAATCCCAACGGATTGAGAATAGGCACGCCCGGCGCCACCACAAGAGGCATGAAGGAAGAAGAAATGCGCGTTATCGCCGAATGCATAGCAAAAGTCATTTATCAAAAAGAAAAGGTAAAGGACGAAGTTATCGCCACAGTAAAGGGATTAACCGAAAAATTCCCTCTGTATAAAGGAAAATTTGTGTTATAAAAATGAAAGTATATCTTGACAACGCCGCAACAACAAAACTTGACGAACAAGTATTGAAAGCAATGATGCCTTATCTTACCGATATTTACGGCAACGCCTCTTCCATGCACTCTTTCGGCAGGGAAGCGGGTAAAGCCGTTGACGAATCCAGAGCCAAAGTGGCATCCATTCTGAACTGCAAGCCGTCAGAAATCTATTTTACTTCGGGCGGTACCGAAAGCGACAACTGGGCCATAAAAGGAGCGGCTTTGGCTCAGTCCAAACGGGGAAGGCATATAATTACCTCCAAAATAGAGCATCCCGCCATGCTTGCCACATGCGAAGAACTTTCAAAGAAAGGTTATGAAATCAGCTATTTGGATGTGGACGAAAACGGCATTGTTTCTTTGGAGCAATTGAAGAAAACCATAAGGAACGACACCATTCTTATTTCGGTTATGTTCGCCAATAACGAAATCGGCAGCGTGCAGCCCATAGCCGAAATAGGGAAAATTGCTCACGAACACGGCGTTATTTTTCACACCGACGCCGTACAAGCGGCTTCAAGCATCAGGATTGATGTCAATGAAATGAATATCGATATGCTGTCCATGTCCGCGCATAAATTCCACGGCCCCAAGGGCGTGGGGCTGCTCTATGTGAGAAGCGGCATCAGGATAGGCAAATTAATTGTGGGCGGACATCAGGAAAGAGAAAACAGAGCGGGCACCACCAATACCGCGGGTATTGTGGGATTGGCGGCCGCGCTGGAAAAAACCGTCCGCGAAATGGATGAAAACAACAAAAAGATTAAGCGACTCAGGGATTATTTGATTGATAGGGTTCTCACCGAAATTCCCCACAGCAAATTAAACGGCGGCAGGGAAAACAGATTGGTAAACAACGCCAATTTCAGTTTTGATTTTGTGGAGGGCGAATCCATACTTATGCAGCTTGACCTTAAGGGCATAGCCGTGAGCAGCGGCTCGGCTTGTTCGTCGGGTTCTCTTGAGCCTTCTCATGTGGTTTTGGCCATAGGGCGTCCCATTGAAGAAGCGCACAGCAGCATCAGGTTTTCGTTGGGACCGGATAACACCAAAGAGGAAATCGATTATACCGTGGAAGCTCTGAAGGAAACAATAGAGAGGCTGAGAAGCTGGTCTCCGCTTTTTAACGCGGAAAAAGGAGAAGGAGAATATGTATAGCCGAAAAGTTTTGGACACCTTTGCCAATCCCAAAAATGTGGGAGAAATATCCGATGCCGACGGAGTGGGAACAGTGGGCAACGCCAGTTGCGGAGACATCATGAAAATTTACCTCAAAATAGAAAACGACATAATTGTGGACGCCAAATTCAAGACCTTCGGATGCGCGGCGGCGATAGCGTCTTCCTCAACGGCCACCGAAATGATAAAAGGCTTGACGATAGACGAAGCCTTAAAAATTACCAATGCCGATGTGGTGGAAGAATTGGAAGGGCTTCCTCCCCAAAAAATTCATTGCTCGGTGCTTGCCCAAGAAGCCATAGCGGCGGCGGTGGAAGATTATCGCTCAAAAAAACAGAAGAAAACTGAGTAAATAAAGTACATATAATGTTTATAAAATAAAAAAATCATACCGCTTTTTGTGGTATGATTTTTGCAATTCTTAGCGTAAATTTTTTTGTTAAGAGCTTTTCTTGCGGGTTTTGATACAGCGCGCGCACACATATTCTTTGGTTACCGCGCCGTTTTCCTTCATTATTTTAACTTTATGAATATTAGCGCTCCAGGTCCTTCTCGTCTTTCTGTTGCTGTGGCTTACTTGATTGCCGCTCATGGGGCCCTTCCCGCATATGCTGCATACTCTGGACATTTATTCGCACCTCCTGATTTCCTTAGACTTTGACATTATACAATTAAATGAGTCGTTTGGCAACAGATTTAACCGTCTTTTTCCATTTGCTTGCATTTTTTTTCTATTTATATTATTATATAAAGGTAAAAGTTGAGGACTTTCAGAGGATACAATGGCGTTAAAAACATCTAATATTTACGGAGACATCACCATATCCGACGACGCGGTCGCCATTATTGTCAACCGAGTCGCGCGCGAATGCTACGGCGTCGCCGATTTGGTGAGCAGAAGACTCTCCGACAGCATTTTATCCATCCTCAACAAAGAATCGGTCACAAAAGGCGTTAAATTGATAACGACGGACAACAGGATTTATATTGATTTGTTTGTCCTGCTTAAGGCCGATGTCAATAAAGACGCGGTTGTCGAATCTCTTAAATCTACCGTAATATACCATGTGGAATTGTTTACGGGAATGAGAGTGAAAGAAGTGAATGTCCATGTGCTGGGCGTAAAGCTGTAATCGCTTGGACTTTTTATTTTTTGATTTGATGCCGCTGATTAAAGCGAGGAAATAAATGATAACACATATAGACAACATATTGTTGAGGGATATAGTAAAAGGCGGTCAAGTAAACCTTGAACTGAACAAGGCGTATGTTGACGGCCTTAATGTATTTCCCGTTCCCGACGGCGATACCGGCACCAATATGAGCCTTACCATGAACTCCACGATTAAAGAAATGGAGATTGAAGATTCCGACAATATCGCCGATATCATAAAGGCTTTCAGCAAGGGCGCCTTGAAAGGCGCGAGAGGGAACAGCGGCGTTATACTTTCGCAGATTTTCAAGGGTATGGCGGAGGTCATATCCCAAGCTTCGGTAATCAATACAAAAACCTTTGCCAAAGCCCTCGTCAACGGCTCAAACGTGGCTTATGACGCCGTTACTCAGCCCAAAGAAGGCACCATGCTTACCGTCATCAGAATAATGGGCGATTACGCCAACCGCATTGCGGGCAGAAATACAGATTTTATTGAATTCTTTGATAAAATAATTAAAAAAGGCAATCAGGTTTTGCAGGAAACCCCGGAAATGCTTCCCGTTCTCAAAAAAGCCGGCGTGGTGGACGCGGGAGGACAGGGATTGCTGTTTATTTTTACGGGAATGTACAACATACTTGCCGGCATTGAAATGAAACCTGTGGAAAGCGTAGCCACGGCTACCGTTGAGGCCCCCAAACAGGTATTTTTTGAAACCGATGTGCATAATCTCGAAAATATTGAATTCGGCTATTGCACCGAATTCTTTATCATAAATTTGAAGAAAAACGCCACCCTCGCAGATATCGATAAATTGCGCGACAAGCTGTACGAAATAGGCGATTGCGTAATAGTGGTCGGCGATTTGCAGCTTGTTAAAGTGCATATACACACCAATAACCCCGATAAAGCGCTTGGGTACGCGCTTACCTTGGGCGAGCTTGACAAGCCCAAAATCGAGAATATGTTTGAACAGCACAGACAGCTTGTGCAAGCCCAAAAGAAACAAAAGAAAAAGCCTCAAGGCATGGTGTCCATTTGCACCGGCGAAGGCTTCAAGGCCATTTTTACCGACCTTGGAGTGGACGCCATCTTGGAAGGCGGACAAACAATGAATCCCAGCGTGTCTGATATCGTAAATGTAGTCAATTCGGTAGCCGCGGATACAGTTTTTGTCTTTCCCAATAACAAAAACATTATTCTTGCCTGCGAGCAGGCCAAGGAGCTTACCAACAACAATCTTGTTGTCATCGCTACAGCCAATATCCCCATGGGCGTGGCGGCGGCCATGACCTTTGACGCCGATTCTTCGATAGAGGACAACACCAGAAATATGCAGAAAGCCGCTTGCGCCATAAAATGTTTGCAGATAACGCATGCGGTAAGGGATACCGAAATGGACGGCTTTAATTTGCATAACGGCGACATTATCGGAATGAGCAAGGGCATTATATCCCAAGGGTCGGAGGTGAACAAGGTCGCCGAGGACACAATCGACAAAGCTTTGGAAGAGCATCATTCCACCATAACCTTATTCTACGGCCAGGACGTGAGCGAGGAGCAGGCCAACGATTTACAGCAGTCGCTGTCTCAAAAGTATTCCGATAAAGATATCATCGCCGTATTCGGCGGACAACCTCATTATTACTATTTGATAAGTTTGGAATAATGCTTACTTGCGTAAAAGGAATCGGGGAAAAAACAAAGCTGAAGTTTAACGAGTTGGGGATTTTTACCCCCGTCGATTTATTGCTTACCTTGCCGCAAAGATATGTGGATTTGCGCAATCTTGCCGATATCGACGAAGCTTGTTTGGGGGAATTTTGCAAAACCGAAATTACGGTTGACAAAGTCCATAAGCCGTACAGAAAGGGCAGACTGCAAATATTCAAGGCCCAAGGCCAAGCTCGTCAAAAAAGCGTTATGCTTATTTGGTTTAATCAAAATTATATTTCAAAACTAATATCCGAAAATCAAAGCTATGTTTTTTTCGGCAAGCTCTCCCAAGACAATGACGGAGGATTTGCTTTCGTCAATCCCGTTTTTGAAAAAACAGGCGTCGCCCAAAGCGCTTTTGACGGCATTCGCCCCGTTTACCGCACCAAAGGATTGATTTCCCAAAAGGTTTATAAGGAATTGGTTCTTAACGCCTTAAACGCCGATTTGCTGAAGCCGTCGCTCATTGAGGAAAATATTGAAAAAGAGCATGGGCTTATGCCTTACAAAAAAGCGGTATATAGCGTTCATAATCCTCAATCCTTTGAAGAAATTGAGCTTGCGCGAAAAAGGATACAAACGGAAAAATTAGTCAAGCGCATGGCGGCGTTCAAAGTCCAAAAACAGACGCTTGACGTCGACGGTCTTTTTGCTTTTAACAAAGACATTGACATTGCAGACTTTGTGAAAGGGCTGGGGTTTGAGCTTACTTCTTCGCAAAAGGAAGCGTATAAAAAGATAATGGAAAAGCTTGCCGACGAAAACAGCCTGAACGCCATGCTGCTAGGCGATGTGGGCAGCGGGAAAACGGCGGTGGCTTTCATAATTTGTTATTTCGTAATAAAAAACGGATACCAAGCCGCATTTATGGCGCCTACCGAAATATTGGCAAGGCAGCATTATCAAAACGCAAAGGATTTGTTTGAAAAGTACCATGTAAATGTGGCTTTGCTCACTTCCTCCATTAAAAGCGCCCAAAGGAAAGAGATAACGGAAGGGCTGAAAAAGGGGGAAATCGATTTGGTTATCGGCACGCATTCTTTAATAAGCGAAGAAGTGGAGTTTGACAATATAGCGCTTGCGGTGTTTGATGAACAGCACAGGTTCGGGGTGGCTCAGCGCTCTTTGCTTTCCGAAAAGAATAATCGCCGCTGCAATATTTTGACTTTGACGGCGACACCCATACCTCGCTCTCTTCAAATTGCCGCTTACGGCGAAATCGATGTGTTCACTATTGAAAGAAGATATTCAAGCAACATCAAGACCTTTGTGGTAACCAAGGAAAAAGCCAAGGATATGTTTGAATATGTGGCAAACGTAAGCAAAAAGGGCGAAAAAGCCTTGATTATAGCGCCGCGCATAGAAGACAGCGAAGGGGTGGAGCTTTATTCGGTCAATAGGCTTTATAAAAAACTGTCGTCAAGCTATTTCAAAGAAATCAAAACCGCATGCTTGCACGGCAAGTTGAAAGAAGAAACCAAGAAAAACATATTGGATAATTTTCTGAAAGGGCGTATAAAGATTTTGCTTGCCACCTCTTTAATCGAAGTGGGCATAGATATCCCCGATATTTCCGTAATGGTGATAATGAACGCAGAAAGCTTCGGGCTTGCCACTTTGCATCAGTTAAGAGGCCGATTGGGCAGGGACGGCAGACAGGCAAGCTGTTTCTTGTATACCGAAAAACCGCTTACGGAAAGACTGCGGATCTTGAAAGAGCTTAACGACGGATTGGAAATCGCCGAATACGACTTTAAGCTGAGGGGAGGAGGGGATATTTTCGGTGTGGAGCAGACGGGAAAGAACTTTGATTATTTTTCGCTCGAAAGCATTAAAACGGCTTGGTCCATTGTGGAAAAAATGGATTTAAGCGCCATGCGCGGTATTTTGAAAGGGGAAATAATAAGAAACGAATTGAACTTGGTAAGCATGAATTGATTTGTTCGCGCGGAAAAAATTTGGTTATTACCGAAGGACAGGCATATATTTTCTATTGATTTTTTTAATTAACAGTGATATTATTATTAATATAATTATGGCTTTTGCGGCGTTGAGTATTAGGAGTAGAAGGTTATGAATAAATTATCGCGTTTGTTACTTGTCTTTTTAACGGTTATTTTAATCGTCTCCATGTTCACCGCTTGTCAGCCTTCCAAAAAAATACTTTCCATAGAAGTTGATGAAACCACCATAGCCGACGCTTTTGACGTGGCTACATTCGATGTGTCCCAAATATACCTTATCATTACATACGAAGACGAGGAAACTGAAAGGATATCTCTTTCGTCCACCATGATAAAAGCCGAAGACAAGGTAAAGTTGCGCGTGCCCGGAACGCATACCATAACGGTTACATACAAGCAAAGAACGACCACCTTTACCTTAACGCTTAAAGAAGGCATCGCAGGAAAATATAAAGTTATCTTCCTCAATGAAGACGGCACGCAAATAGGCGAAACGCAATATGTGGAAGAAGGCGGTTCGGCCGTAAGCCCGCCTTATCCCACCAAACCCGAGCATGTTTTTGATGGCTGGATAGACCAGCACGGAATGTATTCTTTTCTCGACAACATCACCGAGAATAAAACCTTTACCGCCACATTTAAGCCCGATTTCTGCATAGTCAAATTTGTTATGCCTGACGGTTCATTGATACATGAGGCAAAGATAAAGAAAGGCGCCAGCGCCGAAAGCGTGGCTCCTCAATTCCCTAATGTGCCGGGTCAAACGGCCGTGGGCTGGGATAAATCCTTGGACAATATTACCGAAGACGTTACCGTTTTCGCGGTATATATGCAAGATAACATCAAGGTTACTTTTGTCTACGGCGCCGACGGCAGGCAATCAAAAACGGTGAATTATGCCGCTTATACCGAAATTACGCCTACCGTATCGCCCATTGTGGACCATGCCGAATTCCTGGGCTGGTATACCGACGACAAATTTGAAGGCCAAGCCGTTACTTTCCCGTATTTGTTGAGAAATGAAATAACCTTTTACGCCAAATATGTTTCCCGCACAAAAGGCTCGGACGGGCTTGAGTTTTCGGAAACAGGCAGCAATTCTTACACCATAAGCGGATATAACGGAAACGATGACGTAATCGTAATACCCGAAAAATATAACAATCTCGATGTGGTGGGAATTGAAAGCAGGGCCTTTTTGAATTGCAATAATTCCAGATTTTATGTTACAGACAGCAATAAGTATTTTTCTATAACCGACGGCGTGCTTTTTGACGCCGCCAAAGAAAAAATAATAGCTTATCCCGCCGGCAAGCAGGATAACCAATACGCCGTTCCAGTCAGCGTAAAAAGCATTGAGCCGTACGCTTTTGCCAACGCCCAAAACCTTGTGCTGGTAACCTTCAGCGGCTCCAACCTTATGACGATAGACAACTACGCTTTTTATAACTGCGCGAATTTAAGAGAGATTAATATTCCCAGAAGCGTGGAGAAGATAGGGGAAGGCGCTTTCTATATGGAGAGAGGCAGCAGAATGAACAGGCTTACTTTTGAAAGAAACAGCCAGCTGCAGCAAATAGGCAACGAGGCTTTCAGAGGCCTCAACAACATTGAAACCATTACTTTGCCTTCCGCCCTTGAAGAAATTGAAAGCAGTGTTTTTTACGGCTGCCAAAGCCTTAAAGAAATACAGTTGGAGAATAACTCCAGCGAGTCTTTCATAGTGGTGGACGGGGTGCTGTACGACAACGATATGGAGGTCCTTATAGCCTTTCCTGCCGACAACGCCATTATTTCTTCCGCCGCTTTTACCGTTCCCGACGAAGTGGTTACAATTAAAGCGGGCGCTTTTATCGATTCCTCCATTGTGGGCATAGTGTTGCCCCAAACAATAACGACAATAGAAGGGTACGCCTTTAATTCTCCCAAATTGCAGTACATACAATTTACCGCAGATCGGCAACCCGACAATTTAAGCGATATCATGTTCGGGGATTATCCGCCCGCCTTTTGCATAGTTCCCGCGGGCTCTCAATCGCAATTCCCGTCTTTTGCGAATATGCAATTTATAGAAGACGCTCCCGAGCAGGTTTATTATTTCAACGTCGAAACGGGTTATCTTTATACCAGAGACAACGAAAACAAACTTACTTTGCTGGGAGCCAGAAGCCCCGGCGTGTCATTGCAAATACCCGCGCAAATAAATGATTATCAAGTAGTCGCCATAGGCAAATACGCATTTTATAACAACAACGCCATTACCGATATCGTTATCGGCGAAGGCATAGAAATTATCGAGGAAGAAGCGTTTCGCAAGCTTTCGGCTTTGACTGCGGTTACTTTGCCGTCTTCGTTGATTTCAATAGGCAAAAACGCTTTTGCCGATTGCCCCGCCCTTCAAACGGTTAATTATGACGCCGAAATTACCTTGCAAAACATAGGCGACCAAGCGTTTGTTGAAACTCCTTGGTATGAGCAATCATCCGTTGAGTATCTTACCATAGGGAATATTTTGATAAAATATAACGGACAAGGCTCAGTGGCCGAATTGCCCGACAATATTGAAATAATCGCCGATAACGCGTTCATCGATAAAACAAATCTTAAGAGCGTAACGCTCAACAGCGGCTTAAAGATAATAGGCAGCTATGCTTTTTACGGTTGCAGCGCGCTGTTTTATGTCATTATTCCCGAAAGCGTGGAGTATATAGGCGAACAGGCGTTTTCGTATTGTCCCAACCTATACAGAATAGTCATGAAATCCCAACTGCCCCCCGAAATAGCCTCAACGGGAGTGTTTACCACCAGCGCAAGCTACTCTTACGCGGACAAAAGATACGATTTCAGCATAATGGTGCCTTATAATGCCTCCGGGCTGTATTTGGACGCATATAGAGCGCATGATGATTGGGCGGAATACGCGCAATACATTACGCATCTGAATGAAAGAACCATAGCTTTTTCAAGCCCGGGCAGCGAAACATTGTCGCTAATAACAAACGCGGTATACGAGCCTCAAGACCCCATCGCGCGTCCGGGATTTGTGTTCGCGGGTTGGTATACCCAAGAGAGCGAAGCCTATCAAAAAACGCATGACCCCATTGTTTTCCCCATGGAAATTGAAGAAAATCAGCCTTTTTACGCAAGGTGGTTCCATGAGGAAGAAGGCGTCGACGGCTTGGAATACCAGCTTATCAATGACGGAACCGAATACGCGATTTCGGCTTACAGGGGAGAGCTTAAATACGTTGTCATCCCCAGCAAATATAAGGATAAGCCTGTAACAAAAATACTCAAAAACGCCTTTTCGGAAGCGGTTAATCCCATAAACGCTCAAGTTTACAATATAATTATTCCTCACACAATAAGGGAGATAGATAAAGGCGCTTTTGAGCAAACATTGTGGTATTCCCAGTATCGCGGCGATTATGTGTATCTCAACGATATATTGATCGAATACAGGGGAGCCAAGGAAGAAGTCGTCGTTCCCGAACATATCAAATATCTTACGGCGGGCGCTTTTAAAGACAATTCCGCGGTAAAGAGCATAATTTTCCCGCAGGACATAGAGATTTTACCTGCAGAATTAATGTATAATTGTTCGGCTTTGACCGATATCGTATTGCCCGCCAATCTAAAGAAGATTGAGTCCAAAGCATTTATGGACTGCTTCAGCTTAAGGACAATCGATTTTCCCAGCACCATAGAAGAAATAGCCTCCGACGCTTTTGAGAATACCGCCTGGCTTAAAAATTATGTGGACGATGTCGTCGTGGTGCATAACATATTATATAAATATAAGGGCGACCAACCTTCTTTGCATTTGCCCAATATCGTGACAAAAATAGAAAAGGACGCTTTCAAAGACAATATTTTCATTAATTACCTGTATATCCCCAGCACCGTAAACACGATTGCCCAAAGCGCTTTTGAAGGATGCATAAATCTTATTGAAGTTATCTTCTCTCAAAATACGCAAATAAGATACATAGGGGACAGGGCGTTTTACGGTTGTATAATGCTGAAGAATTTCAGCCTGGGCGACAACATGCTGACAAGCATCGGGGAATACGCTTTCGCTTATTGCTCGGGCTTGGCAAACGTTGAGTTTTCGTCCACCGTTGAGCATATCGGCAAAAGAGCTTATTTTGAATCGGGGATTTCTTTTGCGCGGTTCAATGACAACAGCGTATTGCTTTCGGTTTTGGAAGACACTTTCAGGAATTGCATTAACCTTAAGACCGTGGTTTTCGGCAATAACTGCAGAATAGAAAATATTTCGGTGTCGGCGTTTGAGAATTGCGGCAATTTGATGAGCGTAATCATTCCCGAAAACAATCGCAAATTGACAAAAATTGAGGACAACGCTTTCAAGGATTGCGTTTCGCTTGTCAATGTAAGCTTGCCCTCAAGCCTTATGGAAATCGGCGACGACGCTTTCTTGAACGCGCCTTATGTCGAAAGCAACAACGATTTGATAATGACCGTAGGCAGCGTTTTGCTTAGGTATATCGGCGACGACACCGTCGTTACAATATCCAAAGATGTAGCCGCTATCAGCAAAGGCGCTTTTAAGGATAATCATTATATAACCAAAGTAGTCTTTGAGGAAGGCAGCCGCTTATTCGCTATCGGCGACGAGGCCTTCGCAGGCTGCGTCAATCTTGCCGACATTAATTTCCCCAATACCCTCGAGCATATAGGCAGAAACGCTTTGGAGGGAACCAAATGGCTAAATGATTATCTTGACGATTATGTAATAATCAATGATATATTGGTTAAATATAAAGGCAGTTCCTATCAGGCCATAGTGCCGCAAAATGTAAGGACGATCGGGGTGGAAGCATTTTACGGGAACACCAAATTGAGAAATATAGAAATAGGCCCCAATGTCAACGCCATTTTGGCGAGAGCTTTTGACGGCATGAGCGAAGAAAATTCCACCATAACGATGCTCAAAGCGCAGCCTCCAATCCTTGACCAAGATAACAACATAGTCAGCGTTATTTATGTGGAAAACAACGCGGTGTTTAACAATTACAGGGAAGACCCGTCTTGGTCCAGATTTGTTACCGATTCGTCAGAGTCGATAATCGTAAAATACAGAATCAGATTTGATTTGGTGTACGCTCAAGCTTATCTTGAAACGACGGAAATCGAGGTGAACGCGCTGTTCGTTGAACCTGTGCCGCAAATGGCGGGCTATACTTTTATCGGCTGGTATGAATATTACAATGAAAGCGATGACGAGTATTCCGGTTTAATCAAATTGCCGTATTTCCCCGATTCCGACATTACGCTTTACGCTAAATGGCTGGATGACTACACGGGCACCGCGGCGGGAGATTTCAGGATTGTTTCTCATCAGCCCGACGGCGACTTTGAGAGCGGTCCGTATATTATTGAATATACGGGTATCGACAGATATTGCATGATACCGCTCATGCAGTGGGATGAATATATTGCCGGCATAACGAAAATGCGGGAGCCTTTTATCGACCCGAGCACAGGAGAACAAATGGTAGACGAATACGGCAATCCCGTATTTATCGAAGGAAGCGCTTTCGCAGGCAATGAGGTCTTGGAAGAAGTGGTTTTCGTTCACGGTTCCCAAGTGAAATATATTATGGACGGCGCCTTTGAAAACTGCACGTCTTTGCGAAGGATAGTATTGCCTTCCACGCTGGAATATATCGGCCCCAACGCTTTCAAAAACTGCGTCGCTCTTGAAGAAGTAATATTTACGGGAGGCGGTTTCAACTCGCTTGTTATCGACGAAAACGCTTTTTACGGGTGCGTGTCCTTGAAGACCATTACGTTTGAAAGCAATGTCAGCTTTATAGGCGACAACGCTTTCGGCGGCTGCGTATCCTTAACCAGCATTTATATGAACGGCGAATTCCCACCCGAAGGCAATGCTCCTTTTGAAATAAACGAGGGAATGAAAATATATGTGAACAGAAGCATAAACGACGTTGTAGTTATGAATTACAAGGTCCGCTGGCCGTTGTACGAGCAATATATTGTGCCAAAACCGCAATGATTATATTGCGTAATTAATCTAAAGATAGAGGTGAGAATGTCAAAATTCAAGTTGCCGCAAGGCATGCAGGATTATCTTCCCGATACTTTATACCATAAGCTGAACATTGAAGATAAGCTGATTAAAACTTTTGAGAAATACGCTTATAAGAGGATAGAAACTCCCAAAGTGGAGTTTTATGAGTTGTTTAGCGGCGGGGTGGGGGCGGTGCCCACCGAAAAGCTTTTTAAGATGAGCGACACCGACGGCAGTTTGCTTGTGCTCAGGGCGGATATGACTTTGCCTATCTCAAGAATAGTGGCCACCAAAATGCCCGACGCAGTCTTTCCGCTCAGGCTGTCTTATATTTCCGATTCGTATAATCTTACGGCGGAAAGAAACAGAAGCCGCGAGTTTACGCAAGCGGGAGTGGAGCTGTACGGCGTTCCCACGCCCGAAGGCGACGCCGAAGTTATCGCGCTTGCCATTAAAGCGCTGTTGAACGCAGGGCTGCAGGACTTTCAAATAGACATAGGGCAAGTGGATATCCTAAAGGGAATTTTGAAAGAAGCCGAGGTGAGCGAGGAGCTGCAAAAAGAGATTATCGCCGCCGTTGACAAGAAGGATTTTATCGATTTCAAGGACTTAGACAAAGACACCGCCGCGCTTATCAATAAAATTGCCGCCCTTTACGGCAATATAACCGTGCTTAAAGAAGCCGCCGAGCTTGTCAGCAATAAGACAAGCATTGACGCTTTGCTTAATCTTTTTGATGTCAATCAGATATTGTCCGAATATAAATTGGATAAGTATATTTCTTACGACCTTGGACTTGTAAATTCCTTTTCTTATTATTCGGGCATCGTTTTCAAGGGCATTACCAAGCATTTCGGCGCGCCCATACTCGGCGGAGGGCGATATGACAAGCTTTGCCATACTTTCGGTAAGGATATCCCCGCAACGGGCTTCGCCATAGGGGTTAAAGATTTAATGAGCGCTCTTTCAAGAAGCGGCATTCCACAGTCAAAAATCAATGTGGACGTGGCTATCGGAGTGGCGGACTCTTTCGACGCCGTCGCCACTTCCCGTAAAATAGCCGAAAACGCGATAGCGAAAGGCCTTGTATGCGATATTGTCTATAAAACCAATCCTTCCGACATTAAAGAATACGCCTCCAAGAAAGCCATAGACAATATTATCTATATCAATGACAAAGGAAAAATCGAGGAGGTATAAAAGTGATTACCATTGCTTTGGCAAAAGGACGATTGGCGGATAAGGCCATTGAAATACTTGAAAAATGCGGAATAGAAAGCGACGAGCTCAAAAATCCTTCCCGCAAGCTTATTCTGAAGGACAATACTCAAATCTATAATTTTATTTTGGTCAAACCTTCCGATGTTCCCACATATGTGGAATACGGCGTGGCCGACATAGGTTTTTGCGGCAAGGACACGCTTATGGAAGAGGAAAGGAATATCTATGAATTGCTTGACCTTGGTTTTGCCAAGTGCAAGCTATGTATCGCGGGGTATAAGGATACCGATTATACCCAAAAGGACACAGTGAGAGTGGCCACAAAATATGTCAATGTAGCCAAAAAATATTTTTACCGCAAACAGATAAATATAGAAATAATTAAGCTTAACGGCTCAGTGGAGCTTGGCCCCGTCATAGGGCTGAGCGATGTCATTCTCGATATTGTGGAAAGCGGAAAAACCCTTGCCGAAAATAATTTGAGCGTGCTTGAGGAAGTCGCCGATATTTCGGCAAGACTTGTGGTAAATAAAGTAAGCCTTAAGACCAAAGGCGATATAATAAGACCATTGGTAGCGTGCATCAGGGAGGCGATCGCAAAAGAAGATGATTAAGATATATTTTTATCCCGATGACAGCATAGAGCATGTTTTGAAAAAATCCAATCAAGACTTTTATTCCGTCCAAACGGCGGTTAGGGAAATTATAGAAGACATTAAGAAAAGAGGGGACATAGCGCTTTTTGAATATACCCGAAAATTTGACGGGGTGGAAATTAACGCCGAAAACATTAAGGTAAGCGCTCAAGAAATAGAGGACGCTTATAAACAAATCAGCCCCAAGCAATTAAACGCCGTTAAAAACGCCGCAAAGAATATTTATGAATATCATTTGAGGCATGGCCTGAAAGACCAAATAGAGAGCGAAGAAGGGAAGCGGACGGGCTTTTTGGTAAGACCTCTTGAATGCGCTGGCATTTATGTGCCCGGCGGAACGGCGCCTTATCCTTCTTCCGTGCTTATGTGCGCTTTGCCCGCAAAGGCCGCCGGCGTTAAGAGAATCGTAATGTGTTCGCCCAAAATCCAAAATCCTCTTACTTTAGTGGCCGCCAACGAATGCGGCGTGCATGAAATTTACAGGGTGGGCGGGGCGCAAGCGGTGGCCGCCATGAGCTACGGCACAACCTGCGTGCCCAAAGTCGATATAATAGCAGGACCGGGCAATATATATGTAACCATGGCCAAAAAAGAAGTATTCGGCGATGTGAAAATTGACATGCTGGCAGGGCCGTCCGAAATACTTGTAATCGCGGATAAAGACGCCAGCCCCGCGCTTGTGGCCGCTGATATGCTCAGCCAAGCCGAGCATGACAAATTGTCCCGTTCCATATTGGTAACCGACAATAAAGAGCTTGCTTTTGCCGTAAAAGAAGAACTTGTTAAGCAAACTTCTTTGCTGGGAAGAAAAGATATAGCCGAATATTCTCTCAAAAATAACGGCGCCATAATCGTTACAAAATCCTTGAGGCAGGCTGTGGAGATATCCGATATGATAGCTCCCGAGCATCTTGAAATCGCCACGAAAAATCCCGACGAGCTTTTGCCCTTTATCAATAACGCCGGAGCCGTTTTCGCGGGATATTATACCTCCGAGCCTTTGGGCGATTATTACGCCGGGCCTTCGCATGTGCTTCCCACAGGCGGCACCGCTAAGTATTTTGAGGCGCTGAATACGGCTACTTTTTTGAAGAGAATAAGTTATATAGAATATGATAAAGAAAATATCGCTTTTGCGGCCGACGATATAATCACATTGGCGGAGACCGAAGGCTTTGCCGCTCACGCCAACGCCATAAGAAAAAGATTGGGAGATGTAAAATGAGAAAAGCTGAAATGACAAGAAAGACCAAAGAAACGGATATCGCTTTGGAGATAAACCTTGACGGACAAGGCAACGCCGATATTAAAAGCGGTGTGGGGTTTATGGACCATATGCTGACGCTGTTTGCCGTTCACGGCAATTTTGATTTGACTTTAAGGTGCGACGGCGATATCGAAGTAGACGGACACCACACCGTGGAAGACATAGGAATCATACTCGGCAAATGCATAGCCTCGGCTTTGGGGGATAAAAGGGGCATTAACAGATACGCTACGGCGGAAATTCCCATGGACGAAGCCTTGGCAAGGGTTACCATTGATTTGTCGGGTAGACCGTTTTTTGTGTACAACGCTCAACGCCTTTCGTACGCTTTTTCAAACGATTTTGATTTTCAGCTTGTGGAGGAGTTTTTCAGGGCGGTTGCCGTTAACGGCGGCATAACCTTGCATATAAATCTTTTGTACGGTTCCAATTATCACCATATGGCGGAAAGCATTTTTAAGGCTTTCGCCAAAGCCTTGAGCAGCGCCGTAAAAATGGTGGGCGACAAAATCCCTTCTTCTAAGGGAATGTTGGATTAACGGTTGAGCGATAAACAATATTTGCCGTTATCGGCGGCAAAACTTAATGACAGAGGTAAGAATGAAACTTTTTCCCGCGGTGGATATACTTGACAATAAAGCGGTAAGACTGCTTGAAGGCAAAAGGGATTTGGCGACCGTTTACGGACATCCGCTGGATATGGCGCATCAATGGGCGGATATGGGCGCTAAGTATTTGCATATCGTGGACCTTAACGCCGCTTTCGGCGAAAACTATAAAAATGAAGATTTGCTAAGGCGCATAGCCAAAGAGATTAACGCCGTAATCCAATTGGGCGGCGGCATGAGGACGCTTGACAGAATAAAATACGCCTTGGACGAATTGGGCTTTGACAGAGTGATTGTGGGCAGCGCCGTAATAACCAATCCCGATATGATTGAAGGCGCGGCAAAGCTGTACGGCAATAAGATAGTGGCGGGGCTTGACTCAAGGGAAGGCAAATTGTCCATTAAAGGCTGGACCGAGCAAAGCGCGGTTACTCCTTTTGAGGCGGCGCTGCGCTTAAAGCAAATGGGCGTTGAAGATATAGTGTTTACCGACATATCCCGCGACGGGAAATTGACGGGGGTAAACGCTGACGCTACCAAAGAGCTGCAGGAAAAAAGCGGCTTGAATGTCATCGCCAGCGGCGGAATAAGCCGAATGGAGGATTTATTGTCGTTAAAACAAAAAGGAATTTACGGGGCGATAACCGGAAAAGCCATTTATGAAAAAACCATAGATTTGAGGGAGGCATTAAATATATGCGAATGAAAAGGATAATCCCCTGTCTTGATATATATAAGGGCAGAGTGGTAAAGGGAGTAAATTTTGTTAACCTTGCCGACGCAGGGGACCCCGTTGAGATCGCCAAAAGATATAACGAGCTTAACGCCGATGAAATAGTGTTCCTTGATATATCCGCCACCACAGAGGGAAGAGGCACCATGCTTGAGGTAATCAAAAGGGCGGCGGCTCAAGTAACCATTCCGCTTACCGTGGGAGGGGGCATACGCAATCTTGACGATATCGGAGCCGTCTTGGCGGTAGGAGCCGATAAAGCAGGCATTAATTCGGCAGCCGTCAAAAATCCGCAATTGATTAAAGAGGGCGCGGAGAAATACGGCTCACGGCGCATTGTGGCCGCCATAGACGCCAAAAAGGACGAGGGCGGAACATATAGAGTATATATAAACGGGGGAACGCTCAATACAGGGCTTGACGCCGTGGAATGGGCAAAGGAATGTCAAAAGCTGGGCGCGGGGGAGATTCTTTTGACATCTATTGACAAAGACGGCACGAAGGACGGTTATGACCTTGAGTTGACCTCTTTGATAAGCAAAGCCGTCGACATTCCCGTAATAGCTTCGGGCGGAGCGGGAAAGAAGGAGCATTTTGCCGAAGTCCTCGGCGATAAAGTCGGCGCCGACGCCGCGCTGGCGGCTTCGTTGTTCCACTTTAACGAAGTGGGAATACAAGAGCTTAAAGAATATCTTAACAGCCGCAATATACCTGTAAGGTTATAAAAGGAGAGACAAATGAAGTTTGACGATAACGGTTTAATAGTGGCGATAGCGCAAGACGCCCTTACCGGCGATGTGCTTATGCAGGCTTATATGAACGAAGAAGCTTACAACAAGACGCTGCAAACGGGCTATATGCATTATTATTCCCGTTCCAGAAAGTGTTTGTGGAAAAAAGGCGAAACCAGCGGACATTATCAAAAAGTGGTGGGCGTTAAACTTGATTGCGACGGCGATTGCGCGCTTTTCACGGTGCTGCAAACGGGCGCAGCCTGCCATACTGGCAATAAAACATGTTTCTTTACCGAGATAGTCCCGAATAATGAAATGGATTATCGCATAGTCTTTGATGTGCTTGACACCATAAAAGACCGCAAATTAAATCCAGTGGAAGGGAGTTATACCAATTATTTATTCAACAAAGGTCTGGACAAAATATTGAAAAAGGTGGGGGAGGAAACCACAGAAACGGTTATCGCCGCCAAAAATAACAATAAAAAAGAACTGGTTATGGAAATAAGCGATCTTGTTTATCATTTATTGGTATTAATGGAGCAAACGGGGCTTGAACCCAAAGACATTTTCGCCGAGCTTATGGCCAGAGAGGGCAGAAAGCCTGATGAAAAATATAAAAACCGATAAATAGGCGTTATTTCAGATGACACAAGCTTAAAAATGTGTTAATATATATAAGATAAAAAGCGTACCTTGCAAACATTGTTTCCGCCGCGACGGCAAAGCGTATAAGCGTAAAGTTTTATCGATTATGCTTAAAAAATCCTTGCAAAATTTTTTAACTTTTGCTATATTATGTATATCGCTTTTCGGCCGTTGCTTAGGCGCAGAGAGCATCTTGCGGGAGTGGCTCAGTGGCTAGAGCGTTGCCTTGCCAAGGCAAATGTCGCGGGTTCGAATCCCGTCTCCCGCTCCACCTTAAGGCACCATAGCCAAGTGGTAAGGCAGAGGTCTGCAAAACCTTTATTCTCCAGTTCAAATCTGGATGGTGCCTCCAAAATTTTTGCCGTTGTGGCGGAACAGGCAGACGCAAGGGACTTAAAATCCCTCGAAGGATAACTTCGTATCGGTTCGAGTCCGATCAACGGCACCAACAACAGGGCTTTTGCCCCTTACAAACGAAAATCGTCCAAAATGGTAACCTCTTGGGCGATTTTTGAATTTTTATTCTCATAAAGAAATAATAATTTATTGTCGTTTTGCTTGATATACAAATACAATATGTTATAATATATTTATTCGGGGCGGGGTGGAAGTCCCCACCGGCGGTTACA
>LFSG01000006.1:0-19943 GCA_001512685.1 Clostridiales bacterium DTU072
ATTCGGTTTTTGGCTTGCGCCAATGCTCAAACGCCATCTTAAAATAGCCCGTCAACCCCAATCCGCAGCCCAGCCCTTCTATAAATTCAATCATAAACGCGGCGCCTAATACGCGACCCAGAAGTATTCCTATGGCGAATATCCCCCAGCCTGCCGCAAATAATATCCTTGCTCTTTTCATAAGCTTATTCCTCTTTTAACTTTTTATTTTTTATCAGCTTTACAAAATAAACCGTTCCTCCAAAAACAAACAAGCAACCCATAAGCAGTAAGGCGGTTGTTTGGGACAGCGCTTTACCCGCCGTCAAAAGCTCATTGTAAACGGCAATGTCCACAATGCCCGCAATCAAAGCCGCCAAACCCGCCGCAATCAAAACCGAATGCAACAATATCCTGGCCTTTTCGGTTAACGGAAAGCTATCGCTCAAATCCGTTTCAACCGCCATTGTTACAATGACGATTAAAACTATAATCAGCTTTGACCATGCCCCCTCAAAAAAGGTAATCTCAAAAAGACTTTGCAATAAAGCCTCAACAAGCAATAAGCCAATAAAAATGAATACCGCCCGCTTAAAGATTTTGCCCCTTGCTTGTTCTTGGCGTTCGTCAAGATTTTTATTCATTCTTTACTCCTCCCAAAAAAGGTCGTTTAAGGTTTTGTTCAAAGCCTTGCATATGGCTACGCACAGCTTTACCGTCGGGTTGTAATCGCCGTTTTCGATAAGGCCGATTGTTTGCCGAGTCACATTTACGGCTTTGGCCAAATCTTCCTGCGACATATTCTTTTCCATACGGGCAATTTTTAATTTGAAGTTCTTCATATAACATCCTCTGCAATATATATATGTCAAATGTAACATATATATTACATTTTGTCAAGAAAATTATAAATTTTTTTTTGCGTTTAAGGGTGGGGTTATAGCACGGCCTTGAAAAAAAGTAAATTTGGCCTTTTAAATTGATAACGTAAAAAAAGGCAGTCCGTTATACGGGCTGCCTTTTGGGTTTGTTTTTTATCGGTATTTGTGTTATTTTTGCTGGATTGCCGCTTGAGCCGCCGCAAGTATGGCGATGGGCACTCTGAACGGCGAACAGGACACATAATCCAATCCGATTTCGTGACAGAATTCTACCGTGGAAGGATCCCCGCCATGCTCTCCGCAAATACCGCATTTGAGTTCCTTTTTGGTTTGACGCCCAAGCTGCACGCCTATTTTCATAAGCTTGCCCACGCCTTCTTGGTCAACCTTTTGGAAGGGATCGAATTCAAATATCTTTTTGTCATAGTAGTCATTAAGGAATTTGCCTGCGTCGTCGCGGGAGAAGCCGTAAGTCATTTGGGTAAGGTCGTTGGTGCCGAAGCTGAAGAAATCGGCTTCTTTGGCTATCTCGTCCGCGGTTAAGGCCGCTCTGGGTATCTCAATCATTGTGCCTACGGTGTAATCAACCTTTGTGCCGTGAAGCTCCATAACCTGTTCGGCGGTTTCCACAACCACATCCTTGACATACTTCAATTCTTTTACGTCGCCCACAAGGGGTATCATTATTTCGGGTTTTACATTGGCGCCCCTTTGGTTTCTGATTATGGCGGCTTCGATTACCGCTTTTGTCTGCATGGCCGCTATTTCGGGATAAGTTATGGAAAGCCTGCAGCCGCGGTGTCCCAGCATGGGGTTGAATTCCTTAAGTCCTTCTATTATGTTTTCAAGCTCCTCGCTCGCCATTCCCATTTCTTTCGCCAAAGCGTCAATCTCTTCTTTCTTATGGGGCACAAACTCATGAAGAGGAGGGTCCAAAAACCTTATCGTTACGGGATAGTCGCCCATTGCCTCGTAAATGGCTATAAAGTCATCCCTTTGCATGGGAAGCAGTTTGGCAAGCGCCTTTTCTCTTTGCTCCAAGGTCCTGGCCACTATCATTTCGCGCACGGCGGCGATTCTGTCTTCGGCAAAGAACATGTGTTCGGTTCTGCAAAGCCCTATGCCCTCTGCGCCGTAATCTCTTGCTTGTTTGGCGTCTTGGGGGGTGTCGGCGTTGGTCCTTACTTTAAGCCTGCGGTACTTATTCGCCCATTCCATAATCTTTTCGAAGTAACCGCTGATTTCGGCGGCAACCGTGGGTATTTCGCCCGCGTAAATATATCCCGTCGACCCGTCAAGCGAAAGATAATCGTCCGATGTGTATTTTACGCCTTTGATGATAACGGTTTTTTCCTTTTCGTTGATAATTAAATCCGAACAGCCCGCCACGCAGCATCTGCCCATGCCGCGCGCCACAACGGCGGCGTGGGATGTCCTGCCCCCTCTTGCTGTCAAAATGCCTTTGGCTACCGCCATTCCCTCGATATCTTCGGGGCTGGTCTCCAGCCTTACCAATACCACGGCTTCCCCTCTTTCCGACCTTTGCACCGCTTCGTCGGCGGTGAAGGCTATCTTTCCGCAAGCTGCGCCGGGGGAAGCGGCAAGGCCTTGGGCTATGGGCTTGGCCTTCTTTAATTCCTTGGCGTCAAATTGAGGATGAAGCAATTCGTCAAGCTGTTTGGGATCGACTTTAAGCAGCGCTTCTTCTTCGGTGATAAGTCCTTCTTCCACCAATTCGCAAGCTATCCTTATGGCGGCGTGAGCCGTCCTCTTGCCGTTCCTTGTTTGCAGCATATAGAGCTTGCCCCTTTCAATGGTGAATTCCATATCCTGCATGTCTTTGAAGTATTTTTCCAGTCTTGTGGAAATCTCAACAAATTGTCGGTAAACTTCGGGATTGATTTCTTTAAGGTGATCGATTGATTGGGGCGTCCTTATGCCCGCCACCACGTCTTCGCCTTGAGCGTTCATCAAGTATTCGCCGTAAAGCCTCCTTTCTCCCGTGGCGGGGTCTCTGGTGAAAGCCACTCCCGTGCCCGACGTTTCGCCCATATTGCCAAATACCATGGATTGGACGTTAACGGCTGTTCCCCAGCTGCTCGGTATGTCGTTCATTCTTCTGTAAACGATGGCTCTGGGATTTTCCCAGCTTTTGAATACCGCTTCAACAGCGCCGATAAGCTGTTGTTTGGGGTCTTGCGGGAACTCAACGCCCGTTTTCTCTAAATAAAGCGCCTTGAATTTGGCGATAAGCTCTTTCAGGTCCTCGGCGGTAAGCTCGGTATCCAGCTTTACGCCCCTTTCTTCTTTCATTTCGTCTATTATCTCTTCAAAATAGGATTTGCCCAGGCCCGTTACCACGTCGGAATACATTTGAATAAACCTTCTGTAACAGTCGTAAGCAAAGCGCGGATTGTCGGTAAGCTTCGCCAAGCCTTGCACCGATATGTCGGTAAGCCCGAGGTTAAGGATGGTGTCCATCATGCCGGGCATGGACGCTCTCGCTCCGCTCCTTACGGATACCAAGAAAGGATTGTCGGGATCTCCGAATTTCTTCCCCGCTTGCTTTTCAACCTTGGCTAAGGCGTCAAAAATCTGGTCGATTATTTCCTGCGAAATCTTTTTGCCGTCTTCGTAATACTTTGTGCACGCTTCGGTGGTTATGGTAAAACCTTCGGGAACGGGCATGCCCAGCTTGGTCATCTCGGCAAGGTTAGCTCCCTTCCCTCCGAACAGCGCCTTGTTTTTTCCGTCTGCTTCCTTAAACAAATAAACATACTTCTTTGTCATTAAAATCTCCTCTATTCTTTTTTTTATTAATTACACCGCATATTATAAAAAATAAATCATTTAATTTCAAGCGTTTTCTACCTATTAAGATTATTTATTCCCGTTTTTCAAGAAACTAAGCGAAAAACGCTTAATCTCTTTTCCTTAAAAACATGTCGCTGATTTGATTAATGAGCTTTAATTTTACCGACAAGCGGCTGTTTGCGATTAGGCCCAAATAATAAAGCGCTCTGTCTATATTTTCGGTCAAAAGGTCGGCGGTTTCGATGTCGTCGGCTTCAAGGGCGTTGACGGCGTGCAGAATTTCCATTATTGACCGGGGGATATCTTCTTCGGAATAGTCCGCCCCCGCGTAAACAAGCATTTTCAGAAAAAACCAAAGGGCGGCCGCATAGGGGTACACGCCGTCGTAATTGATTATTTTCAGCGCTTTTAAGCATAATAAAATCTCATACGCAAGGCTTTGTCCTTTTACCGCGAAATTTTCCAAAATTTCCAAAATAAGCATGGCCGAAAGGTTTTTGTGGGTGTCTTTCCAGCAGTTATAAAAGTTTTCTTGGACGCTTATTCCTTTCAGAATAAAGCCGCTTTTGGTTTCCGCAACCGAAAATTCCCCCCAAACAAGGGGCATGCATCCCGATTTCAGCTTGGCTTTGGGAGAGCGCGCCCCCGCCGCTTTAACGGTTATTATGCCTTTCTCCAAAGTGGCTATCGTTAAAAGCTTGTCCTTTTCCTTATAGTCGGTTGCCCTTAAACATATCCCTTTCAAATCCATAACTCTTATCCTTTAACGGAAAAACCACCTTATATATCATAAGGTGGTTTGTTTCCGCTGCCAATAAGGTATTAATGATTATTCTTTTTCGTCTTGATTCTTATTAAGGGCCTTATACAACATATAGTATCCGGTTTGTCCGCTTTTTTTGAACGTCTCCCATAATAAGTCATCAATCTTTTTCATATATACCTCTTAGCTGCAAGTATTGCTACTTGCTACCTGCATCCCTTAGCATGTCACCAAACCACTTATAATATGCGGATTATTTTTTATTTTTTTTCATCGTATCCCAATTCCTTAATTATATATTCCTTTTCCCTCCAGTTTTCTCTGACTTTTACGAATACCGTCAAAAATACTTTATAACCCGTTATGTTCTCAAGGTCCTGCCTGGCGTAAGTGGCTATCTTTTTTAGCGTGCCGCCGCCTTTGCCTATGATAATGGGCCTGTGCCCCGCTTTTTCGCATAAAATATCCGCGCTTATGTCAATTATGTCCTTGCCGCTTCTGCGCTCATATTCGGTTATTTCAACGCCTATGCCGTAAGGGACTTCCTTATCCAATAGGCGCAAGGTCTTTTCCCTTATTATCTCGGCCGCCATAAAGCGCATATTCTTATCGGTATACATATCGTCGGGATAATACTTTATGTTGTCGGTAAGCAATTTGCGTATTTCTTTTAGGAGGACATCGGTGTTTCTCCCTTTCAGCGCCGAAATGGGCACAACGGCCTTTAATTGGGGATAGTTGTTTAATTGGGTAAGTATGTCGAATACTTTCTCTTTGGTTACGCGGTCCACTTTATTCACCGCCGCCACGGTGTTGAAATTCTGCTTGATATAAGTTTCTATATTGCGCTTGTCCCTTTCGTCAAATCCCTTTTCGGCGTCAATCAAATATAAGACGGCGTCGGCGCCTTCCAGCGACCTGCTTGCCGCTTTCATCATATATTCGCCAAGTTTGTTCTTTGGGGTGTGCAGTCCCGGCGTGTCTATAAACACTATTTGCGTAACTTCGTCGTTGTAGATTCCGAAAATCCTGTTGCGCGTGGTCTGCGGCTTCCAAGAAACAATGGACACCTTTTCGCCCACCAAGGTGTTTACCAAAGTGGATTTGCCCGAATTGGGCTTGCCCATTAATGCCACAAAGCCGGAAAGAAAATCATTTTTGTCTTGCTTTTCTTCGGCTTCGCCGCTGTGTGAATTTTCGTCCGTGTATTCTTTTTCAAAATCTTTCATAATCTCGTCCTGCAATTTATTCATTTCCGCTTCGTCTTCATCGTTCATATGGTCGTATCCCAATAAGTGCAATACGCCGTGGCAGGTCAAAAAAGCTATTTCCCTTTCGGCCTTACGCCCGTATTCTTTGGCCTGCTCCAAAGCTTTTTTTACGCAAATAAATATCTCTCCCAGCATTAAGCAGCCGTTTGCGGGATTGATAAATTCGGGGTAGCTATTTATATTATAAGGAAATTTTTCGTTAATATTGGCAAAGCTCAAAACATCGGTGGCTTGATGGATATTCCTGTATTTTCCATTTAATTCCGTTATCAGTTCTTCCGATACAAGGTTGATTTCTATTTCCGCCTTCTTTATGTCCACATTCATTTTGCGCAACGCGGCAAGGGCGGCTTTTTGCGAAGCCTGAGCGTACCCGCTGTCCACATTGTCAAAAACCATTACCATACGCTATTTTTCCTCGTAAGATATGCGGCTGTGGAATATGCCCGGCATGGCCTCCACCAAGGTGTCCTCTATCTTTTTTAACTGCTTGAAGGTAAGGTCGCAATTGTCGAATTGTCCCAGCTGTCTTTTTTCTTCGATTAATTTATGAATCAATTCTCTCAAATGCTTGACATCCGTAAAGCTCTGCGCCCTCGTTGCCGCCTCCACTGTGTCCACTATCATTATTATGGCGCTTATTTTGTTGGACGGTATGGGGCCGGCGTAGCTGAAGTCTTTCTTTTCCACCTGCTCTTCGGTCAATTTTTTTACTTTGTTATAAAAATAGTTGACGGGGGTGGTGCCGTGGTGCTCAAGCGCTATGTCGGCGATTATGTCGGGCAGGCGTTCCCTTTTTATCAATTCGTATCCGTATTTGGTATGAGAGGTTATGATGCTTACCGACACTTCGGGGATAAAGTCGTCATGGGGGTTATAGTCCTTTTGGTTCTCCACAAAGCACAGCGGTTCTTTCAGTTTCCCGATATCGTGATAGTATGCGCCCGCTCTTGCCAGCTGAGGGTTTTCGCCTATCGCCAAGGCGCACAGCTGCGCAAGATTGCCCACCGCCAAGCTGTGGTTGAATGTGCCCGGGGCTTCGGCGCTCAAGCGCTTCAATAATTTGGCGTCAAAAGAGCATATCTCTTGCAGGCCGAAATTGGTGGAAAGACGGAATACCCTTTCAAATACGGGAAGCAGTGTGATAAACAGCGACACCGAAAGCAATACCGAAAGGAAGGCCCACAATCCCACAAAAAGGATATCGTTGTATTGGGGGTTGGTTATGGCGGAAATGAATATGGCAACGGGAATTATCAGCAATGAAACCGCCACCCCGTTAAATAAAAACTTCATTCTGGTGTATGTCTTTTCCATCATCAAAATCATATATGTGCCCGCTATCATTCCCGACAGCATGGATACCGCAATCTGCGCCACGCGCGCGGCGTCGTACAGTATGCAGAAGCATATGAAAAAGGCGGTTATGAGCATGATGTTGGCCATGACCGCAATCTTTTTGTCAATCAATATCCCTATAAACAATCCGCACAGCGTCAAGGGCATAATATAGACGCTTATCAGGCTGCCGAACAAAAACGACAAAATCAATGTCAAAACAAAAGCCGACAGAATAACCGCCAAAAGCTTCGGGTTTTCCAGCGCTTCCTTTTTGGTTTGGGTTATATAATAAAGCAAAGCCGACAGTATGACGGTAAGCGTGAAAATCAGCGACAGCAGTTGGAAAATGGTTTTGGTCTGTTTAATGGCCTCGCCGAAGCCTAAAAAACCAGCGTCGATTATTTTAATTACAAAAGCGGCAAATATCGAAAATATAAAAATAACCAGATATCTTAAAAGCGCTTTCTTCTTTGCCTTTCGCGCGTTCGCAAGTTTAGCCGTTGTGTCTTCCATTATTATTTCCTTATTTAACTTATCAAGGTTTCTATTTCATAGTATATAACTAAATTGACTCCTTTGTCCAGCTTTTTGATATCATACCATTTTCGCTCCCTTGTCGCGCCCTCGGGTATTTCCTCTTCCAATTGGTGGCTTAATTCCTTTATGAGCAAGTCTATATCGGCGTAACAATCATATTCCACATAGACGGGTTTTGTTTCATAGTATGTGTATTTTACGGCTTTAAGCGGTATGATGTCCCCGATATAAATAATTTCTTTTTTTGTTTGGTAATGCGCAAAGGGCGGTTCTTTTTTCTTTTTAATCCAGTTAAAGGGCTTTAAGTCGATATATACGCTCTTATTGCCCGTCCTTTTGAATTTCAGCTTGGTGTTGCCGTAGACTTTGCTTTTGGTAAGCCATACTTTGCCGTAAACCTCGCCCCCCGCCTTGCACATAACGGTATTGTTTTCGCCCGCCATCAAATACGGCGCGATGAGCTGCTGGCCTTTTTTTACCGCCTGTCCGCTTTTGACAAGCGGCGTTCCCCCCGTTACAATCACTCTGGTAACCACGCTGTCGTATTTGGACGTAATGGGCTGAAATCCTTTTTTGATATCTTCAATGTCGAGTATGGGCAGCTCTTCCAATACTTTGATGTTTATCGCCGTTCCCCTCTTTTCTACGCTTACGCTGCTTATTCCGTCTATGGACAAAATGCATTTTTCCAGCCGCTTGCGGTCAATTTTCGCGTTGAAAAGCGGGGGGTTCACCGTTTCGCAAACCTTGCTTCTTATAACTTCCGTGGGCACCAAGCTGTTCCCCGATATGTTTATAGTCAATATAGTGAGCGAATACAAAAAGGCCACAACCAAAAATATCGCCGCCCCCGCTATGAGCCCCGCCCTTTTTTTAAGCTTGCGCCAATAATAAACAATGCCTTTTTCGCTTAAAACGGCATACTTGCGGTTAAACTCTTCCAAGTATTCGCGGCAGTTGTCATAATCCTTGGCGTCCACGACAAAGGACACGCCGTCGTCTGTAAAGCGTATTTTTGAAAGCCTTATGCCCCTTTTTGAAAGCATGTTCACGGGGTAGGCGCTGTTGCCTTTTACCTTGAATTTAACTTTGTTTATCATAATCCCTTTTTATCGAATCGATATTTCCTTTGATTAAAATTTCGTCCGCGTTTATTTCCTCTATGGTCAGCCCTTGGCCTGCCGCCACGATATTGCCTTTTTTAAGCCTTACGGTGATTTCTTGGGGCGTATATTTCAAAATGCCCCTGTGCCCCTCTATTAATACGCACATAAAATCCACCATGCAAAGCTTTACTCCGCCCACGCTGTCGGATAAAGGCAATCCCAATTTAACTATCAATTTATTGTAGACCGACATTGACACAATAATATTTTATTAGGGCATATTAAAATAATGACAATGGGGATAATAAAAGAGGTTTTTTCAGCTTAAACCCGCTTTCTTCCTTAATTTATCGACGATTTCTTGAAAATACGGCGGCAGCGGCGCTTCAAAAGTCATGCGCCGCATGTCGGCGGGATGACTGATAACTAATTTGTAAGCGTGCAAAAGCTGTCCGTCAAGGCCGAATTTATCTTTTTTGCCGTATACGGCATCGCCCACCACCGCATGGTTGATGTATTTTGCGTGCACTCTTATTTGGTGCGTCCTGCCCGTATGCAGCTTGAATTCGCAAAGGGTGTATTCGGGATACCTTTCCAAAACTTTATAATAAGTCAAGGCTTTTCTGCCCTTTTCGTCCACGCACATTTTTTTGCGGTCAACCTTATGTCTGGCTATGGGTTTGTCTATGACGCCTTGGTCTTCTTTTACCCTGCCTTCCACCAAAGCGATATAATACCTTTCCGCCGTCCTGTCCGCGATTTGCTTGGACAGCGACAAATGCGCCAAGTCGTTTTTGGCTATCGCCAATAAGCCTGAGGTGTCCTTATCCAATCTGTGGACTATGCCCGGACGGTAAACGCCGTTTATTTGGGATAAATCCCGAATATGGTAAAGCGCGGCGTTTACCAAAGTCTTGGACGGAGAGCCCGCGGCGGGGTGGGTTACCATGCCTTGGGGCTTGTTGATTACGGCTATTAAATCGTCTTCGTATACAATATCAAGCGGTATGTCCTCCGCTTGCGCCAACAAAACCGCCTGCTCTCCCACCAAAACCTTGACTTGACCTTCTTTTAGTATAAATCCGCCTTTGGTTACTTCCTTATCGTTAAAAAAAACCTTGCCGCTTTCAATCAAGTTCTTTATCCTTGAGCGGGAAAGGTCGGTGTTTTGGGCTATATAAATGTCTATTCTGCCGCCCGCGTCTTGGCTGCTCGGACGCAATAAGATTTCTTTCATTGACTGTTCTCTTTTTGTTTGTCTTTGGGTTCTTCTTTATAAAAGAATAAAACGAACACAATCAGCAATATCGTGCCTATGGTCAAAGCGCTGTCCGCAAGATTGAACACGGCGAAATCGATGAGCTCAAAGTACACGAAATCCCTGACATAGCCCAGCCACGCCCTGTCCACAAGGTTGCCTATCGCCCCGCCGATAATGAGTATCAAGGAGCTTCTGAAAAGCAATGAGCGCTTTTTTACCGTATAAATCATAAACGCCATGAGCGCCGCCGCCGAAATGCCCGACACTATGGCAAGCAAGGTTACTCGGTCTTTGAAAATCCCGAAAGACGCCCCCGTGTTCTGTACCGCCGTAAAGGACAGTACATTCTTGATAATGTCGATTTTGCCGTCTTCCAGCGCTTTGTTGTAAATAATTTCCTTGGTGATAAGGTCTATGGCGATAACCGCCCCCACAAGCAATAATTCAATGACGATATACTTTATATATTTTTTCATGCCGTTCATCCTTTGGAGTTCAATTTGGTTTTTATGTTAAGCCCTTTGGGAAGAAGCATATACATTCTGTTCTTAAGCTGTTCTATTCTGCCTTCAAGCGCGTAAACCGCGCCGCACAAAAAATCCAGCATCCTTTGCGCCAAAGATACTTCAATATTTTCAAAATCCACTATAAAGCCTTCGTTGTCTTTTAAGCTATCCAATAAAATTTTCAGCTCGTTAAAGTTTTTGGGCCTAATCACGCTTACGCCGTCTTCAAACCCTTTTTTCCTTTTCGTTCCGTAACGGACGCTCTCTTCCCCCTGCAAAAAATCCAAAAAACCGCTCATAATCAATACGCCCTTTCCCCAAATATTGCCCGCCCCGGCCTAATCATGTTGGCGCCGCTTTCTATGGCTTGAATATAATCGTTGCTCATGCCCATTGAAAGGTATTCTATGCCCTTGTAGCTTTGCTTTAGCTGCGCGAAAATCCCGTAAGCTGTGTCAAAGCATTTTTGTCTTTCGCTGACCGATATGTCCAAAGGCGTAACCGCCATAATTCCCTTAAGCCTTACATTGGCGTAATTTTGGATTGCGGACGCCGCCTCAAGCGCTTCTTCGGGATTAACTCCCCCTTTGACCTCTTCCTTGCCTGTGTTTATCTGCAGCAGCACGTCTTGAACCTTATTATGCTTGGCGGCTTCCTTGTTAATGGTTTCCAGCAAATTCCGCCTGTCCAAGCTTTGTATCAGCCTGACCTTGTCGATAATGTATTTGACCTTGTTTGTCTGCAGTCTGCCTATAAAATCCCACAAAACCGAAGGATGGTATTTTTGCATCAATTCCTGCGCCCTGTTCTCCCCCGCCACCTTTATGGGCGTATTGTCGAACAGCTCTTTAATCGTTTCAAAAGATACCGTTTTGGTGGCGGCCACTATCTCTATTTCCCTTCCCGCAGCCGCTTTCTTTATTTCTTCCAATAATCGCAGCGCTCTTTCTATCTCAACCTTGCCCATAACGCTATTTATCATATCATACTATCTTTATTTTTACAATTATATAAATCAAAATCCGAGCTGAAAAGCGCGGGCTCGGATTTTTTACATAATACCGCTATATTATGAACAAGACAGCGTTTTTTGAAACAAGGCTAATCTTGACTTTGCTCTTGGCGATTGTTTTCAAAACCTTCTTCCATGCTGATGCGATTGATGCTGACTTCGTAGGCCACCTTTGTTTCCACTTCTCCGCTTTCGTTGACTTTCTGGTAATTCCTGCTTTGAATCCTGCCGTTTACGATAAGCTTTGTGCCTATGGACAAATCTTTGACAAAACGCGCGTTTCTGCCCCAAGCTATGCAGGGAAGATAGTCGGATTTATTGTAAGCCCTGTTGACAGCAAGCAGAATATCGCATATCTCCCTCTTAAACGGCGTAGTGCGGTAAACGGGTGTTTTGCAAATATAACCTACTATGTCGATGGAATTGGGGTTCCTTTCCATGTCGTAATCCAATATATCCCTTACGAAAACGGTCAAAAGCAGTCTGGATTTTTCGTCGATTATTTTATTGTAGCTTCTCAGCTGCCCCGTAATGGTTACCGGAAAATCTTTGCTCATGCGCTCGTCTTTCAGCAGCCTTTCGGAAATTGTTATGGGAATAATGTCAAGCTGTTCGCTCAATCTGGGTACCGTAATAAAAGTCTCATAAAATCCTTCCCCGAACATTTGATGTGAATACTTGGGTTCTTGGCAAATTTGTCCCGACAATACGACTACATTGTTGTTCATTAGCTCATAACTACTACTCATTTATATGTACTCCTTTTGGTGTCTTATTTATTCTTATGCTGTCTACCGTTATTATCGATGTAATAATCTTCTCGTAGTACCAGCTCATTTAATTTTACGGATTTGTATCCCTTATTCTTGAGCCCCAACAACACCAAAGGAAGAGCCTGCAATATGTAGTCGCTGTTATTGTGGCAAAGAATTATGGAGCCATTTTTTACTCTTGATAATATCCTTTCGGCTATCTGCGCCCCCGTAAGCCCTTTCCAGTCCAAACTGTCTACATCCCATTGCACGCAAAGCATGTTCTTTTCTTCAAGGACTTCGATTAAGGTATTATTGTATTCCCCGAACGGCGCTCTGAAAAAAACCGTGTCTTCGTTGGTGATTTCTTTAAGCTTGGCGTTGGTTGTTTCGATTTCCCGCGCCATGTCCTCGGCGGAAAGCTTGTTCATATGCAAGTGGTTGGCGCTGTGGTTGCCCAGAAGAAAGCCCCGCTCAAATATTTCCTTGGCTTTTTCGGGGTATTTATCTATCCAAAACCCCACTAAAAAAAATGTCGCGCTCATTTCATACTTTTCCAGTATGTCCATAATCTGTGAGGTCTTGTCTGCGCCCCAAGCCGCGTCGAATGTCAAGGCAACTTTTTTTTCGGAGCATTCCACACTGTAAACGGGAAGTTTCTTTGCCGCAGAAAATGCGCTTGTGACTTTCGGGTTAAAGCATAGGGATGCCGCTATGCAAAGTATCGCAATAAGCAAAACAGCTAAAATCAGTTTGCTTTTCTTTATCACAATAAACATTTTCTTACCCCTTACATATTATCATAACCCGACTTCAATATTATTACTGTTTTTGTCGTATTTTGGTTTATATTAAAGTGCGGATAATAATAAGCTATGCAGGCAGAATGGCGCTTATTCCTTTTAGGATTGACAAATTACTTGCTCTTAACTTTGTGGCGATTTAACAAAAATTCAAGTTTTGCCGTATTGGCTTCGTCGAAAGAAAGCCGAGGGGAAATGGCTCTTATCGTATCGTAACCGTCCTCGTCCTTATAGAAAAAAACTTTGCCATCCTTAATGCTGTATTCATAAAGATGCAACCAGTTAATGTATCTGAATGGAGTCACTATCCCGCAGTCAAGAACGGCAAACCTGCAAGTCATCATCTTAATGGTAAGCGCGGAAAACATTATTAAAATAACGATAATAGAAGAAAAAATGACGTAAAGGCGGGTAGTTAACATAAAAATAAAAGCCACAACGATAAGAGAGACATATATGACAAGCAGCATTATATGCCATACTTTGGTGTAGTACAAAGGTATAAGTATTATGGCCGCTTTGTATTTAAGTTTTAATTGACGGACCTTATACATCGCTCTTGAACAAAGTATTATGGCCGCTAACGCGCTTAGTACAAACAATAAATCTATAATTAAATCCGACATAGTTTTATTATAGCTTATACGCTTACACTTTTCAATAAATAAAATTGTCCGTTGTTGACTGCGACTTTTATTCTTGGTAAATAATATTATATCACATCGACGGAAAATAACAAATATTTCTTTGTAAACTTGATTTTCGCCGCCGCGGCATAACAAAAAAGCGTCATTGGACGCTTTTTCGCAAAGTAAAACCAAAAATTAAGCTTTTGTAAGTTTTATAAGAAATAATTCACTCCGCTTTCAAAAATTTTCATATCGTATTCGCCTTCCACATTTTTATACAAATGTTTTCCCGTTCTCTCGGCGTGCCCCATTTTTCCGAAAATCCTGCCGTCGGGGGAAGTTATGCCCTCTATCGCCAGCATAGAGCCGTTGGGGTTGTATGGCGAAAGCATGGTAACGTTGTCGCATAAATCCACATACTGCGTGGCAATCTGCCCGTTTTCGGCAAGCTTGGTCAATTCCTCAACGGACGCCACAAATCTGCCTTCTCCGTGGCTTATGGGAACATTGAACACATCGCCCACCTTTACGCCGCTCAGCCACGGGCTGAGGTTGGAAGAAACCCTTATCCTTGAAATAACGCTCACATGCTTGTTGATGTTGTTAAAAGTCAATGTGGGCGACCAAGGCGTCTGGGCCTCGATTTTGCCGTAAGGCAACAATCCCAGTTTAACCAAAGCCTGGAAGCCGTTGCATATCCCTAAAATAAGTCCGTCCCGCTTATACAGCAAATCAAAAACGGCTTGAGCTATAACGGGGTTTCGGAACGTGGTGGCTATGAATTTGCCGCTGCCGTCCGGTTCGTCGCCGCCCGAAAAACCGCCCGGAAAAGCTATTATCTGACTGTTGTATATGGCCTTTTCAAACGCTTCAATGGTTTCTTTGATGTTTTGGGGGGAGCGGTTGCGCATTACCACAATCTGAGGATTTGCTCCCGCTTGGCGGAATTTCTTGGCGGTGTCGTCCTCGCAGTTTGTACCAGGGAAAACGGGGATAAATACCGCCGGCTTTGCCACCTTGGTTTTGCATTTATAGGTGTTTTTGACCGTATAGTTAAAGGCCCTTGCTTCCCCTTCGGCTTTTGCCGTAAACGGGAACACGCCGTTTAAGGTTTTGCAATAGGCTTGCTTGAGCTCGTCAAACGATATCTCAAAGTCACTGCCCCTTATTTGCCCCAAATCGTCCACAATCCCCAAATATTCGGTTTCTTCTATGTGAAGTTGGGATATGTCCTTTACGGCTACGATAAAATCGCCGTAAGCGGGCATAAACATTTCTTTGTCCACCTTGGCGAAGCTCATCCCCGCGCCTTCGCCCAGCAGGGATTTGATTATCGCAGTCATGGTGTCGCTTTCGACCACCGTGGCCGCTTGTATGTTGCCTTTTTCTATATTGATATTGATGATGTTGTAAATCTTCTTCAAATACTTGAAGTCGGGAATAAAGTTTTCGTCCCTTACCAGTTTAATTCTGAACAGCTTTTGTCCTTTTCTGAAAACATTGTCTATAAGCGTTTGGGCGTTGCCCACTCCCATGGCGAAAGATATCAGCGTGGGCGGTACATCCAATTCGTCAAAAGAGCCGCTCATGGAATCCTTGCCGCCTATGGCGGCTATGCCTAAATTTATTTGCGCGTACAAAGCGCCCAGCAAAGCCGAAGTTACTTCCCCCCACCTTTCGGGGTCTTTGTGCAAGCGTTTGAAATATTCCTGCAAAGTAAGCCTTATGGTATTGCTTCCCACGCCGCACGCTATAAGCTTGTTTATGGACAGCACTATGGAATAAACCGCTCCCGTGAAAGGGGATTTTGACAATAAGTCTATGGGGCAACCGAAGCTGCTTACCGTGGCCGTAACGGTTTCTCCCGATACCGGCGGTTTGGACGCCATGACTATGGACGGAGTAAGCTGGCGCTTGCCGCCCAAAGGCATGAATATAGTGGAAGAGCCTATGGTGCTGTCAAACATCTCGATTAAGCCTTTTTGAGAACAATTGTTGAGCTTGGACAAGTTGTTCAATATGGCTTGTTTAATATCCTTTTCGGATAGGCTCGCCGTTTCTTTAAGGGAGCTGTCTTCAAAATCCACGGCTTTTTCTTTTATCGCTACTTTTGAAGTTTGCTTCACGCCGTTTGTGTTCAAAAATTCCCTTTTTATGTCCACAATGAGCTTGCCGTCCAAAAACATCCTCATTCTGTTGTTGGCGGTAATCTCGGCTATTTCCACGGCGTTAAGGTTTTCTTCGTGGCAAAGCTCGATAAATTTTTCTAAGTTGCTTTTATGGATGACAACCGCCATCCTTTCTTGGGATTCGCTTATGGCAAGCTCGGTGCCGTCCAGTCCCGAATATTTTTTGGGCACCTTGTCAAGGTATATGTCCATGCCGTCCGCAAGCTCTCCCACAGCTACGCTCACTCCGCCCGCGCCGAAATCGTTGCATTTGATTATTAAGCGTGCGGCTTCCTTTTTGCGGAAAAGCCTTTGCAGTTTGCGCTCGGTCAAAGGATTCCCTTTCTGCACTTCGGCGCCACATTCGGTCAGCGACTGCTCGGTATGCGCCTTGCTGCTCCCCGTAGCTCCTCCGCATCCGTCTCTTCCCGTTTCTCCGCCCACAAGCAAAACGATATCCCCCGCTTTGGGCTTCATCCTTACCACATTGCTTTTGGGCGCTCCGCCGATTACATATCCGCATTCCAATCTTTTGGCTTTGTAATTCTCATGGTAAATCTCATTGACAATGCCTGTGGCAAGCCCAATTTGGTTGCCGTAGCTACTGAAACCAGCTGCTGCGGTGGTGGTAATCACCCTTTGCGGAAGCTTGCCTTTCAAGGTGTCCGATATCTTTTCGTTGGGGTCGGCGCTTCCCGTTATTCTCATGGCTTGATATACATAGCTCCTTCCCGACAGCGGATCCCTTATCGCTCCCCCCAAGCAGGTGGCGGCGCCGCCAAAGGGCTCTATCTCCGTGGGATGGTTATGCGTTTCGTTTTTGAACATAATCAGCCATTCTTCGCTTTTTCCGTCATTGTCCACATCCACAACCACGCTGCAGGCGTTTATTTCGTCGCTTTCGTCAAGGTTGTCCAACGCCCCCGACGCTTTCAATTTCTTGGCCGCTATTGTGGCTATGTCCATAAGGCATTTGTATTTATTGCTTTTGCCCGCGTTTATTTCGTTAAACAATTTCCCGTACATATCCCAGGCTTTGGATATGTGCGGATTGTCGGAATCGATTTCCATGCCGGTAATCTCGGTCATAAAAGTGGTGTGCCTACAATGGTCCGACCAATAGGTATCTATCACTTTAAGCTCGGTAACCGTGGGGTCTCGCTTTTCGGCGATAAAATACTCTTGCACAAACTTTAAGTCTTCCATGGACATGGCGAAGGCTTGGGAATTATAATATTCCGTCAATTCCTCATTGTCAAAATTTATAAATCCCCGCGCCGTTTCCACTTCTTCCGCGCAAATAAGCTCCTGCTCCAGCGTTTGGGGCTTTTCCATTGAGCCTTCCCGGCTTTCTATGGGGTTAATTAGATATTGCTTAACGCGGGTAAGTTCTTGGCCGCTTATGCCTTTTATGGCGTAAACCTTGGCGCACCTTATTATTGGGCGCTGTTTTTGCGTAAGCAGTTCCACGCATTGCATGGCCGAATCCGCTCTTTGGTCGTATTGCCCCGGCAAATATTCCACCGCGAAAAGCCGATAGCCGTCCAGCTCGGGCAATTGTTCGATAAAGGTTTGGTCCAGCGGCAATTCGCTGAAAATGGTGTTTAGGGCGATGTCAAAAAACTCATCGTCCAACCCTTCGATATCGTACCTTTGAAAAATCTTCAGGTCTTCCGCTTGAATGGACAAAACTTCCCTTAATTCGGTAAGCAGTTTGCGGGCGGCTACATCGTATTGCGCTTTCTTTGTTGAAAAAACTCTTCTAATCATTTTTAATCCCTATGTCTTTCCTGTAATGCATTCCTTCAAAATTTATTTTGCTTATGTTTCCGTATACCGCTTTGCGGGCTTCTTCTACGCTGTCCTTAACCGCAGTAACGCCCAGCACCCTGCCCCCCGAAGTGCGGAATTCGCTGTCCGTCTTCTTTGTGCCCGAATGGAACAGAATAATATCGTCGTCAAGCTTTCCTATGTTAATTTTATATCCTTTTTGGTATTCAAGGGGATATCCGCCGCTGGCAAGCATAACGCAAACGGCGGCTTTGTCCAGCCATTCGATTTCCGTTTGGTCCAGCCTTTCATCAATTATTGCCTGTATTATATCAAACAAATCGGTTTTCAGCAATGGCAGCACCACTTGGGTTTCGGGGTCGCCGAATCTGGCGTTGTATTCCAAAACATGTATGCCTTCTTCATTTATTATCAATCCAAAATACAATACGCCCTTAAACTTCAATCCTTCCGCCTTCATGGCGTTAAGGGTGGGCAGGATTATGGAATTGTATACTTTGTCCGCCACCTCGGGGGTGTAAATGGGAGTGGGACTGAATGCCCCCATGCCTCCCGTGTTCAAGCCTTTGTCGTCGTCAAACACTCTTTTATGGTCTTGAGAAGATACCATGGGCTTAATGGTTTTGCCGTCGCAAAAAGCCAATATGCTGACCTCTTTGCCCGCGATATATTCTTCCACAACCACTTTCTTGCCCGCTTTCCCGAACCTTTCCGCAACCATTATGTCGTATAAAGCGTTCTCAGCCTCTTTCAAGTTGTTGCATATAATGACGCCCTTGCCCAGCGCTAAGCCGTCGGCCTTGACCACAAGCGGAAAGCTCGATTGTTTGGCGTACTCCCTGGCTTTGTGGTAGTCGTCAAAAACTTCATACGAAGCGGTGGGGATATTGTATTTTTTCATTAAGTTCTTGGCAAAAGACTTGCTCCCCTCTATCATGGCGGCCTCTTTGCAAGGGCCGAAGGCCTTGAAGCCGTGCTTTTGCAGTTCGTCCACTATGCCCGCCGCAAGCGGATCGTCAGGCCCTACCACCGTAATCCCGATAGACGGATGCTGTTTAAGGAATTCTATTATCTTGTCAAACTCCATTACGCCTATGGGAGCGCATTCGGCTATTTGGGATATGCCGCCGTTCCCCGGCAGGCAATATATCTTTTCTACCTTGGGACTCTTTTTAAGCGCGTATGCAAGCGCGTGCTCGCGTCCTCCTCCGCCTATAATCAATATGTCCATTTTTCCCTCCTTAATGTTTGAAGTGCCTTTCTCCCGTAAAAATCATGGCAATTCCGTATTTGTTACAGCTGTCTATGCTGTCTTGATCCCTTATGCTTCCGCCCGGCTGAATTATGGCTTTTATCCCCGCTTTATGCGCTTCTTCCACGCAGTCGTTAAACGGGAAAAACGCGTCGGAAGCCATTACCGCCCCTTTTACTTCCTCGCCCGCATGCTCGATGGCCTGCTTGGTCGCCCAAATCCTGTTGGTCTGTCCCGCGCCTATGCCCAATGTCTTTTTGTCCTTTGCCACCACTATGGCGTTGGACTTGGTATGCTTGACCACTTTCATGGCGAATATCATGTCCTCGATTTGTTTTTCGTGGGCGGTTTTTTGGGTAACCGTCTTCATTTCACCGATTACCGAAGCGTCGTATCCTTGTATCAGCAAGCCGCCCAGTACTTTTTTCTGGGTATGCTCGGTCTTGGCGATTTTGCTGTCTATGTCCTTAAGCTCAAGCACCCTTAAATTGGGTTTTGTCTTCAATACCTCCAGCGCTTCCGCCGTAAAAGAAGGCGCTATGACGATTTCAAGGAAGATTTTTACTATTTCTTCCGCCGTCGCCTTGTCCACTTCCCGATTGGCGGCCACGATGCCGCCAAAAATGGAAACGGGATCGGCTTGGTAAGCTCTTTGGTAGGCTTCAAATATATTTTTTCCTATGGCNNACGCCACTACGGCGGGTTCGTCAAACTCTTTAAGCAGTTCCAGCGCCCCGTTTGTGTCGTTGATGTTGTTGTACGAAAGCGCCTTGCCGTTAAGCTGAACGGCTTGAGTCAAAGCCCCCTTGACCGGCAAAACCTCTTTGTAAAATGCCGCCGTTTGGTGCGGGTTTTCGCCGTAGCGCATTATTTGCGCCTTTTCGTAAGCGAAAGTAATCTGTTCGGGGTATTCTATATCCAATTTTTGTCTTAAATATGTGGAAATAAGGGTGTCGTATACCGCCGTGTGCTGATAGACTTTATACATTAAATAAAATTTGGTCTGCGTTGTTATGCCGCCGCCGCTGTTCAGTTCCTCTATAACCTTGTCGTAATCGGCAGGGTCGGTTATGGCGG
>LFSG01000006.1:19959-37319 GCA_001512685.1 Clostridiales bacterium DTU072
GGGCCCGCCGATATCGATATTCTCTATGGCTTCCTGCAGCGTTACTCCCTCTTTCATTATGGTGGCCTTGAAAGGATACAGGTTGACCGCCACTATGTCTATGGTGTTTATGTTAAGCTCTTCAAGCTGCCGCATGTGGTCGGGGTTGCTTCTCATGGCAAGAAGCCCGGCGTGCACATTGGGATGCAAGGTCTTTACCCTGCCGTCAAGGCATTCGGGGAATCCCGTAATTTCGGATATCCCGATAACATCAATGCCGTTTTGCTTAAGTATCTTTGCCGTTCCTCCCGTGGAGATAATCTCGTAGCCCGCCTTTGTCAAGCTTTTGGCGAATTCCACCACTCCTGTTTTGTCCGATACGCTGATTAGCGCTCTTTTTTTCATTTTGTCCTCTCCGTTAATATTTTTTTTATGGCTTGGGGCAAAAGCCTGTGCTCCAGCTTAAGCACCCTGTCGGCAAGCGTTTGGGGGGTGTCGTCTTCGTAAACGGGCACTTTTTGCTGTAAAATAATTTCTCCAGTGTCCGCTCCTTCGTCCACATAATGCACGGTGGCGCCGCTCTCCTTTTCGCCTGCCTTTATTACCGCCTCGTGTACCCGCATGCCGTAAAAGCCGTTTCCGCAGTATTTGGGTATAAGCGAAGGATGTATGTTGATTATTCTGTTTCTGTATCTGTCCACGATATTGGGCGATAAAATAAGGAGATAGCCCGCAAGCACGATAAAGTCTATCTCCTTTTCTTCCAGTTTCTTTATTATGGCCTCAAACATTTGGGCGCGGTCGGGAAAATCCTTGACTTCAAAAACCTCGGTGTCTATCCCCGCTTTTTTGGCCCGCTCAAGGGCGTAGATGCCTTTTTTTGAGCCAATTACCAAAGCTATTTCGGCATTGTCTATATATCCGCTCTTTATACTGTCGATTATGGACTGTAAATCCGTACCGCCCCCCGTTACAAAGACCGCCAGTTTGTATTTTAGCACAGCTTTACTCCTTCTCCCTTGGTTACCGTTCCGATAATAAAAGCTTTTTCGTTTAAGCTTTTTAAGGTTGCCAGCGCTTTATCCGCGTTCGCTTCGTCAACGGCAATCACCATTCCCACTCCCATATTAAAGGTGTTGTACGCTTTAGTGTCCGATAAATCGGCTTTCTTTTGCAGCGCCTTGAAAATCCTCGGAACTTCGTAGGAATTTGTGTCTATCACGGCCATTAAGCCTTTGGGGAGCATGCGGGGAATGTTCTCTATAAATCCCCCTCCCGTAATGTGGGCTATGCCGTTTACTTTTACTTTTTCGATAAGCGCCAATATGGTTTTAACATAAATCTTTGTGGGCGTCAACAAAACTTCAATGGGAACGGCCTCCAGCTCGTCGTCGTACTTTGTCAAATGTTTGTAGTTCTCGCCGTAAAGCCTTCTGACCAAAGAATAGCCGTTGCTGTGTATGCCCGACGACGACAACCCTATAAGCATGTCGCCTTCTTTTATGTCCTTGCCGTCTATTATTTTATTCCTTTTAACGATGCCGCAGCAAAAACCCGCGATGTCGTATTCGTTTGGGGCGTAAAATCCCGGCATCTCCGCCGTTTCGCCCCCCAATAAAACACATCCTGCCTGCTTGCAGCCGTCCGCCACTCCTTTAACTATTTCGGCTACTTTTTCGGGGATAAGTTTTGATATGGCGATATAATCCAAGAAAAACAGCGGCTTTGCCCCCTGGCACACAATATCGTTGGCGCACATGGCTACGGCGTCAATTCCTATTGTGTCGTGCTTGTCGGCGATAAAAGCGTATTTAAGCTTTGTGCCCACGCCGTCCGTTCCCGCCACCAAAACATCTCCGTCGGGCTTGTCGTCAAGGGCGTAAAATCCGCCGAAAGAGCCTATGTCTCCCAATATGGAATTGTCGTAGGTTTCTTTAACATATTTTTTCATTAAGGCCACGGCTTTGTAGCCCGCCTCCACGTCCACGCCCGCCGATTTGTAATCAATCTCCATAATTTTTTCCCTCCGCTATTTTACGCTTCATGAAAATTAAATAATTAATCAGCTTATTGTTTGTTAAGTTCGTTCTGCAAGGCCGTGTCGTCGGACAATATTTTTTGTCTCATGTTTTCCTTGTAGTCAATAAGCTTTTTTTGCAGCTGGGGATATTTGAGGGACAGTATTTGCGCCGCAAGCAAGGCGGCGTTTTCTCCCCCGTCTATGGCCACCGTGGCCACGGGTACGCCCGAGGGCATTTGCACGGTGGACAATAAGCTGTCCAAACCGTCCATTGTCGAGCTTTTTATGGGAAGCCCTATAATGGGCAAAACCGTGTTGGCCGCCAATACGCCCGCAAGGTGCGCCGCTTTTCCCGCGCATCCTATTATTACTTCTATGCCTTCTTCCATGGCGTTTTTGGCAAACGCTTGGGCTTCGTCCGGGGTGCGGTGCGCCGACAGCACTCTGACTACGGTAAGTATCCCCAATTCCTTCAAAAGGTCGGCGGCTTTCTTGACAACGGGATAGTCGTTTTTGCTTCCCATCACTATCGCTACTTTAGGCATAAAAACACCTCACGAATATGATACCTTATTTTGGGTTTTTCCCCAAATCAAAAACAGCTATTCCCTGCCAAACAGATTGGGAGGGAATAGCCTTTTTGCTTTTTGTCAAAATACTATCGACAGCTCGGTATATTTCATCTTATATTATTCCGGCTCCGTTAAGGGCCATAAGCACGAAGTAAAGCAGGAACAATCCCGCGCAAGCCCACATAATGGGATGAACTTCTTTGGCTTGGCCTTTGCAAACCTTAACTATCACATAGAATATGAATCCAAAAGCTATGCCGATTGAGATGTTATAGAACAGCGCCATAAGCACCGCCGCGAAGAACGCGGGTATAGCTTCCGCCAAATCCGCCCAGTCGATATCTTTCAGGCTTGCAGCCATCATTATACCAACTACGATAAGAGCGGGAGCGGTGGCCGCGCCGGGCACTATGCCAACTATGGGGGAAATCAATATGCAAAGCAGGAACAAAACAGCGGTGGTTACGCTCGTTAAGCCTGTCCTGCCGCCTGCTTCTATGCCTGCCGCGCTTTCGATATAGGTGGTGGTGTTGCTGGTGCCGAATACCGCGCCCACAGAAGTGGCTATGGCGTCCGCAAACAAAGCTTTTTCCATTTTGGTTTTGAAGCCTTTGCCATGCTCAACTGCGGCAAGGTCTTCTTCGGAGAATATCCCCGTTCTTCTGCCCGTTCCGATAAATGTTCCGATGGTATCGAAAGTGTCGGTTAAGCTGAAGGCAAATATGGCAAGCAAGGCCATGGGGATTCTGGAAGCGTCGCTGAACAGTCCGGGCATGCCCTTATAGAAAGCGGCGCCAATCGTTTCTCCCAAATCTCTGAAAGGAGCGCCCAAGTCATAGTTGCTGAAAAGCCCCGTTACCTTGGTTACGCCCATGGGAATGCCTATAATCGTAGTGGCGACTATGCCGATAAGTATCGCGCCCCTGACCTTGAAAAGAAGAAGCACTATGGTAATTACCAAACCGATGACCGCAAGAATGGGCACGGGCGTGGAGAAATCGGTGATGGCGGGAACGGCGCTGGCGTCTCCGAATACCGTTCCGAAGCTTTCCGTCCAATGGCCGGGATCAAGCGTAAATGTCATCATGTTGGCGTTCTTAAGCCCTATGTAAGCAATAAATATGCCGATACCGCCGCCGATGGCGTTCTGCAAGCTCTTGGGAATGGCTTTTATTATGTATTTCCTTATCTTGGTTACGGTAATTATGATGTTTATGATACCGCAGATGAATACCAGAGCAAGCGCTTCTTCCCAAGAAAAACCGAGACCGAAGCAAACCGTAAAGGTGAAGAATGCGTTAAGTCCCATGCCGGGAGCCTGAGCATAAGGAACATTGGCGAATAAGCCCATAACGATAGTTCCGATAAAGGAAGCTATGATGGTAGCAAGGAAAACCGCGTTCCATTTCATGCCCGTTTGGCTCAAAATGTTGGGGTTTACGAAAATGATGTAAACCATCGCAAAGAAAGTAGTCACGCCGGCAAGAATTTCTTTTGACAGCGTGGTATTATTTTCTTTGAGCTTGAAAAATTTGTCTAATTTTTCCATAAAAGCTCCTCCGTTTTTATATTTTTATATTGAAACAATATAAACACTTTTATCGCAATTATCTTATCAAAATCTACATGCTATGTCAAACGATATTTAGCTATTTGATATACTCTTTGCGCCGTAAAATCAGCGCCGTGAAATAAATCCATTTTTTACCTTAAATAAACCGCTAAATTAAAAAAAGGAATGAAGGCTTACCCTCCACTCCTTTTTTCAAAAAATTTATATGATTTAATTACTCGGCTCTGTCCACCTTCGCCATGTGGGCGATAAGGTCTACCACTTTGTTGGAATATCCCCATTCGTTGTCGTACCAGCTTACCAGCTTCATAAAGTTTCCGTTAAGCTCGATGCCCGCTTTGGCGTCGAATATGCTGGTTCTGGAGTCATGGATGAAATCGCTGGATACCACGTCGTCTTCGGTGTAGCCCAAAATGCCTTTCATATATGTTTCGCTGGCTTCCTTAACCGCGGCTTTTACTTCTTCGTAAGAGGTTGTCTTTTCCAGCCTTACCGTCAAATCCACTACGCTTACGTCAAGAGTGGGCACTCTGAAGGCCATGCCCGTAAGCTTTCCGTTAAGCTCAGGTATAACCTTGCCCACGGCTTTGGCCGCGCCCGTTGAGGAAGGAATGATGTTACCCGAAGCCGCTCTTCCGCCTCTCCAATCCTTCATTGAAGGACCGTCCACGGTCTTTTGGGTGGCGGTGGTGGCGTGTACGGTTGTCATAAGGCCTTCCACAATGCCAAATTTATCGTTTATTACCTTGGCCAAAGGAGCAAGGCAGTTGGTGGTGCAGCTGGCGTTGGATACTATCTTCATCTTCTTGTCGTATGTGTTTTCGTTAACGCCCATAACGAACATGGGAGCGTCCTTTGAGGGAGCGGTGATAACCACTTTCTTGGCGCCGCCCTTGAAGTGGGCCTTCGCTTTGTCCACCGTTGTGAGTACGCCCGTAGCCTCGGCTATATATTTGGCGCCGCAGGACTTCCAATCGATATTGGCGGGATCCTTTTCGGCAAATACCGCTATCTCGTTGCCGTTGACGATAAGCTTGCCGTTGGCTACTTCCACGGTACCGTTAAATTTGCCGTGCACCGTATCGTATTGAAGCATATATTTCATATAATCCAAATCAATAAAAGGATCATTAATGCCTACTACCTTTACATCTTTTCTGTCGCAGCACGCACGGAATACCAAACGACCGATTCTTCCGAAACCATTGATTCCTATTTTTACTCTTGCCATTTGTTAAAAACCTCCGTATGGATTAAATTTATTGACATAATTCTAATATTTTTCCCTTTTAATATCAACTATATTCAAGGTAAAGGCGTATGTTTTTTGAGTAATAAAAAAGTAAAAACGGTTATTTTACTATTATGTTTATTATCCTTCCCGGCACATAAATTACCTTGATAATCTGCTTGCCGTCCAATACCTTGGTGTTGTTTTTGACATTGTCAAGCGCTTCTTGCTCGGTAGCGTCCTTGTTTACGCTTATCCTTGCCCTTAATTTGCCGTTTATCTGCACGGGGATATCCACCACGTCAAATGTCAGTTTGCTTTCGTCGTATTGCGGCCATTGCGCTTTTTCTATCTTGGCGCCGCCGTTGACGATTTCGTACATTTCGCTTGTTATGTGAGGAGCTATGGGGTTCAGAATAATTATCAGCTTGTTAAGCTCTTCTTTTGTTACATATCCCCTTTGGTATATATCGTTCACCGTACTCATAATCTGGGCTATGGCGGTGTTGAATTTAAGCGTTTCCAGGTCTTCGTCCACCTTCTTGATGCAGTAATCGATGTTGGCGCCTTTGGTGTCGCCTTCCTTTATCATATCCATTAAGTTCCAAAATTTATTCAGAAACCTTTGGCAACCTTTTATGGCGTCGGGATTCCACGGCGCGCTCTTTTCGTAATCGCCTATAAATAAAATGAACATTCTCAGAACGTCGGCGCCGTATTCGTCCACCACATCGTCGGGGTTTACCACATTGTTTCTGGACTTGCTCATTTTTTCTCCGTCCGCGCCCAAAATCAGCCCCTGCGCCGTCCTTTTCTTATACGGCTCTTCGTGCGTTACCGCGCCTATGTCGTATAAGAACATGTTCCAAAACCTTGAATAAATCAAGTGTCTGGTAACGTGCTCCATTCCGCCGTTGTACCAATCCACCTGCCCCCAATATTTATAAGCTTCGGGATTTACCGCGTGTTCGTTGTCGCGCGGGCTCATGTATCTCAAATAATACCATGAGCTTCCCGCCCATTGGGGCATGGTGTCGGTTTCCCTGGTCGCCTTTCCGCCGCATTTGGGGCATACGGTGTTTACCCATTCGGTAACCTTGGCAAGCGGAGAGGAAGCGTCGTCGGCGGGCGTGAAATCGTCAAGCTCGGGCAGCTTCAGCGGCAAGTCCTTTTCGTCCATGGGCACCTGTCCGCACTTCTCGCAATTGATTATGGGAATGGGCTCTCCCCAATACCTTTGGCGGTTAAAGGCCCAATCTTTCATTTTGTAATCGGTCTTGGGCGTTCCTATGCCCTTTTGGCTCATATAAGCTATCATGGCTTCAATGGCTTGGGGCACGTCCATGCCGTTGAGGAAGCCCGAATTTACCATTTCTCCGCCTTCTTTTGACACATAGGCTTCTTTTTCTATATCGCCGCCCTTAATCACTTCGATTATGGGAAGGTTGTATTTTTTGGCGAATTCATAGTCCCTTGTGTCGTGGGCGGGCACCGCCATTATCGCCCCCGTTCCGTAATCCATTATGACATAATCGGCGATAAAAACGGGAATCTCCTTGTTGGTCAAAGGGTTGACGGCGCATATTCCGTTAAGCCTTACGCCGCTTTTTTCCTTTGACATATGCACCCTTTCAAACTCTTTTTTGAGCTTGGCCTGCCTTTGGTATTCCCTTACCTCTTCGATGTTTTCCAAGCTGTCAATAAATTCTTCCACAATGGGATGCTCGGGGGCAATCACAAGGAATGTGGCGCCGAATATGGTGTCGGGACGGGTGGTGTAAACCACTATTTCTTTTTGCTTTTGGTTGTCCTTAATCGTGAATTTGACATCCGCCCCATTGGATTTGCCTATCCAGTTCTGCTGTTCCACTTTAATCTTTTCGGGGTAATCAAGCTTGTCCAGCCCCGCAAGCAAACGCTCGGCGTACGCCCTTATCTTCAAAAACCAAACATCCTTTTCTTTTTGTACCACTTCGCTGCCGCAACGGTCGCAAATGCCGTTTTGCGACTCCTCGTTGGCAAGCACCACCTTGCATTCGGGACAAAAGTTTACCAAAGTCTTGGCTTTGTAGGCCAGTCCTTTTTTGAACATCTGCAAAAATATCCATTGCGTCCATTTGTAATAGTTTTCGTCGGTGGTGTCTATTACTCTGTCCCAATCAAAGCCGTATCCGATTCTTTTCATTTGTTTTTCGAACATCTTAATGTTTCTGTCGGTTACAATCCTGGGATGCGTTTTGGTTTTGATGGCGTAATTCTCGGTGGGAAGCCCGAAAGCGTCGTAACCTATGGGAAAAAGCACATTGTAGCCTTGAAGCCGCCTTTTTCGGGATATGACTTCCATGGAGGTAAACGCCCTTATATGCCCTACATGCAATCCCGAACCCGACGGATAAGGGAATTCTATCAAGCCGTAAAATTTCTTTTGGTTCGGCTTTTCCACAGCCTCAAAAATTTTGTTCTGATACCAATATTTTTGCCACTTTTTTTCTATTTCTTTGGGGTTATAATTCATAAATACCTCGTAAATACAAGCAAAATTTCATTATATAATATCACGCCGCTTTATTTTTGTCAATTATACTGGCATTCTTAAGAAAATTTTGTTATCATATTGTTATTAATTATCCATAATGCAGGACAAGGAGGAAAAATGGATAAAATTACGGATAAAATAATAAATTTCCTTGAGTCCACGGGATTAAATATTTTATTGGCGCTGGTAATCCTTTTTCTCGGTCTTGTTATAATCAAAACCGTTTTAAGGATAACCAAAGCTTCTTTGCAGCGCACCGCCGTTGAAGGCGCCACCGCTTCGTTTATCGTTTCCATAATCGATTTGGCGCTCAAACTGCTGCTTCTGTTTATGGTCATCTCCATATTGTTCCCCAACGCTTCGGCGGGGCTTATAGCCGCTCTCGGAACTGCCGGCCTTGCCATAGGCTTGGCTTTACAAGGGAGTTTGTCCAATTTCGCCAACGGCATAATCATTATTTTTACCAAGCCTTTCAAAGAAGGCGATTATGTCAGCATAGGCGGCATAGAAGGCAGCATACGCTCCATTGAAATCCTTACCACCGAATTGCTGACGCCCGACAACAAAAAAATAGTCATGAACAACACAAAGGTCATTTCTTCGGAAATAATCAATTATTCCGCCCGCCCCACAAGAAGATTGGATTTGAGGTTCAGAGTGTCCTACCAATCGGATATGAAAAAAGTCTTGCAGGTGTTAAAGGAAGTGGCTTCCTCCCATCCCAATGTGCTTGCCTCTCCCTCTCCCCTTATCAGAATGAGCGAACACGGCGAAGACGGAATGATTTTTAATTTCAGAGTGTGGGTGCCCAGCGGCGAATATTGGAGCACATATTACGATATGATAGAGCAAGTCTATTTCGCCTTTGAAAACAACGGCATAAAAATTCCCTACAAACAAATGGATGTTCATGTCGCCAACAAAGAGGTTTGAATATGAAAAAGGCGTTAAATGCGTTAAAGATATTGTCCTTGGTCTGTTTATGCGTCATAATCGTTCTTGCCGTTTTGTATTTTTTTGACATAATCGACGCTGTATTGTGGGTAAAGTACCTTTTCTTGTCAAGCTGTCTGGTCATTCTTGTTACCGTATACATGAGCTTCGGCAAGCGCACGGAGTTTGACGAATGCGTTTTTTGCCTTAACCGCGCCGTCAAGCTGATGCGGAAATTGAATTTCAACAAAAAAGAAAGGTTGACCCGCCTTTCCTTATTGAACATAAAAAACTATTTGATGTTCGCCCAAAGGTATATGGAAAACCTTGTCTATGAGTATGATATCCATATCTTCAAGCCGCACGCGGCGGAATTGAAGACCTTGTCAAGCGCTGTGGTAAAAGAAAATCTGTCTGCGCTTGAAAAAAACGCGGGCAAATACATCGACACCTTGACGACCATAAAGTCAACCGTTGAAAGCGAAAGCAAAAAACAGGCTGAAAAATTACTGGCGGAAAAACAAAAAAGAAAGCAGAGAAAAGCTTAGCTTTTTAAGTCCTTACAAATTATAAAAATTTATAAAAACCGTTAAATCCATTAAAGAAACGGGCAAGGCAAGAATACAATATTTACTATGAATATTGTATTTTTTGTTATTATGCTGGTTTCGATATATCTTATTTCGGTTAACTCGCCCGAAAAGGTTATGGGCGCTGTTTTGGACGGCGCCAACGGCGGGCTGGCTCTTTCCGTCAAGCTGTTCGGCGTTTACGCTTTATGGCTTTCCATATTAAAAATCATGGAAAAAGCCGAATTGGACAAGGCGCTTGCCAAAAAGCTCAAAAAGCCCATACAATATCTTTTCAAAGACGAAAGCCCGCAAACATACAAGTATTTGAGCCTTAACCTGTCCGCCAATATGCTGGGAATGGGGGGCGCAGCCACGCCCATGGGCATAAAGTCCATAGAGAGCATGAAGCATCATAAAAACAAGGTTATGCTAGCTGTTATAAACTCCACCTCCATACAAATAATACCCGCCACTATCGTGGCGCTAAGGGCAAGCTATAACAGCGCTTCGGACATTATAATCCCTTCGCTTATCGCCACTTTTTTCACCACATTCATAGGCGTTCTGCTGGTAAAGGCATTGGTAAAATAAAATGCTGATAACGCCCGTTCTGCTGATAATAACCTTGCTTGTCGCCCTTTTGAAAAAAATTCCCGTGTACGACAGCTTCATTGAGGGCATAAAGGAAGCGTTTAATCTGGTTATATCCTTGCTCCCCTACCTTGCCGCCATTTTAATCTCCATAGAATTAATGCGCGCAAGCGGCTTGTCGCAAATGCTGGGAAGGGCGGTGTCTCCCGTTTTCAAAGTTATGGGGATACCCCCTCAGCTTTGCGAGCTTTTAATACTGCGTCCGCTGTCGGGCAGCGGCAGCTTGTCGCTTTTGGAAAAAATTTATGCCGACTACGGCGTTGACAGCTACATAGGCCGCTGCGCAAGCGTAATCATGGGGAGCAGCGACACCATATTCTATATCGTGGCCGTTTATTTCTCCACTTCCAAAGATAAAAAAAGCGGGCTTGCCATACCCATTTCGGTTTTTGCCTCGCTTATGGGCGCCATAGCTTCCTGCGCTTTGTGCAGAATAATCTAAATGTTGACCGAAAGATTGTATGCTCTGTTTTTGCTGACGCCTTTTTCTTTGCTTACCTTAATGGCGGCGTCTTTTTTTGACAAGCCTTGTGCTATATATTCTTTTAATAATTCCCTTATCTCGTCGTCGCTTATGGCATGCGTTCGCTGCCGGGGCGGCTCAATAACAATCACAAATTCCCCTTTGGGCGCTTGCTCAAGCGTTATTTCCCCAAGCGTGCCCTCTATAACCTTTTCGTGGATTTTGGTCATTTCTTTTATTATGCTGACCGCCCTTTTGCCCAAATTCTCATATAAAACGTTCAGCGTTTTTTGCAAATCGTGGGGGGAACAATAAACCACAAGCGAACAAGGCGTGTCCTTTACGCTTTGCAAAAGGCTGTCCCTTTGCTTTTTGTTGTCGCTCAAAAACCCAAGGAAGGTAAAAGGCCCTTCAATGCCGCTCAGCGACACCGCCGCCGTCAAGGCGCTGGCTCCCGGACATACGGTTATTTCCAAGCCTTCTTGCCTTATCTCCCCTACCAAGCTCGCCCCCGGATCGCTGACGCAGGGCATGCCCGCGTCGCTCACCACCGCCACGCTTTTTCCGTCCTTAAGCATTTTCAAAATTTGCTGGTTGCCCGCTTTTTCTTTATGTTTATGGTAGCTTATTAAAGGCTTGCTTATATTGTAATGGTTGAGCAGCTTGAGCGTATGCCGAGTGTCTTCGCAAGCGATGACATCGACTTGCTTTAATATCTCAAGCGCCCTTAATGTGATATCCTTTAAGTTCCCTATCGGCGTGGCCACCAAATAACATTTACCCTTCAATTCCGTACATCCTTTTGACTTCGTCGGTAAAAGTCCCGTCTTCGTTATATACAACCAACGGTTTGGGAATGACCAGCGAAGACTTGGCGCCTTTCTTGCCCTCCACAATTACCGTGTCTATGCTTTTATCGGGTTTGGGCTGTATCAGCGTGATTTTTTTGGGCTCTATTTTATGTTCTTTCATAAAATATATCATTTCGGACAGCCTTTTGGCTTTGTTTATTATATAAAAATTCCCTCCGAATTTAAGGAGTTTTTGCGCGCATTCCATTATTTCTTTAAGCGTTACCGCGTATTCATAGCGGCAAATATCCTCTTCATCGGGGTTGTCCTTTTTTGAGGTCAAGGTTTGGTAAGGCGGATTGCAGACCACGATATCAAAATTATTCCCCAATTCTTTATATATGCCCTGCAAAGGCTTGTTTATTATCTTTATCTTTGAGCTTAAATTGTTATGTTCCACCGACCTTTTTGCCATATCGGCCAGCCTTTTTTGTATCTCCACGCCGATAACCTCTTTGACCTGCGTTTTGGCGGCTATCAGTATGGCGATTATGCCCGACCCCGTTCCCAAGTCCACCGCTCTTTGCCCCGGCAAAGCCTTGACGGTATTCGCCAATAAAACGGCGTCCGAAGTAAAACGGTATCCGTTCTTGCTTTGGATTATTTCCAGCCCTTTATAGTCAAGACTTTCAAATTTTTCATTTTCTTTAAGCATATTCAATATTATAGCATCAATCAGTTTGAAAATCATCAAAATAATATATTTCCGTCAAAAGCGCAAGCTTGCAACAAAAAAACCGCCGAACGCTGTCGGCGGTTTTAAGGTCAATGGTATTTTTGATGTTATTATAATAATTCGTCGACTTTGCCGTTGCAGCCAAGCACATTGACTATCTTGTGGCGCACGATTTTTTCCACCGCTTGACGGGCGGGGCCAAGATACTGTCTGGGGTCGAAGTGGGAAGGATTGTCCACAAAGTATTTCCTTATGGTCGCCGTTACCGCCATTCTGATATCCGAATCGATGTTAATCTTGCATACCGCCATGGAAGCGGCTTTTCTTAGCATCTCTTCGGGAACGCCCTTTGCTCCCGGCATATTTCCGCCGTATTGGTTAATTTGTTCCACAAGATATTGGGGCACGCTGGAAGCGCCGTGCAATACTATGGGGAAATTGGGCAGTCTTCTTTCCACTTCCTCAAGTATGTCAAAGCGCAGCTTGGGCTCTCCCTTGAACTTGAAAGCGCCGTGGCTTGTGCCTATGGCTATGGCAAGGCTGTCCACGCCCGTTCTGGTAACAAATTCCTGCACTTGGTCGGGATCGGTAAAAGCGGCGTCTTTTTCGCTTACGTTAACCGCGTCTTCGATTCCCGCCAATCTGCCCAGCTCGGCTTCCACTACAACGCCTCTGTCGTGCGCGTAGTCAACCACGTTCTTTGTTATCTTGATGTTTTCGGCAAAGCTGTGGTGGGAAGCGTCTATCATTACCGATGTAAATCCCATGTCTATGCACTCCTTGCACAGCTCGAAGGTATCGCCGTGGTCAAGATGCAGGCAAATGGGCAAACCGCTTTCTTCCACCGCGGCTTCCACCATTTTTCTTAAATATATCGGAGAGGCGTACTTTCTGGCGCCCGCGCTTACCTGCAAAATCAAAGGAGCCCTTTCCGCTTTGGCGGCGTTGACTATTCCCTGAATAATTTCCATGTTGTTTACATTAAACGCGCCTATGGCATAGTGGCCTTTGTAGGCGTTCTCAAACATTTTTTTACTTGTTACAAGTGGCATTTAAGTCCTCCCATTGTATTTTATAAAAATTGAACAGTATTTATTATACACCTAAAATAGTCCTTAGTCCAGTATTCTTTCCAAAATATGGCTTGGGGCTATCTGATTGTGTACCCTTTCTTTTGGAGCGCCATAAGCTGCATGTTAAGCTGTTCGATAAATTCCCTGTTGGTGGAAGTTTTGATTAGCATGTTGATAAGCATTTCGGTAGTGTCGGCGGTTTCGCCGTTGGAGAACATTTTGCGCATGCCCCAAATCCCTTCCAATTCTTTTTGGTCAAGCAGCAACTCTTCTCTCCTTGTGCCGCTGCGGTTGAGGTCGATGGCGGGGAATATCCTCTTCTCCGACAATTTGCGGTCAAGGTGGATTTCCATGTTGCCCGTGCCCTTAAATTCTTCATAAATCACATCGTCCATTCTGCTGCCCGTATCCACAAGCGCGGTGGCGATTATGGTAAGGCTGCCGCCGTCTTCTATGTTCCTTGCCGCTCCGAAAAACCTCTTGGGGTTGTGCAAAGCGCCCGGATCAATGCCGCCCGACAAGGTCCTGCCCGTAGGCGCGATAACAAGGTTATACGCCCTTGCCAGCCTTGTTAGGCTGTCCATAAGTATGACCACGTCTTCGCCTATTTCCACCAGCCTTTTGGCCCTTTCCAGCACAAGCTCGGCGGCCTTGGTGTGGTGTTCGGGGGTTTCGTCAAAGGTGGAATAAATCACTTCCCCCTGTATCGACCTTTGCATGTCGGTAACTTCTTCCGGCCTTTCGTCTATCAGCAATACCATTAAATGAACCTTGGGATAATTCTTGCTTATGCTGTGCGCAATCTTTTTGAGAAGGGTGGTCTTTCCCGCTTTGGGGGGAGAAACTATCATCGCCCTTTGCCCTTTCCCTATCGGCGCTACCAAATCTATGGCCCTTATGGCGAAATCATTCTTGGCGTTGGGTATCTCCAGCCTGAACCTATGGTCGGGATAAATAGGGGTAAGGCTGTCAAAATTCCTTCTGGCATGCAAATTGTTCACGGGTTTGCCGTTGACGCTGAGAATGTTGAATACTCCCGCCGGGCGGTTTTCGGTTTGCTGGCGGGCTTCCGCCTTGACAAAATCCCCTTTCCTTAGTCCCCATTTCTTTATGCGCTGGGCGGCTACATAAGCGTCGCCTTCTCCCGGCTCGCAGTTTTTGGCGCGCAAAAAGCCGTATCCGTCCGGCATTATCTCAAGCACGCCCTCTTTAAGGAGAACGGGCTGTTCTTCTTCAACATGCTCTTTTTTGTTCCAGTTATTATTTTTAACCTCGCTCTTTGGCGCGCTTTCTTCGGGTTTTTCCTTTGCCGCGGCAACGCCTGCGGAAGGCTTGCTGTCTTCCACGGGAAAAGCTTCTTCCGGAGAGGAAAGCACGCCGTCAAGAATGCTGGGGCCGTCTTTGTCCCGCAAAGCTTTTATGGAGTCCATGGTATAATGTAAAGTCATAATGCTTTTGGGAGGACGGCCTCTGCCTTTTTGGGCGGATTTTTTTAGGTCGTCGGGGGTGATTTTTCCCGTCTTGATTTCCTCTATCCTTTCCATGATGCTGTCAATCAACTCGCCCTTGCTTTTGGAGGTAGGGGATTTCACTCCTATTTCCCTGCCTATGTGCCGCAGTTCAAAAATATTCATGGCATCATATTGTTCTCTTGTAAAATCAGAATAAATCATTTATTCCTCCTGAAAAAAATTTATTAATTTTGAATTTTGATATACTTTTACAAAATAATATCTATATATAGAATGCACCTTTAATTAATACAAATATTATATGCACATAAAATCATTTAATACCTGTATCGTTAAGTATGTTTGCTATTGATTGATGTTTGGTTTCGCCAACAGAAGTTCTTGCACGAGTAAATCTATCTTTCCAGCACTATTACTCTTGTCTTCTCTCCGTCAAAATTTGTTCTGTTCAGCTCAATAGAATTCCCTTTTATGTATTCGATATCCTTGGACGCAAATAAATCAAGAAAATCGTCCACAGGAGCGATATCCAACATGGTGTCTTTATTGGCGTAATGCATGGGTATGACAATGTCCGGCATCAAAAAATCCACATATTCCTTGGCTTGCTTGGCGTTAATCGTGTATCTGCCGCCTACGGGAATGAACAATACGTTTATGGGGGTTATCAATTCCGCAAGCATGGGCGAAAGCTCTTCGCCTATGTCGCCCAAATGGCATACGTCCACGCCGTCTATCCTATATTTGAAAACAAGGTTCCGTCCTCTTAAAGACCCTTTCTTTTGGTCATGGTAGCTCATGATGCTGTAAATATGAATTCCCTTGATTTCAAAAGCGCCGATTTTGTCAAGCACTATGGGATTGCCCTTTATTTTGTTCACCGCGCAATGGTCTTCATGGCGGTGGCTTACCGTTACGGCGTCGGCCTCGATTTCGGGCAGCTCGTGTCCGATATAAGAATGATAGGGGTCGGTAACTACGCTTGTGCCCGTGCTTTCCGTCAGCTTAAAGCAGGAATGCCCGAACCATTCGATTTTCATTATTCCTCCTGTTTCATCTTCTTTAATAATTCCTCTATCCTGTCCGAGGAGCCAAGAAGATTTGATAAGGATTTATTTTGGTTGCATGCCGAAATTATATAAGCGATGTATTTTGAGATATCGGCTTCCACATACCATTCCATTTCTTTTACTTCGTCTTTTACATAAGTTAAGTTGGTGCTTATTACTGAAGTGAAGTATCCTTCTTCGTAAGCTTTTTGGAATTTCTCCACGCCCTCGGTAAACAAAGCGTATGTTGAGGTAAGGAAAATTCTGTTCGCGCCCGCGTTCTTGAGGTCCTAACACAGTCTCTGCATGGAGTCGCCTGTGGCGATAATGTCGTCCGCCACAAAAACATCCTTGTCCTTTACGCTTGAGCCAATATATTCATGCGCCACTATCGGGTTGCGTCCGTTCACTACCGTGGAATAATCCCTTCTCTTGTAGAACATGCCCAAATCCACGCCCAGCACCGAAGCGTAGAAGATATTTCTGTTCATGGCGCCTTCGTCGGGCGAAACGATTATGAAATTGTCTTTGTCGAAATTTAAGGTCGGGAATTTTGCCACCAAAGCTTTCATTATTTGATATGAGGGCAGGAAATTGTCAAAACCCATAAGCGGAACGGCGTTCTGCACTCTGGGATCGTGCGCGTCAAAGGTTATTATATCCTTAACGCCCATGGCGTATAATTCTTGAAGCATTTGGGCGCAATCAAGCGATTCGCGGGAGTTTCTTCTGTGCTGTCTTCCGCCGTAAAGCATGGGCATGATGACGGTAATCCTTTCGGGCTTGCCACCTGCCGCAGATATCAGCCTTTTCAGGTCGGAGTAATGGTCGTCGGGGGACATTCTGTTGGTTTGTCCCAGCATTTGATACTTGCAGTGATAATTGCCGACATCAACTATAATGTAAAGGTCCACTCCCCTCACTGTGTCGTGTATCATCCCTTTTCCGTCGCCCGTCGTAAATCTTGGGCAAGATGACGGAATAATGAATGTATCTTTCCTGAACGCGCAGTTCTTTTTGCCGATGTCTCTGTTGTACCAGTTTACCAGATATGAATCTATTAATTTTCCCAATTCCTTAGCGCCTTCTAACACCAACAAGCCCAACGGCGCAACCGGGCTTGCGTCTTCAAAAACTTTGTGAAAAAATGTGGGCATTAAAAAATCCTCCGAAAGCACCCTTATGTTTTAGATTATACCATAATAAAATCATAATCTCAATCTTATTCGCTACAAATTTTATCATATTATATACAAAAAATCGCTATAAATATCGCGGATATTTTATTATGTCTGCACAAATCCCATGCCGTTTTCAAAATCTTGGTCATCTTGCACGCCCAAGAACTGGCTTGTGTAAAGTTCGTAATAAAAGCCTTTCTTGGCCATAAGCGTTTCGTGGTTGCCTTGTTCCACCACATCGCCGTTGTTCATGACAAGGATAACCGAAGCGCTCTTTATGGTGGACAGCCTGTGGGCTATGACAAAACTTGTCCTCCCCTCCATCATGGCAAGCATGGCCCTTTGAATATATTGCTCGGTGCGGGTGTCCACGCTGCTTGTGGCTTCGTCCAAAATTATTATTTTGGGATTTTTCAATATCGCCCTTGCTATGGTCAATAATTGCTTTTGGCCTTGGGAAATGTTGCCCGCGTCGTCGCTCAGCACGGTGTCGTATCCGTCTTCCATGCTTTCAATGAAGTTGTGCGC
>LFSG01000005.1 GCA_001512685.1 Clostridiales bacterium DTU072
AAGCGGGTGGCATTAATTATTTCTGTGGGAAATCCTTTTTCTTTTAAATATTCTTCCCCCGCTATCGAATGAGAATTCTTATTTCCGGCTCTTCTGACAACCTTTCCTATGTCATGCAATAAGCCCGCAACGGCTGTTAAAAGATCTTTTCTCATAAATATCCCGCCCAAAATGTAATTATTTGTTTCATAATAACATAATTTCCATTTGTAAATAGATAAATGTACATTAAAATGGACAGTTCAAACAAATTGCTTCTACCAAAAAAGCAAACACCTTCAAATTTTTCACAATGAATCTATAAAAACTTTATTGACAGAATTATTTAATTATCATTTTCTTGGCCCAAACAATTTAATATTGACCATATATCGTTATGGATATATAATATAATAAGGATTAACGGATTGATTTTAGAGATAACGCTCATATTTTGAAAAAATTTACAAGATAAGGAGCAGGAAATATGATTGATTTTAAGAACAAAAAGATTTTTAAGCTTAAGCCCGATGACAGTTATGGCTATAAGGTGTCCGAATTGCTTGTGGGGGATGAGAGATTGGTTGCAAGCTATAAATCGATGAGAGACGGCATCGTATTCACGGATAAAAGAATGATTATTGTAAATATTCAAGGCCTTACCGGCAAAAAAGTGGACTACACATCCATTCCTTACAGTAAGATAAATGTTTTTTCAGTGGAAACGGCGGGCGTTTTCGACCTTGACGCCGAATTGCAAATATACATATCGGGAATGGGAATGCTGGAGTTTGAATTCGGAGGAAAATCAAATATTAAAGAAATTTCAAAATATATCGCTTTAGCCGCGCTTTAAGATTGATTTAATAACAATCGCCAAAATTTTATTTTTTTATTTGCTTGGACGTTAAACCATATACGAGGGGAGCAATGGATAAAATAAACAAGCTTATTGAAATAATAAACGGCAGCCAAAAAATAGTTTTCTTCAGCGGAGCCGGAGTATCCACAGGCAGCGGCATTCCCGATTTCAGGGGAGGGGGAGGGCTGTTTGCACAAAAAAGCGCCGTTCCGCTCGAAATAATATTGAGTCATAATTATTTTATCAATAATACCGAAGACTTTTATGATTATTATAAAAATCATATGCTCTATCCCAATGCCCAGCCCAATATTGTACATAAAAAAGTGGCGTCATGGGAGAAAAACAATAAGCTTCTTGCCGTCATAACGCAAAATATAGACAACCTTCACCAAAAAGCCGGCAGCCGCCAAGTGGTGGAATTGCACGGCAACGCATACAGAAATTATTGTATGAATTGCGGCAGGAAATACGATATTGAATATATTTTGCAATCAAAAGGCGCTCCCAAATGCCATTCATGCGGGGGTTTAATAAAACCCGATGTGGTTTTGTACGGAGAAGCTTTGGATACGCAAGCGATAAACGCCGCCCAAGAAAGCATTGCTTGCGCCGATACGCTTATTGTGGCCGGAACTTCGCTGTCCGTTCAGCCCGCCGCGTCGCTGATATATTGTTTCAAAGGCAAGAATTTTGTCATATTAAATAAAAACGCCACTTTTGCCGATAGGATCGCTGATTTGGTAATAAACGAAGACTTGACCGAAATCTTTAACCAATTATAAATTCAAAGCGAAAGACGCTTCTTTGCAAAATGTACAAATGATGTAAATTTTTTTTACAAAGATGTTGACACCGTGGGAAAAATTAAATATAATAGTTATGGCAATACTGCGCGGCATTAGGTCCGCGCGCAAAAAATATTATTGTTAAGTCTTTGTTTTTGACATTTGCGAATTAAAAATGAAAGGAAGTCATAGAGAAATGAAGGAAAACAACATTAAGCTAATAAACGCCAAGTGCACCAATTGCGGAGCGGTTATTGAAATCAACGAGGCGACCAAGGAAAGCGGCGCGTTGGTTTGTCCCGCGTGCGACACTGCTTTTGTTACCGAAAACGCCATTGAGTTTGCCGCCATAAAAAATCAGCAAGCCGAAAAAATAAATAATTTAAGAAAAATGTTACACGACGCCGTAAGAGTAAACAACATAAAAGGCATAAAGCTTGCCGCCGAAAACATATTGGAGATAATACCCAGGGATTATTCCGCAAAATATTATTACGCTTACGCCATGAATATGCTGGGGAATTACAAGTATATTGAAGATTTTTATAAAAATTCGCCGCAAAACAGCACCGATGAAGAGATAGAGCGGCTTTTGCCGCATATTATCGCGCACAGTGATTTAAGAGATCGTTTTCATGTGGAAAGTTACATAATGGCGCTTGAAGGCATAGACAACAACTATTATCTTGACCTGTATAAAAAAGAGTTTGCCCGCAGAAAGGAGATTGAAGAACACTATGACGATGTGCCCAGAGATGTGTTTATTTGTTACCGTTCCATAAACAGCGATATAGCCATGAAGGTTTTGAATGTCTTGGAGCAGGACGGCAACAAGTGCTGGATATCGGCAAGAAATTTGCGCCCCGGCGACACCGAAAACTATTGGAACAATATCAGAAAAGCCATAAAGAGCTGTTCTTTATTCTTGGTTATTTCCAGCGAAGACGCCATGCTGAGCAACGATGTCAAAAACGAAATGAATATAGCCAAAGAATTAAATAAGCCGAGATTGGAGTATAAGATAGACAACAGACCGCATACCACTTTCTTTAAGCATTTTTTTGACGGGCATATGTGGGTGGACGGCTCAAGCGGAGATGAAAAAAGTCTGTATGAGCTTTGTTATAGAGTATATAGAGAATTGCAGAAAAACACGAACATTACCCACTTTGAAAGCGTTGAGAATTACAGAAAAAACGCCAATACGCGCTCCTGGTCTTCTTCCAAAGAAGAAGATGATTTCTATAACGATTTAATCCGCAAATACAACAACAAAAACCAAGCCCAAGATGATTTTTATGCGGATATAATCCAAAACCAAAAGAATAAGCCGGAGGTTGAGCCTCAATCATTCAGAAATCCTCCTCCTTCATCTACAAGGAATGCCGCAAGCGGCCCATCGGTATCCGTAAAAACCAACAATAAAACCGACAGAAAAAGCTGGGATAATGCCCTTATATACAATTCCCAATTAAAAATCTTTATTTCTTTAATTTTAATGGCAATATCGTTTTTCTTATTGATAATGACCTCCATTTTTCACGGCAAAACGATAGGGAATTATTTCTTTTTCGCGATAGTGTGTATTATTACGATAATCAACGTAATCAAGGCGAAAAAAGATACTTTCAAATCCGTTAAATCAATGAAAAGGGCGTCAACCTTTAATTTAATAATCGCTTTGTTGTTGTTTTTATCGACATTCGCCGTGTATATAAGGGCATTATCCCAGCTTTTTCTGTCGGTTTTATTGCGCCGTGGTTGAATTTAGAACATAGTTGTAAAAATTTTTTACAACTATGTTGACAGGCACAACAGAAAATAATATAATAAAGAAAAAAAGAGGGTAAATAATGCTTACGGAATTTGGAAAATTTTTAAGGATACTCAGAATATCAAGAAATCAATCGGCCAAACAAATGTCGGACGTTCTCGGCGTGTCAAATTCTTATCTTTCGGCGGTGGAGAACGGCAAAAGAAACATTCCGCCCTCATGGGAAGAAATAATTGTCAGGGAGTACGGGCTTGACGACAGCGCCAAGCAAGAGCTTAGGGAGGCGATATCAAGGTCTTCCATGAAAATAAATGTTGATTTAAGCAATGTTACCGACAAAAAGAAAGAACTTCTATATACTGTAATAAAGGAAGATCTTGACGAAGAAGTCTTTGAGAAATTATGCGAAGTCATAAAGGCCAATAAAAAGAAGTAGGGAGGAAAATTATGAAAGAGAATGTGATATCTCTCAGTCAAGATATAAGCAACAACGCCGTCGTATATTTCAGCGAACCCGTTGTAGTTACCAAAAAAACGCTTATCAGCGTGCCGGGAGGATATAAGGCATACGGCTATATTGACGAAAAGCTTTCCGTGCGCATCGAGCCTTGCATTAATATGAATATTTATAAAGAATACGGAAAATCCATGCTGGGCAAAACAATACGGGTGGCATATATATTAAACAAGGCTTTGCCGCAAATGTTGTGGGGAGTAGGGAATATAAATGTCAATAACGAACGCCTTAAGGAAGCGTACAGGATAGGCGCCAACGGCAGATATATGGTAGAAATAATCGATTATGTAAAGCTTATTGCCGCTTTTGCATCGGTAAAGCAGATTACCGATATTATGATAAGAGAAAAAACCATATCCATAGTTAAAAGCGTGGCCTTGCCCGTAATAGGGGAATTCTTCGCTCACACCAATGTTTCGGTATTTGAAATAAGCTCCTTGCTGGACAAGGTAAGAGAAAGAATGCTGGAAGCGTTGAAAAAGGAAAAGATGTTCGGCATGCTTGGCTTGTCTCTTTCCGAATTGACTGTGGAAGGACTGCATGTTAACGAAAACGATTTGCAGTCAATCCGCCAAAGATTGAATTCATGAGGAGGAATATCAGAATGAAAAGATACGTTCCGTCCATAGAAAACAACAACAGATTGAAAGAGGAAATCATTATCGAGGTAAACACGCTTATATACAGGCTTCAAAGAGGAAAACATAATAAGAATATCGACGCCGAAAGCGTAAAAAGCTTTGCCCAAACGCTGAAGCGGGAAGCCGAAGCTTTGCAGCATTCATTGGGCACGGGCAAAGAAGATATCTTGAACGCCGTAATCAGCATAAGGGAAAAAATAGACAATGTGAAAAAAGAAGCCCAGCAGAGCTTTGCGGTAAGGCTGGGAGAGGCGGTAGACGAACTTGCGGCCGATATGGAATTGTTGAGGGATATCATTAACGGCGACGCCATTGATTACGACGAAGTAGCCCCAAAAGAGAAGAAACTCAGTTATTCGGTACGCAAACTACATGAAAAGCTTAATGAATTAAGGTATATAAAAGAGGAATGCTCTTTGCAAGAAAGAAGACTGGAGGCGGATATAGCAAAAATAGAAAAAGAAATAGAAGAGCTTGAAAACAAAATGATAGAAGAGGATAACGAAAGAATTCTCAATGATTTATACCGCCGCATAGCTTCAAGCAAAAACAAAGCCGACACGCTTTCCGCGCGCAGAAGCAATTATTCGGTGTGCTATAATTTTTTGGATATGATTGAAGCGAATGTTAACGAGATATTGCTTTCGGGCGAATTTTCCGGCAGCGAGCTTTCAAAAGCCAAAACATTGCTTAACATGTCGAGGATTAGAGAATCAATAGCCAACCCCGAACAGGTTATACCTATCCTAAAAGTGCTGAAAGAGGACATAAAAGCCATTCATGAAAAGGTAAAATCCATAGATAAAAGGCTTTTTGAAATAAACGCGGAAAAATCCGAGCTCAACCAAGACGCTTTAAGCTATAAAGAAATGCTTATCGCGCGTAAAAAAGAAAAACAAATGCTTAAAGAGGACAGCCCCAAGCCTCAAAATCAGGTCGCCGCGCGTCCGAACGCGGGGGAAGAAATGGTAACAGCCCAAAAGGAGGAATAACACATGGCTTTTTTTAAGTCAAAGCAGGAAAGAGAAATCATAGCAAGGATGGAGCGGGAAGAACAGAGCGAGCTTTTTAACGAACAGATAAACGAGTTAAAGAAAAAGCGTCAGGAATACGCAAGGCTGGCAGCCGAAGCCGAAATAAACGGGGATAACGCGTCCTATGAGCTTGCCGCCAACGCTTTGCTGGAGCTTACCGAAATGATTAGTTCGCTTACGCAATCCAAAACCAATTTTGAAATAATAAATTTGTCAAATTCAATAGCGGTTAATATGGCCACGGCCATGAACGCGCTTGACAGAATGGCCAATCAAAAACGGCAAATGCCGAATTTAAGGAAGATACAGCGCACGCAGCTTAAAATGAATAAATATATGCGCAACATAAAAATATCTCAAAAAGCCATGAGTAGCGCCATGAAATCTTCAAGTCCCGCCAACAGAACCAGAACGCCCGAAGAGCTTAAGGCGGTGAGGCCACTTATCGAAGCTGAAATGGCAAAATTAACTCCCCAAATATCCGCGACAAGCAGAGTAGGCGTAAACATACTTGAGGAGATAGAGAAGGAGAAAAACAAGCTGTTGTAAGGCTTATTTCGGGTGATAGGCATGGATAACTCAATGAATGTGGAAGCGCACAGAAGTTTTTATGAGCAAGGCATGGCGGCTTTTAAGGCGGGGGATATGGTTTCGGCGCGCCAATTGCTGCTCAAAGCGGCCGAGATTGCCGCTAAAATTTCCAATACCGCGATAACATATGAAGTAAAGCACAGATATCTTACTATAGCCTATGACATTTTGGATTTTGTAAAGACAAAATGCGTAAAATCTTTGCATAAGGTAAAAAGCCAAGACAATAGAAACGAAGTAGAAAACATTGCGGTAAAGCCGCTGAGCAAATCGCCCCAGGATAAGATTACTTTTGACGATGTTGCAGGCCTTGAGGATGTCAAAGAAGAGATAAGATATAAAGTGCTTGCCCCAATGAAGACGCCCGAGCTTGCCAAACTATATAAAATTAACCCAGGCGGCAAAATATTATTATACGGGCCTCCCGGCACGGGCAAGACATTTATCGCAAGAGCCATTGCGGGCGAAGTGGACGCGGAATTTTACGCGGTAAATTGTCAGGATTTAATCAGCAAATATATGGGCGAAAGCAGCAAACAGCTTAACGCTTTGTTTGAAAAGGCTCAAGCCCATGAAAGGGCGATAATATTTTTTGATGAAATAGACGCTATCGCCTCAAAAAGGGAATCAAAAGGCGGGGGTGCGGATGCCGAAATGGCAAGGTTTGTCGCTACTTTCTTAACGAAAGTGGACGGTTTTCCCACACAGCCAAAGCCCAATAAAATGCTGCTTTTGATAGCCGCGACCAATCGACCTTGGGCAATAGACGCCGCTATGCTGAGGGGAGGAAGATTTGACACACAAATTTATGTGGGGCTTCCTGACCAACAAGCAAGGTTGTTCCTTGTGAAAAAATCGCTGGAAGGAGTGCCGGCGGAGGATGATTTCAGCATGGAAGAACTTTCCCAAGCTCTTGAAGGATACGGCGGCGGCGATATAGTGTCGATATGCGAAAAAATTCGGCTTCAAGCATATAAAAGAGCGGTGCAGACGGGCAAGGCGCAAAAGATTGCCAAGGCTGATTGCCATAAAGCCATATCCGGGCAAAGGAACATTATTACAAAAGAGGAATTGTTGAGGTTTGAAAATTACAGAGCGGGCATAAAAGGGGGGGATTATGAGTTACCAATTGAATAATTGTCCCGTTTGCGGTTGCAAAGAACTGTCAGCGGCAGGTAAAGAAATTGCGGGAGAGGATGTGTTCATTGTCTATAAATGCGCCTGCTGCGACGAAATTGTGTCAGCTTATTCCGCGATAAGGGAAAGACAAATACTTGAAGAACGGAAAAAACAACAGCCGCGGCATGAAATGATAAACAGAGCGGAGACTCTTGACGGAGCCGAAATATTCAATCGGAATAAAGAGCGTATTGTGTGCGTATACAGCGTCAATCATGAAAAAAACATAGTATGCGGAACGGGTTTTATAGTGTCCGAAAAAGGTTATGTGCTGACAAACGCTCATATAATCAGCGAAAAAGAACAAAGCGCTTTGGGAATGAGATTTAACGATTCAATTACCGCTAAGTTCGCGGGCAGTAAAGAATATCATGAGCTTGAAATAGTATCAGTGGATATGGATAAAGATATCGCTTTGCTCAAATTCAGCGAGGATTATCCCGTAAGCGCGGTGTCGTTTTGCTCCGCTCAACAGATAAAAACAGGGGAAAGGGTATACGCCATCGGCAATTGCAAAGGAGAAGGAATATCCATAACCGAGGGAGTAATAGGCGACAACAGCCGTATTATTAATGGAGAAAAACGCTTGCTTGTCAGCGTTTTCGCCGAGAACGGCAATTCCGGCGGACCGGTATTCAATTCCCGCAATCAAGTGGTGGGCATGATAACATTTCGCCGCAAGGATACGCCTTTTATGAATTACGCTCTGCCTTCCGACGAAATAATTAACTTTTTGGACAAAGCTCAAAAAGACGAAAACTTTTTCCTTTAGAGAAAAATTACCATTTAGGCACAAAAGATTTTTTTGCATACATTTTTATTTAATAAATATATTATAATAAGTCTTTATAAATAGGGGGAGATATGAATAAAGCGCTTAAAGTAATTGTCATTGTGTTATGCGTCTTGGCAGGCGCGGGCGGATTGGGCATATGCGCTGCCATGGGCTACAATATTTTTGTCAATAAAGACATGTTATGCGCTCTCGGCGTATATGAGTACATAATGCTGGCCTGCATACCGCTTATTTATTTGGCGGGGATAATCGTATCTTTTTGCAAAAAGGTATTAGCGGGTGGCATAACGATGTGCGTAAGCAGCGGCATATTTATTTTATGCGATTACCTCAGCCACAGTAATTTTCCCATAATGCATTTGGGGTATTTAATCGCTCCGGGAGCGTTAATGCTGGTCGCGGGATTTTTGAATTTGCTCAACAAAAAGAGAAGTTATTAGGATTGTTTGATTATTTCAAAGCAATCCCATATCTTGACGCTTTCGGTATTGTTCCTATCGTATTCGTAAGCCGTATATATTAAAGAGTTTCGGCTCACTTTTACTGTGGAAAAAACAGGTTTGGAAAAATTGGAGCTGTCACCTTTTTGTATAAATCGGTCGTTAAAAAGATTAGATTTTGAGTAGAATTTTGTGCCCACGCATCTGTTGATTACATAAAATACGCCTTGTGGATTTGTATATGTATATTTTACCCCGCCGTCATCTAAGGCGGTTTCGGCGGCATATTGCCATGTTCCGATATTGCCTTCGGAATTGATTGGATAAGTTCGGCAGTATATATGGTCGTGGCCGTTCAATACCAAATCCACGCCGCAATCGGCGAGCACGGGAACAATCTTTTCTTTAACATTAAGCACATTTTTATCATCGGCATGCGTTCCGCTGGAAAAAGGCGCGTAGTGGAAAGCCGCGATTTTCCATTTTTTATCGGTATTTTGGAAAACATTCCTTAAATATTCGATTTGTTCATCGTAAAGCGAGTTGTTTGAGTCAAGTATTACGAAAACGGCGTCGCCGTATTCAAAAGTATATTCTATAAGTTTGCTGTCAAGATTGAGATAAAAATGATTGGAAACAGGCTGAGGGACAAGTTCATGGTTGCCGTTTACGGGCGCGAATGTGGTTTGCAGCAAGAAAGATTGCGCGCTTGCAAAATACATATCCCATTGCCTCGCATTGACACCCAGTTCCACTTGATCTCCCGTAGACACAATAAAATCATAATCACTCTGTATTTCATACGCTTTTTGCAAAGATTTGCCGAAGGCGTGAAAATCTTCTTGATTTTTGCCTTGGGAATCGGTTATGTGCAAAAAGCAAAAGTTTGAATCTTTATCGTCGGTAACGAAATAACCGTAATCGCTCCATTCGTTTGTTTTTTTGCAGCCCACACGATAAAAATATTTTGTGGCCGGCGAAAGATTGTCAACATAGGCTTTATGGCGTAATTGCTTGGGCCAAGTTGATGCGGTATATTCGGAATCGGCTTTGATAAGTATATTGTCGATATCAAAGAATTTAGGCTTTTGCTGTTCGTAAGGCGCGGGGTCAAGTTGTATGTAACAATTGTTCTCGTATGAATGAGAACGGGTGAAGAAGCTGAAAGCTCTGGATGTAGAAGTATTGCCATAGAATGTAACGGCAATCTTAAAAAACTCGTCGCTGTATACGGGAATATTTTGAGAAGCGCCCGTATATAACACCATAAACATGGACGATAGAATAATAATCAATATTACTGTTATAAGAAGATACTTTTTCATTGCGTTCCGCCGATATAATTATAAGGTATTGTAATACACAGTGTACTATAATATGGAGATATTTTCAATATAATAACTAAAAACAATTAAATAAAAAACAAATTCTTATTTTTTCAATCAAAAAGTTAAAAACTTTACTTAATTTTATCAAAACATTGGATATTTTATTTCTCATGAGGATATGTTATAATTAACTTATTAAAAGTTTTGGGAAATGAATTATGCAGGAAAAAAGAACCAGTCCGTTTAGATACGGCATAGGCATGTTTGGAACTTCCATACCAATCAATATGTTCAAAAGCTTTGCGTCGGCTTTTTATGTTCTGCAAAGAGGATTGACAATGGAGAGCTTATCGCTCATTCTTTTTATTTATACTTTTTTAGACGCGATAGACAATCCCATTTACGGAATTTTGTCGGACAATACCCGCACTCCTTGGGGCAGACGAAAACCTTGGCTTATACTGGGCACTCCCGTTTTTATCGTGATGTTTATTCTATTCTTCGCGGCGCCGTCGTCGCTTAAAGGGGGAGGCTTGTTCGCATGGGCGCTGATATTCTATTTAATAACGGGCACTTTGGACAGCTTATTGAACGCCAATTACGGCGCCTTGTTCCCGGAACTGTTTCCCGAAGAAGAAAAAAGAGCCAAAACCAACGCCATCAGGCAGGCGTTTCAGCTTGTCGCCATGGTAATAAGCATAGCGCTGACTCCTATGGTAGCCTCCAAAATAGGGTACACATGGACGGCTGTGATTTATGGCGTATTGGCGCTTATAGTCATACTGTACATGGCTTTGGGAGTGAAAGAAGTGCCTGTGGAAAAAGTAGGGGAGAAGATAAAAATTTGGCCTGCCTTGGTATCCATGGCCAAAACCAAGAATTTCTGGATAGCGGGCATCGCCAACGCTTTTTACAGCGCGGCTATGAGTTTGGTGCTGGCCTTTATCACATTTTTTATTAAGTATGCGCTGAAATTGCCTGATTCCCATGCCACATATTTACTGGGCGCGGTTATATTAATCGCCGTGGGCGGCGTCGTGCTTTGGAGCAGCATAATCAAAAAATTCGGAACGGTTAATGTTTGGCGGGCGGCGCTGATTACCCTTGCGGTCGCTTTTATTCCGCTGTATTTCTCGCGCAATTTGATTTCCGCCATTTTCTCAAGCGCGTTCGTGGGATTGGGCTTTGCTGGCGTTATCAGCACCATGGACATTATCGGCGCTAAGATAATGGATGAGGATTATCAAAAATACGGCGTAAAGAGAGAAGGTATTTTCTCCAGCGCCATGGGGTTCATGAATCGTCTTTCGGGGCTGTTTGTGTCGTTGGCTACATTCCTTGCCTCGTATATATACGGCTTCGAGTCGGGGGATGAACCCGGTCCCAATCCTGCCGAAGCGTCAAGATTTTTGCTGACCATATTCCCGTTTGTATTAATGCTGATAAGCATAGCGGTATCATTCTTGCTCAAATTCTCATTAAACGCAAAAAGGGAAGTGCCCGTCGAGGCGACAGGGAACGAAAATGAGTCGTAAACTGATAATAAATGCCGACGATTTCGGCATCAGCAAGGCCACCAATAAAGCCATAAAAGAACTTCTTTTAAGCAAGAAGATAACTTCGGTAAGCTTGCTTTCGGTAGCCGACGAAGCGGAAGAAGCTTTGGCCATAGCTAAAGAATTGGGCATAAGCGTGGGAGCTCATCTTACGCTGAATTCTGACTTTAGTTTTAATCCGTGGAAGGCCATGATAAGCGGCACCACGCTTTGCGACAGCGCGGGATTTTTGCTGACCGACACAAAGCTTTTAGCGCAAATAGCAAAAGGAAAGGATGTGACAAAGGAATGCGTGGCCCAGATAGAGTATATTCTCAATTTCGGCGTAAAGATTGACCATATCGATAACCACAGCGGCACCATGTACGGCATAAATATGAGACTCTTTTTTATTAACGCTTTCAAATTGGCGAGGAAATATAATCTGCCTTTCCGCTTTCCCAAAGGCAACGGCTTTCTGAACGATTACTTTAAGGAAGTCGTGCCTTCCATAGTAAAAGTGGCGCATAAAGCGATTGTGCTGACGGGCAGGGTTATGAGAGTTAAGCTTCTTGACGAAATGATAACAAACCCGTACAGGATATGCGATATCCCAGATTATAATGTGCTTGAATATTATTACTTAAACGCCATAAGAAACATCAAAGAGGGCGTAAGCGAATTATTTTTGCATCCTTCTTATTACTGCCCCGAGATTTCGCCCTATGATGAGGAATGGAAAAAACGGGAATATGAATTGGAATTTCTAAACAGTCCCGCCTTGGAAAAAACGCTGGCCGACGAAGGCATAGAATTAATCAGTTATGCGGATTTGGTTGCCCGATAAAGGGATTTATTGAACCCAATATAGTAATTTTATTTAATCATAAGAATTGACGCTTTTTTTATTTTTCAGCTTAATTTAATATTATAAGTTTATAAATTAATTGTCTATAAATTATGAATATGCTATAATTGTTGCGGCAATATGGCTTTTTCTTTTTATTGGGAGGTTGCATTAATTGGCGAGAAGGCTGACGGTTTTTGTCTTAGTGGCAATATTGGTATTAAGCGCGGCCACCGCCGCCATTATATATTATTATGAAAATGTTTACGCCAAAAATCCCGTAAAGCCGATAAGCGTTCAGGAATTGCGCATACCCAAAGCCATAGACACGCAAAAATTCGGTTTGTTTTTTTATGATGATTCGGGAAAGAGAATAAGAACGACCGAAAAAAACGTACCTTTTGATGACAATAAGCCCACGGTAATTTATACGCAGGGAGGCAAAGACGATTTTCCCGATTCCGCAAGCTGGCTTGATAACGGTTACAATGTGGGGATATTCGTTTGGAGCCAATTCTTGAACGACGACCCTTTTTCCGTTGAGCAGAAGATATGGGGGGTATCGCAGGGCATGCGTTATGAAATCGGCAACGGCAAATATGAAAGCAGCGACACCGTAAACTATTCTCTTGCCGAAATTTTTATGGCATACTATTGTGATTTTTTTAACGGGCGAGACTACAAAGGCAGCGAGATAAGAATAGAAGGGTTTTCATTAGGAGCGCAGCTGGTTATCGCTTCCGTCAATTATCTTATCGCTTTGGAAGAAAACGGCTATGCGGACAAGCGTCTTTACCCCGACAGAATAACCCTTTTTGACGGGGTTTTCAGCAATTATTCTTCCTCTAACTATATCAAATGGCTTAACCGCGAAATTGGCAAGGACGGAGCGATTAAGCTTGTTTTGGATACGGTAAAAAGCATTCGCAAAAAGGGAACGGCAGTGGAATACATACGTTCAAGCCCCGTAGAGATAGTATCCCGAATGGGCAGCGGCGACAAGCAGAACTTTAACAGGCTAATTAACGAAACTTGTTTTTTTGATTATAGAAGCGATTGGCTCAGTTATAACGATCTTGACGATTTGCTTGACGATTCTTACGGCAAGCATGTGGCGGGAAGGAATTGGTATTATCAAATGATAAGCTATTCTCCCCCTCTGGATACTGCTTGCGCATCATCCGTTCAATACGCTTTATCGCCCAATACGCCCACAAGCTATATTTTTGCCAGATGCGGAGCTAAGTACCAAATGAATATAAACTTAACCTCGGACGCGTCGGATGATGTTATTTATTCGGTTAATTGCGATGTGCCTTTTGTCGCGGGGTTTGCCTTTTTTGACCTTAACGGGAACGGAATAAATGACGAAAGGATAGCGGGAAGGGCACAAGGCATAAAGGTAAAGCTGTACATGTCGCAAGAAGGGAATGAGGATAAGCTTATAGGCGCTACGGTAACGAGAGAGAGCGGCTATTACGAATTGCCCATAGAGCCCATATACATAAACGCCTTGCACGACCAGGGAAAGGAATTTTATATTAAAGTGGATTTATCGCAAGGATATGCGATTGCGTCCAAAAACAGCGAAAACGAATGCTTAATGATGAATAACGACATAAACGAGGACGGTTGTTCAAATACGTTTTTTATATATACTAAAAGGGACCTTAAAATAGTCAACATAGGATTAAAAGGCTGAAGGAGAGGCATACATGAGAAAAGTAAAACCTATCGGAAAAATGTCAAAAAAACTGTATTTGTTTGTAAGCGTCTTGCTTGCGCTTAGTTTTTGCTTGACTTTTTTTACAGCGTGCAAAGATAACGAAGTGGAAGACGGAGACAATGCGGTATCCCTTGATGAAATTAAAAACATTCCCGAAAACAGTTTATATATAGAATGGCTGAGTCAAGGTTATAATGTGGAACAGCCCACAATGATATTTATTCACGGCGAAACGCCGGGAAGGTGGGATAAAAAATTTTCCATGACCTTAGACGAGGAAAACTATATTTATTACGCGCAAAACAGCACTTATTACAATGTCACCAGAAATTTGGATATTGACCGCGTGCTTTATCAGTATTGGCTTAAACAGAACTACAATATCGGAATATTCCATTATGAGAATTTTGCTGACGATGATTTGGAGAAATTGAGCAAAAAGCTATTTAACAGCGTTGATATGCGTTATAAGACCGAAGACGGTTATGAAAATGTTAAAATACCCAATTATTCTCTTACCGAAATCCTTGCCGCCGTATTCATTAACGAAATACCCGAAGAAGCTTTCGGCATGGAAATAAGGCTTGTGGGCAACGGAGTGGGAGCCAACCTTGCCTTGGCGCTGAGCGATTATCTTTATACTTTTTATGAGAAAGGAAAAATAAAGCCGGCGATTTTGCCTTCAAGATTGTCGCTGATAGATCCGTATTTATCTCCCGATTCGATTAAGAACAATATCGGCTGGCGTAAGATTGACCAAAATTTGAGCATGCTTGAATTGACCGATAATATGCTGGAATATACCACCGAAAGGGGATTGGTGGCGGAGATAGTGGAGAATGTGGAAGTAACCGCCGAGATTGTAGGCGATAAAAGCCAGGAAGTTTTAGTGTCGCCTTACGATTATGTATACAGTAATGAAGAAAAAGACATAAAGGAAAACATAAAAGATAAAGCCGCCTATTTATTTCTCAGACAAAAGTACTCATTGCTTTATAGCGACGAATACCGCGCTCAAAACAGGGCGGGCGTGGACTGGTATCTTTATTCAATTAACGGCTCCGACGACACCGGCGTAGGTTATTTGACTTCAAAGCCGGACTATACCTCCAGTTATTGCAATTGGGGCAGATACGAAACCCGTCCCATAATTAACGACAGACAGCGCAACAACAACAGCAGCAGAGGAAAGAATTACGCGGTGGGCGCGTGGACGGAAACCGTTTGGATAAGAGCGCTTAAAGGAATTGAATTTCATATGAAGCGCTATAAAGGTTATCTTAAAGACGAGGACGGCAAAGAAATAAAAGATAAACACGGGATATTATTATATGAATACGAGGATTATCACCTTGAGAGATTCCGCTCCGAAAACTACCAAAAAGCCATAAATATGGACAGGACCATTATTGCGGGATATATTTGGAATGACAAAAACGAAGACAGAATTATGAACGACGGCGTAGACTCTTATCTTGGCGGGCTTACCGTTAATGTGGAGCTGACCACAAGCGTGGACGGAGAGACAAAAACAGTGGAAAGCTTTTCGGTAACAACGGGCAGGGACGGCTTTTATAAAATTACCTTTGACAGATCGTTTCAGGTAACGCATACGGCAAATATTACCATAGTTCCCCCCAACAGACGTTATCATGTGCAGACAGCGCCGCTTGCTTCATATCATGTAGCCGATTTAACCAAACATACTTTCAATAAAAACACTAAATCAATTACGCTCAGCAGCAATTATGGCGACGCTATCACAATGGCAAGCTGCGGCATGGTGGTCAAATGAAAACAGCTATAGTAATAAACGGCTATTATTCTTCTCCCGCTTACACGCACCAAGTGGACAGAATAACCGAGGAACTGCGCCGAGAAGGATATGAGCCGCAAATATTCAAAAATAATAATCTCTTATTGCCCAAACAAAGCTTTGATTTTGATTGCGCGATATTTTTGGATAAGGATATAAATCTTGCGAGAATAATGGAACAGGCGGGAGTGGAGGTATTTAACAGCTCTTTTTCAATAGAAAAATGCGATGACAAAATAAAAACCGCCATATATTTGTCAAGGTATCAGGATATCAGCATGCCTGAAACGGTAATCGCTCCTTTGCGCTATAGCGGCGGCGACATAATTGACGCGGAATTTATTGACAGCGTGGAAAAGGCGCTCGCTTATCCCATGATAGCAAAGACGGCTACAGGCTCTTTAGGCTGCGGGGTAAGGCTGATTGAAAACAGACAAGCGTTGGAAGAAACCGAAAGGGAATTATGGAGCGCGCCCCATTTGTATCAAAAATATATTGCTTCAAGCAAAGGGAAAAGCGTAAGAGCTTATGTGGTGGGCGGCAAAGCGGTGGCGGGCATGCTGCTGTGCAGCGCCGACGATTTCAGGAGCAATCAAGGGGAAGTAACCGCGCAGGCTTTTGAGCTTGACGAAAATTATATAGAAATCGCGCAAAGAGCGGCTAATTATCTTGACCTTGATTTTTGCGCGGTGGATTTTTTGTATGACAGTCCCATGATTATAGAAGTTAACAGCAACGCTTATTTTATGAAATTGGAACAATCAACAAAAACAAACATAGCCTCAAGCATAGTAAAATATATATTAGAACGCGTCAAGGAGAACGGCATTAATGGGAGAGATTATTGAAAAAATTATTGTGGGATTGCAGCAGGCGTTAAAGAACGATTATTTGGTTACTTTTATCATATCCATGATTCCTGCAATAGAAGTAAGGGGTTCTATTCCCGTGGCGCTTCAAATGGGAATGAAGCCCGTTACCGCGTATTTCTTTTCTTGCGTAAGCTCTTTGGTGGTCGCTCCCATACTTATGTTTAGTTTTCAGCCTTTATTGAACGCGTTGAAGAGAACAAAAGTTTTCAAAAAAATCGCCCGCTCTTTTGAGGATATGTATAAAGACAAGGCTGAAAAGATATCTCAAAAAGCGGAAATAAAAGTAGAGGAAGCCAAAAAGAATCAAAAAAAGCTGGAATTTTATAAGACGCTGGGATTGTTTGTTTTTGTGGCCATTCCTTTGCCCATGACTGGCGTATGGACGGGAAGCATAGTGTCCGTATTTTTGAATTTAGATTGGAAAAAATCTTTGCTTGCTCTTGTTTTAGGCAATTTCGTGGCGGGCGCTATAATAATTACGGCAAGCTTGTTGTTGGGAGAAAAAAGTTATATCATAATTATGGTTTTGCTTGTCTTTGTTTTAATCAGCATCATAGCGGCGATAGTCAGCTTTTATATGAAAAGCCGCAAAAACAAAAAAAGCGTTGTGTATACCGATAAAGACACAAAGGGGCAATAAAATTCCCGCCTTATTTACATAATAAAACAAAAGACGGTTGCGGCGTAATTTCCGCAACCGTTATACGTTATACCGATTGCCGTTGCTTGTTTTGCTCGGCAAGCTGTCCCGCCAATATATAATTGGTGTAATAATAAGAGGACAGCGTGCCTATATCCGACCAGTATTCATAAGTTATATACGCATAAATCCTGCCCGTGAGAGAGGGCAATAACTGTTTTCCGAAATCGTAATTGCCTTCGGGAATTAAATCAAGTATCTTTTTATTGATAATGTATATCCCCGTATTTATTAAAGAAGGCTTCAAATCTTTGGGCTTTTCCACGAATTCTATTATTTTATTGTTGAAATCCGTTTTCAGCACCCCCAAGCCCTCCGGCCTTGGATGGGGCTGGGCTATCAAGGTAAATATGCTGTCTTTGGCAAAATGATATCTTATGGCGTCGGTAAGATTTATGTCGGTGAAAGCGTCTCCCGAAATTACAAGAAAATCTTCGGAAACAAAATTTTGGGTTCCCTTTACGCTACCTGCGGTTCCCAAAGGAGTGTCTTCCACAAAATAAGTCAATTTGACATCCCATTTGGAGCCGTCTCCGAAATAATCTATTATACATTGCGACATATGGCCGAGCGTTACCGCGATTTCGGTTATTTCGTGTTTCCTCAGCAAGTTTATTATGTGCTCCATAACCGGTTTATCGATTATTTTAACCATCGGTTTGGGTATATCGTTGGTTAACGGCCTTAGTCTTGTTCCTTTGCCGCCTGCCATGATTACTGCTCTCATTAACAACCTCCGTAAATTTATTTTGTATGATAATGAAACAAAATATCCTTAACAGGCCAATGAAAAAGATTATAAAATACTTTTATTTGATTATTTTGTATGGTATAATAGCGATAATTCTAATGGAAGCTTAATAATAAGGAGTTAATTATGAAAATAGACAAAAAGGAATTGAGAACAATCCCCAATATACTTTCTTTAATAAGATTGGCAAGCGTTCCCGTATATATGTTTTTCATTATTTTCGGGAAATATGCCTGCGGCGGGTTTGAATATTTTATTTATATCGGTTTGGGAATTTTTCTGTTTGCGGCAAGCACGGATGTATTCGACGGGTTTATAGCAAGACGCTATAATCAAGTTACCGATTTGGGGAAATTCCTTGATCCCTTTGCCGATAAGGTCATGCATGTGGGAGTAATACTCAGCCTTGTTATTATAGGCTATGTGCATTGGCTGTTCGTGTTGTTGCTTGTGATAAAAGAGCTTGCCATGATTATCGGCGGCATTTTCCTAATAAATCATAAGGTGGTAATTCAAGCCAACAGCATGGGCAAGGTAGCTTCAGCCATAATATCGATAGGCGTAATAGTATCTTTCTTCCATCCCTATGTTTATATGGTTGACTGGGCTATTCTGGGCATAGGTCTTGTGGCCACCTATGTGGCTTTCGTAAATTACGGAACGGACGCGCTGAGAGATTTCAAGCGCATTAAAGAAGAAAAAAGGCTTAAAGAGCTGGACGAAGAAGACAAAAAAGAGGACAACGAAGGAGAAAACTAATTAAATGGACAAAACTTTTCAACCTCGGAATTTTGAGCAGAAGATTTATGAAAAGTGGAACAAAGAGGGATGTTTTACTCCCGCTCCAGACCAAAGCAAAGAACCTTTTACAATAGTAATACCGCCTCCCAACATCACAGGGCAGCTCCATATGGGACACGCGTTGAACAATACCTTGCAGGATATTATCGTCAGGTACAAAAGGATGCGCGGCTTTAATACGTTATGGCTGCCGGGCACAGACCATGCCAGCATAGCTACTGAATTCAAAGTAGTGGAGCAGCTAAAGAAAGAAACGGGAAAAACAAAAAAGGAAATAGGCAGAGAAGAATTCCTCAGAAGGGCATATAAATGGAAAGAGCAATACGGCGGAAGAATTGTGGAACAGCTCAAAAGGCTGGGCTCTTCATGCGACTGGACAAGGGAAGCTTTCACAATGGACGAAAGATGCTCAAAAGCGGTGAAAGCGGTTTTTGTAAAATTATACAATAAAGGACTTATTTACAGGGGAAACAGAATAATAAACTGGTGTCCCTCATGCCGTACGGCGTTAAGCGACGCCGAAGTGGAATACGAACAAAAAGACAGTTATCTTTGGCACATAAGGTATCCTTTTGAGGACGGTCAAGGCGAGCTTATAATCGCCACCACAAGACCTGAAACCATGCTTGGGGATACCGCCGTCGCCGTAAATCCAAACGATAAAAGATATAAAGACGCTGTGGGCAAGCGGGTAATTTTGCCTTTGACGGGCAGGACCATTCCCGTTATAGCCGATAGCTATGTTGAAACAGAATTCGGAACGGGAGCGTTAAAAATCACCCCCGCTCATGATCCCAATGACTTTGAAATAGGCTTAAGACATAATCTTGAGACTATCAACGTTATCGGCGACGACGGCATTATGAATAAAAACGCGGGCTCTGTTTTTGAGGGAATGGACCGCTATGAAGCAAGAAAGGCGGTGGAAGAAGCGCTTGAAGCTCAAGGCTATTTGGTAAAGAAAGAAAAATACGCCCACAATGTAGGCGAATGCTACCGCTGCAAAAACGATGTTGAGCCCATGGTCAGCAAACAATGGTTTGTCAAAATGGAAACCCTTGCGCTGCCCGCGATAAAAGCGGTCAGGGAGGGCAAGACAAGGTTTATTCCTCAAAGATTTGAAAAGATATATTTCAATTGGATGGAAAACATAAAAGACTGGTGCATATCCCGTCAGCTTTGGTGGGGGCACCGCATACCCTGCTGGTACTGCGATTGCGGAGAAGAAATAGTGGCCATGGAAGAGCCTAAGCAATGTCCCAAATGCGGCAGTAAAAACCTCCGTCAAGACGAAGATGTGCTGGACACTTGGTTTTCTTCTGCGCTATGGCCTTTCTCAACGCTTGGCTATCCCGACGAAACCGAAGATTTGAAATATTTTTATCCCACCAGCTTGTTGGTTACCGCATATGACATAATCTTTTTCTGGGTGGCCAGAATGATTTTTTCGGGAATCGAGCATATGGGAGAGGCGCCTTTCCCCGAAGTGCTTATACACGGAATAGTAAGGGATTCTTTGGGCAGAAAAATGTCAAAGTCTCTGGGCAATGGAGTGGATCCCATTGAATTAATAGAAAAATACGGCGCGGACAGTCTTCGTTTTTCGTTATCGACGGGAGTGGCTCCCGGCGGGGATATTCGTTTCAGCGAAGACAGAATGGAAAGCTCCAGAAATTTCATGAACAAAATCTGGAACGCTTCAAGATATGTCAAAATGAACGCCGAAGGCAAAAAAATAAAACCTTTAAGCCAAGTTAACTTCAGCGCCGCCGATAAATGGATATTAAAAAAATTGAACGGAGTGACAGCTGAAGTTACGCGAAATATAGAAAATTATGAAATAGGGTTGGCGCTTGGCAAATTATATGATTTTGTTTGGAGCGATTTTTGCGATTGGTATATCGAATTAACTAAGCCCATGCTGTATTCCGACAACGAAAGGAATAAAGAAGACGCCCTTTCGGCGCTTGTTTATGTTCTCAAGAGCATTCTTAAGCTGTGTCATCCTTTTATACCTTTTATTACCGAAGAAATATGGAGCTATTTTGACGACTCCACGCTTATGATTCAGGAATACCCCGTGGAGCGTAAAGAATTTGATTTTGCCGACGAAGATTTTGAGCATATAAAAGAAATAATAGTTAAGATTAGAAATATCAGAGCGGAAATGAATGTGCCCGTAACCAAAAAGCTGAATCTTTTTGTGGCCGCGAAAACCCGATAAGCTTTAATAAAAGATTGCAGTTTGTATATAGAAAAGCTTGCGGGCGTTAATTCGATTAATTATATCGGCGGCAAGGAAGAAATCGCCGAAAAAGTATCCAATGCGGTTGCGGAAGATACCGAGCTTTATATACCTTTGGGCGAATTGATAGACTTTGATAAAGAAGCGGCAAGGTTAAACAAAGAAATCGGTAAGGCGGAGACGGAGATTCAAAGAGGGGAAAGGATGCTGTCAAATCCTGGCTTTTTGTCCAAAGCTCCCGCCAAACTTGTGGAAGAAGAGCGGCAGAAATTAATGGCCAATAAGCAGCTGCTAAATAAGCTTAAAGAACAATTGGAGTATATCGGGAAGGGCTGAAATGAACATTATCTTTGATCTTGACGGCACTATTTCAGACAGCAGCGAAGGCATATTCGCGAATTTTCGGGAGTTCTTCAGGATTTATAATTTGCCCGATTTGCCTGATGAAACATTAAAAAAATTCATCGGTCCGCCTACCGAAGAGACGCTGTCGAAATTTCTTGAGCCCGAAAAAGTGCCCGAAGCGGTGAGATTATACAGAAAGATTTATAAAGAGAAAAATATATTGAAGAACCGTATGTTCGACGGTATTGATTCGCTCATGAAATACCTTAAGGACAAGGGGCATACGCTGTATGTGGCTACCACAAAGGAACAAAAAAGCTCGGAAATCATAATTGAGAATTTTGGTTTGACAAAGTACCTCAGCGGCATTTACGGCGCCGATATCGACAAAAATATCCATACCAAAACCGATGTCTTGAATAAACTGTTTAACGACACGGGCGCAAACAAGGATGACAGCATCCTTATCGGAGACACGCTGTACGATGTCGACGGAGCGGAAGAAACGGGCATAAAAGTAGGGGTGGCGCTATGGGGCTTTTGTCCCAAAGAAAAATTCAAAAACCGCAAAATTGAATTCTTTGCGGAAAAAGTGGAAGACCTTTATAAAATATTTTGACTTTATCAAAAAAACCCGAAACAAGAAGTTTCGGGTTTTTATTTTTGAAATCTACAAGCCGCTGTTTTCATTGTTCTTTAGGGGTGTATACCGATACGCCGTTATCGGTGTAATACTTGCGGTTGTTTAAATTGAAATAAGATACCAGATTAAAAATACAAATCAGGATGATATACATCGGGAAAGCCATTATGGGTAGCAATCCGAAGGTGGAAATGGCGGTGGTCGTCAATACCCCCAAATATAGAATAGTAACGGTAAGCGTCATGGGGAAATGATACTTTAAGCATTTTGCCGCTTTTTTGAAATTTAAGACAAGCGCTTTGAAGATGTTCTTGTTTCCGTCGCAGATTAGCGGCAGCCATTGTGAAAACAAAGAAATCCTGAGCGAATACAGCGTCAAGGCCAGCGTTACTCCTATGGGCAGCGCCGCCACGCTTATTACTTTATAGAACAACGAGAACACATACAGCGATAATGTAAAGATGCCTATATCGAGCGCCGTATTTATCAATGACGAAAAAAAAGCGTACCCCATTGTTTGAAGCAAAGAGTCCACCAATCTTGAAAAAAGCCCTCCCGAATAACCTGCGGTCATTTTGTCATAAATCACTTTGGTAACGGGAACATACGACAAAGATATAAAGAACCGCGTAAAGACTACCAACAAAATCAAAAACATAACTCTGGACAATATCAAGTTGGGGTGGGCAGATAAGAAGTCGGAAACGGTCTTCCTGATTTGGGTCAAGCTTTCTACGGGTTTATCGAGTATTTCGCGCACGGAGAATTTGTAGCCTTCCAGCACCAGAGCTTCTTTAACGCCTTGTACCAAAGGGTTGAAAATGCTTACAAAAATAGCGCTGGCGATTATGAATACCACAAATATGAACAGAAGAACTTTGTATAACAATGTAAGGTGCGTGCTGAATATGGACATTGAATGCTTAAAATGCATTTTTACCTCCTGAGATAAGGCCTTTTGACCAAGTCTTCTCTGGTGATACCGTCTATCTCAAATAAAGTCAAAATGGACATGACGGTAAAGAAGAGCGCCGCCATAGTGTAGTTTAAGGCGTTTATCAGCCATTTTACATACCACACTTTGGCGAATAAATAAGCGACGAACCCAAGCGCTATGATAACGGCAAACGCGATCAGATAGGCCGTGAATAATTTATTCTTTTCTTTTCGCGTTTTGTAGTAGGAAACCGCGAGCGCCTTAAAGGGTTTCAGTCCGTTTATGCTCATTATGGGCAGCCACAGCGACGCGCCGGCCAAAGTATAAATAAAAATCAACAACCCGATTACGGCGGTAAAGATGGCAAGCACATATCCTACCGTAATTCCGGGAATTATCTGCCAAAGGAAAAAGAAAAGGCAAAGCAAGGATTGAAAAACTATCAAGCTTATCAAAAAAACGGTCATAAGAGAGAAAGACGGAAAAAAGTTTTCGTTAATCAAATAAAATACGCTTTTTACTTGGAATTTGCCTATTCTTGCGCTTCTGACGGTTAAGGTGGTAATGGCAGATACCGAGAAGATAACCAGTATATATCCCAAAATAAGCAAGCCTATTTTCAAGGTATCTCTTTCCACAAGCGACAGCCATAAATCAGAGTAAGAAGCGTAATTCCCCGAATAATTGACAAACCAATCCAAGTATCCCGTTATCGGAAAATAATATGACAATACAAGACCGGGCGGCAAAGCGAACAAAAACAGAGCCAAGAACCTTTTTCCGTTATCCAGCTTGAATAAATACTGTAAGGTAAGCGATATATATTTCATAAAAATAATTATATCCCAACAGTATTTATTTTGCAACTAATTGAAAAATTGAAAAAATGCAGGAATAGGATTGTTCCAAGAAATTATTATTTTAAGGGCCGTTGTTAAAGGCGTTTTCACTTTACAATTAACGATTGGCTTGGTATAATTTGTTTTAATTATTTAGAATAATTTATTATACTTATAAACGGTACGGAGAAGTTTTAATGATTAAATTATCAAAAAAAGGCGTGTATTTTCTTAACGGAAAAAGGATAAGCAAAAATAATTTTAATGCAGAACAAATTAAGCAAGCTTACAAAGGAACCATTGCTTATCAGATTTTGAGCGCGCATAACACAACGGGCGCAACCGAAAAAGGTTTGCCGCTCAAGATAAAATTTGACGCTTTGGCCTCCCACGACATAACTTATGTGGGAATAATACAAACGGCAAAGGCAAGCGGTCTAAAGGAGTTTCCCATACCTTATGTGCTGACGAACTGCCATAACAGCCTTTGCGCGGTGGGCGGCACCATTAATGAAGACGACCACCTTTTCGGCTATTCCGCCGCCAAGAAATACGGCGGCATCTACGTGCCCGCGCACCAAGGCGTTATTCACAGCTATATGCGCGAAAGAATGGCCGCTTGCGGCAAAATGATTCTGGGGTCGGATTCCCATACCCGTTACGGCGCTCTGGGCACAATGGGGATAGGCGAGGGCGGAGGAGAGCTGGTTAAACAGCTTTTGAACAAGACCTACGACATACCTTATCCCGAAGTGGTGGGGGTGGAGCTCAAAGGAAAGCCGAGAAAAGGCGTAGGCCCCCAAGATGTGGCGCTTGCCATAATTCGGGAAGTTTTTAACAGCGGCTATGTCAAAAACAAGGTCATGGAGTTTTTCGGCAGAGGCATAAAACATTTGCCTATAGAATATCGTAACGGCATCGATGTAATGACCACCGAAACCACTTGCCTTACTTCGATATGGCAAACCGACGATAAAGTTAAGGAATATTTTATCAACCACAAAAGAGAAGACGCTTATAAAGAACTTAAGCCTAAGGAGCTTGTATACTACGACGGATACATCGAAGTGAATTTATCCGCGATAGAGCCCATGATAGCCTTGCCTTTTCATCCCAGCAATGCTTATACGATAAGGGAACTGCTTGAAAACCCTTATGAAATTTTGAAAAAATGCGAGGAAGAAGGCAACAAGCTTTTGAAAAAGAATGAAGGCTCATTCAAGCTTACCGACAAAATCGTCAACGGTAAAATATTGGCGGACCAAGCCATTATAGCAGGCTGCGCGGGCGGAACTTATGACAACATAATGGAAGCCGCGGCGATATTGCAAGGCAAGAATATAGGCAATAAGCTGTCCATGAGCGTATATCCGGGTTCCATGCCCATATATATAGACTTAGCAAGGAAGGGAGCGCTGGAAAAGCTTATGTCGGCGGGCGTTAATGTAAAGACCGCCTTTTGCGGGCCTTGTTTCGGAGCGGGAGATGTGCCCGCCAACAATGGATTTTCCATAAGGCATACCACAAGGAATTTTGAATCCAGAGAAGGCTCCAAGCCAGGGGAAGGACAAATGGCGGCAGTGGCGCTTATGGACGCCAGAAGCATAGCCGCCACCGCGGCCAACGGAGGTTATCTTACCCCCGCCACCGAGATTGAATACAACAATAAAATAAAACCCTTCAAATACGACGATGCCGTATATAAAGCGAGGGTTTACGACGGATTCGGCAAAGCGGACAAATCGGCTCAATTGCAATACGGCCCCAACATAACCGATTGGCCAGAAATACAAGGGCTGAAAAAGCATCTTATCATGAAAGTCGCCGCCGTTATCGAAGACCCCGTAACCACTACCGACGAACTTATCCCTTCGGGCGAAACTTCCTCTTACCGTTCCAATCCCTTGCGGCTTGCCGAATTTGCTTTAAGCCGCAAAAGGCCCGATTATGTGGGCAAAGCCAAAGATATATTCGAGGAAGAAAAAAGATTCAGAAAGGGACAAATCAACGAGGAATATAGCGCCATACTGAAAAAATTCGGACTTAATCCCCAAGAAGTTACTACGGGCAGCGTCATATACGCCAATCGTCCCGGCGACGGCAGCGCGCGGGAGCAGGCGGCGTCTTGCCAAAGAGTATTGGGCGGGGTGGCCAATATCGCCAAAGAGTACGCTACCAAGAGATACCGCTCAAACCTTATAAACTGGGGTATGATACCTTTTGTTTACGATGACAAAATATCGTTTGAAGCGAACGACATAATAGTAATTAAAGACATAAACGACATTTTCGAGAATTATGAAATTAAAGCTTATGTTTGCAGAAAGGGGAAGACTTTGCCCGTTTCGTTGAAATTGGACAAGCTGAGCGATGAAGAAAAATTAATAATACAAAAAGGCTGCTTGATAAATTATTACAGGTGGCAGAACGAGGAGATGCTGAAATGATTTACAACCCGAAAATTGAAACGATGTCCAGAGCGGGAATTGAGCGTTTGCAGTTGGAAAGGCTGAAAAAGATTGTCAATTACGCCTATGAAAATGTGCCTTTCTATAAAAAGAAATACGACCAAGCGGGATTCAATCCCGATTCCATAAAGACGCTTGACGACATAAGAAGAATACCTTTTACCGTAAAGGACGATTTAAGGGAAAATTATCCTTACGGCTTAAGCGCCGTACATAGCGACAAGCTGGCAAGAATACACGCTTCCAGCGGCACCAGTGGCAAGCCTACCGTTGTGGTTTACACCAAAAAAGACTTGGACATGTGGGCGGAATGCTGCGCGCGCATAATAGTGGCGGGGGGAGGCAGGGAAACGGATATAGTTCAAATATCTTTCGGCTATGGGCTTTTTACGGGGGCTTTGGGAATGCATCAAGGATATGAGCGCTTGGGCGCCGCCGTTATACCCGCAAGCTCGGGGAATACCGAACGGCAGGTTATGCTTTTGAAAGACCTTGGGGCCACCGCCCTTGTTTGCACGCCGTCATACGCTTTGTACATAGGCGAAATGATGGAGAAACTTGGCTACAAGAAAGAAGATTTTAAGTTAAGGGTGGGCTTTTTCGGCTCCGAAGCGTCCAGCGTGGAAATGCATAAGGAAATAGAAAAAAGATTGGGATTGTTCCCTACGGACAATTACGGTTTATCGGAAATTATAGGTCCGGGAGTGAGCGGAGAATGCATTATGAAAGACGGCATGCATATCAACGAAGACTATTTCTATCCCGAAGTTCTGGACAGCAAAACGCTTGAACCCGTGCCCGAAGGCGAATACGGCGAATTGGCGCTTACCACCCTTACCAAAGAGGGAATGCCCGTTATCAGATACCGCACAAAAGACATTACTTGCTTAAATTACGCGCCTTGCAAATGCGGCAGAACGACGGCGAGAATGGCAAGGCTGAGAGGCAGAACCGACGATATGCTGATTATAAGAGGCGTAAATGTATTCCCTTCGCAAATAGAAAGCGTGCTTATGAATATGCCCGAAGTGGGCGGACAGTATGAAATAGTGGTGTCCAGGGACGAACACTATATGGATAAGCTTGAAGTAAAAGTGGAAGTCGCCGACAGCAATCTGCTTACCGATTTCAAGCATTTGGAAGAGTTAAGGGATAAGATTAAGCATAATCTAAGAACCATATTGCAATTGGACGCCAAAGTGAAATTGGTGGAACCGCTCAGCCTTAAGAGATTTGAAGGCAAAAGCAAAAGAGTAACCGATTTAAGAAAAATATAAAGAGGCAAAAGATGAAAAAATTGATGCTAACAAACCATGCGGTGGCGTTGGGGGCGTATGAAGCGGGAGTGAGAGTGGTTTCGTCCTATCCCGGAACGCCGTCCACCGAAATAACCGAAGAGTGCTCAAAGTATAAAGAAATACACACCGAATGGGCTCCTAACGAGAAAGTGGCCCTTGAAGTGGCTACGGGAGCGGCCATTGCGGGAGCGAGAGCGCTTTCCTGTATGAAACATGTTGGCGTTAATGTGGCGGCCGATCCGTTGTTTACGGCGGCGTATACGGGCGTAAACGCGGGTTTGGTGCTTGCTGTCGCCGACGATCCCGGCATGCACAGTTCCCAAAACGAACAGGATTCAAGGTTTTATGCTTTAAGCGCCCATGTTCCCATGCTGGAGCCTGCCGACAGCCAGGAAGCCAAAGACTTTACCATGCTGGCTTTCGATATCAGCGAAAAATATGACACTCCCGTCATGCTCAGACTTACAACAAGAGTAGCCCACAGCCAAGGATATGTGGAAATAGGGCAAAGAAAAGACATTGGATTAAAGGAATACAAAAAAGACGCCGCCAAATATGTTATGGTTCCCGCGGGCGCAAAAAAAAGACACCTTGCGGTGGAGCAAAGAGAAAACAAACTTGCTTTGGACTGCAACAGCTTTGACATAAACAGAATAGAATACAACAGCTTAAAGACGGGGATTATTTGCGCGGGCGGCGTTTATCAATATGTCAAAGAAGCCACCGACGCTTCGGTTTTGAAATTGGGAATGGTTTATCCTTTGCCCTTTGAGCTCATTAAGGAATTCGCTTCCAAAGTGGAAGAGCTTATTGTGGTAGAGGAATTGGAGCCTTTTATTGAAATGCAGCTTAAGGCCAACGGCATTAAATGCAAAGGCAAAGAAATATTTGGCAGACAAGGGGAGCTCAGCGTGGCGATTATACAGAACAAGCTTTACGGAAAGAATATTCCTTCAGCCGATACTTCCTCGCCCGCAAGGCCTCCGGTTATGTGCGCGGGATGTCCGCACAGAGGCGTATTTTATGTTTTGAGCAAGCTGAAGCTTACGGTAACGGGCGATATAGGCTGCTATACTTTGGGAGCCGCTCCTCCCCTCGGCGCTATCGACACTTGCATTTGCATGGGAGCCAGCGTAGGCATGGCGCACGGCTTCGATATCGCCTTCAATAGCGGCGGCGTAAAGCAAAAAACGGTGGGGGTGATAGGCGACTCCACATTTATTCACAGCGGCATTACGGGTATCATAAATACGGTATACAACAAAGGCTGTTCCACTTTGATAATTTTGGACAACTCCATTACGGCGATGACGGGGCATCAGGACAACCCCGCCACGGGTAAGACCATTGCGGGGGAAGATACGCGCAAGCTTGATTTGGAATTATTGGTAAAGGCTTGCGGAGTAAAGACCGTAACGGTTGTGGACGCCTACGACATTAACGAGATTGAAAGAGAGGTAAAGCGGCATATCGAATTGGACGAAGCCAGCGTAATAATAGCCCGCCGCATGTGCATTTTATTGCCCCGAAAAGCCGAAAAGAGCTATAGGATTAACGATAAATGCAAAAAGTGCAGGATGTGCTTAAAAATAGGTTGTCCGGCCATAGAATTTATTGACGGCAATATTAGGATTAACGAAGAGCTTTGCACTTCCTGCGGGGTATGCGTGTCTTTGTGCAAGTTCGGCGCCATAACCAAGGAGGAAGAATGATGGATACGCTGAATATACTGATAGTGGGCGTGGGCGGACAAGGCACTTTGTTTGCCAGCCGCATTTTGGGCAATCTTGCCCATATAGAGGGCAGGGAATGCAAATTGAGCGAGGTTCACGGCATGAGCCAAAGAGGGGGCAGCGTTGTTACCCATGTCAGAATAGGCGATAAGGTTTATTCTCCCATAATTACCGAAGGTGACGCTGATATAGTCTTGGCCTTTGAAAAACTTGAGGCTTTAAGGTGGAGGCATTATCTGAAAAAGGACGGCCTGCTTATTGTCAACGATCAGGAAATAATGCCCATGCCCGTAATTACCGGACAATCGCAATATCCCAAAGACATTTTTGAAACTTTGCGGAATGAGAACATAAACCATATTAAGATAAACGCTCTGGAAACCGCCAAGCAAGCGGGTACGGCAAAGGCCGTCAATACGGTTATGCTGGGAGTTATGGTCAAGGCGCTTGACATAGATTATGAAAAAATCGAAAAGGCGCTAATTGCGTCTGTAAAGGAGAAATTAATTGAAGTGAACAAAAAAG
>LFSG01000048.1 GCA_001512685.1 Clostridiales bacterium DTU072
TTGTATTGATAGGCGTATTCGCTTCAAAGCCTTTCGTAAGCGCTTTCACGGATGACCCAGAAACTATTCTTTACGGCGGGCAATATCTTTTTATAGTTCTTACCTTCAGCGGTTTTGCCTTTACAGAAATTTTGATGTCCAAAGTCCTGCAAGCTACGGGCAATATGAAAGTGCCCATGATAGCTCAATTGTCGGGCGCCGTAGTCAATACTGTTTTTGACCCGTTGTTAATTTTCGGCATAGGGTTTTTCCCAGAATTGGGAATAAGGGGGGCGGCTATTGCCACCGTAATGGGGCAAGCCGTAAGCATGCTGATAGTCATAGGCGTGTTTTTGTTCACCAAGCAAGACGTAAAGCCTTTTTTCAAAAAAGATTACAAAATGAACAAAAACATAACCGCTCAAATATTGAGAATAGGCGTGCCCACAATAATAATGAAGGGCATGAACAGCATTACCGTAACTTTTATCAATATGATTTTGAAAAGCTATCAATACGCCATAACCGTGCTTGGTATCTATATTAAATTGCAGTCTTTCGTGTTTATGCCCGTATTCGGTCTTACGCAGGGCGCTTTGCCGATTATGAGCTATAATTACGGCGCCAAAAACAAAAAGAGATTCGCCGGCGCGTTCAAGCTTTCTTTGATTACGGCGGCGATAATTATGTTGACGGGCTTTCTTATTTTTGAGCTGTTGCCCAAGCAATTGATGGCGCTTTTTAACGCCGAAGGTGGCTTAATGGCAATGGGGATAAGGGCTTTGAGAATTTTCAGCGTGAGTTTTGTTTTCGCCGCATTCGGAATAATGATGACAACAATGTTTCAGTCTTTGGGAATGGGAATTACCGCGCTTATTATGTCCCTTATGCGCCAACTTATATTGATTATGCCGCTGGCGGCGTTATTGTCTTTCCTTATGGGCGCGGACGGCGTTTGGTGGAGCTATGTTATCGCCGAATTGGTAACCGTCGCCATCTTTTTGCCCATAGCCGTAAACATAATTAGAAAAAAATTCCCTTCGCCTGTTCAAGAGCAAGCGGCTTGAGCGCGTAAAAGCATTGGTTATGTCATAACTTGCGCGATTTTGGAATATGCGGATTGTTTTTCGGTATTAATAATTTCCTTTAATTGTCTTAAATCGTCAATGACTATGGCATCCTTTAATTCAAGCTCGGGTTTTTTGCCATGGCCGCCCGTAAACAATATGCAATCGATTCCCATGGCCGAAGCCACTTCGTAATCATGCGGGGAATCGCCGATAAGCGCTATTTTTTTATCGCCGTTTTGTTTGCTTATCCAATTCAGCCCCAAATCAAGCTTGCTTTCGGCGTATATATTGTCCAACGCAAGTATTTCTTCAAAATAGCCGTCTATGCCGTAAAAGACCAGCCTTTCGGTCAAGATATCTTTTTCGGAAGCCGAGAGTATGGATTGTTTTATGCCCAAGGCGTGGAAATGGCGCAAAACCTCTTTGGCGCCATCCTGCAAAAAGGCGCTTTTTTTGCTTTCAATTAAAAAATTCCGTATAAAGTCCTTGGCCAGCATGTCATAGCTTGCCACCTCAAAATCAAACCCCAATTTCTTATAGTATTCCTCAACGGGAAAGCAAAAAATTTCCATATACCTTTCTTTGTCCAGCAAAGGAAGGTTGTATTCTTTCAGAGATATGTTTATGGATTTTATACTGGCGTCGACATCGTTATATAAAGTTCCGTTCCAATCCCAAAGCAAATAATCATAATTTACTGTTGGCGTCGACATTTATAATACCTCTGTGGAAATTGGTATATAAATCTATCTTGGAATTAAGGATATCTATCATCTCTTGGGCGTTGGTAACGGGATAGACCATATCGTCGGCAATATTTTTGTAGCGCACCCTTTGGTCTATTCTCGTGCCCGCAAGCTTGCCGCTCCAGCCTTCCACATTTTTGTAGCCTATAATCAACCTTTGCAGCGCCCAGCCCAGCGCTATTTCGGACAAAGTGCCGCTGCCGCCCCCGATAGCTACGATGGCGTCGGCATTTGCCACAATAACGTTTCTGTATACGTCAAGCCCAGTGGGCAAGACTATATCGGCGTACTTATTGGCCCAGCTTTTGTCAAAACTGGGCACTATGGCTATGGTATCGCCTTCTCTGTATTTTTCCGAAGATCTGGCTCCATGAAAAGCCGCCTCCATAATGCCTTTAAGCCCGCCGCTCTGCACGCGGTAGCCGTTATCCACAAGCGCCTTTCCCGCTTCAAACGCCAATTTATACTTTTCACCGTTAGGCTCGATTATCGCGTCTCCTATTACTGCCACTACTTTTCTCATCTTAACCATCCTTTTTGTTTTCCTTCAGTCTTTTGGGTTTTATAGTTATTATATTCTTTTTTCGTTAGAGTATTGATAATAGTATATTAAATAATAAAATTGGTTTTTGCCGCAATTCTTGTCCGCATTCGCAAAAAGGCATAAATCCTTTTGCGCATGCGAGCTGTCGCATCCTTGCGAATTTTACAAATTATACCACAGCCGTAAATTTTTTTCAACAAAAAATTTTTTCCGTTTGCATATTGTCAAAAAAAATAGTATTATATTAAAGCGAGTGGAGAAGTACCGAAGTGGTCATAACGGGGCGCACTCGAAATGCGTTTGACGATTATTCGTCACGGGGGTTCGAATCCTCTCTTCTCCGCCATAGACACACGGCGTCAAGGCAGTCATCGCCTCTTTGGCGGGTTGCGGTGCGGTAGCGTCCTCACCCTTGCATATCCGCAAGCGGATATGACGGCTCGGAATTACGCCGTGTTTTTATATGCAAAAAAGCCCTGTTTTATCGCATTTTTGACAGGGCTTCTTTCTTCTCTATTTGGATATTCTTACTTTTGGCTGTTCGTCTATCTTGCACTATGCCTTACGGGATTTGAACTTAGTACCACTCTTACTTTTGGTTTTCCTACTTTTTGTTCGGTTGGCGCCTAACTTGATTGCCCCGCAAATTCAAGTTTTAATCAAGATTTTATTCAAGTTCCGCCATCTCAGCAACAACCTATATTACTTGGCTTCTCCTTGTCATATGATGCTTTCAACATAATCTAGTAAATCATCCTTTAGGTTCTGACGCTCTGGCTTATCAACATACCATATCGAACTCTGACCGTGTCCAAGGACGCCATTTTTACGCGATGAGCGTGGAAGCCGTTTAACTCTCTTGTCTCTATTAATCAAAATCGCGTTTTCCGCGTTGCAGACAATGTTATACTCAGCAAAGACACTTTGCCCATTAGTATCAATTATTCGTGTGCTTCTATTATCATTGACTGGTTCAGCGTATACGCGTGCGTGTTGATAGAAACCACAGACTATCCGACCCTCTGATTCACGGGAACAAGTGAATACTACAAAAACATCATCAATGTAGTCTCCCAGCGCATCGTGGCTGATTACTCTCGATATGCG
>LFSG01000049.1:0-518 GCA_001512685.1 Clostridiales bacterium DTU072
CCCGCTCCAACTGCGAAAGCGGGAGCGGCGGGGCAAATGACAAAAACAAAAACCGCCAAGCCCAAAACGGCTATGCCAGCAACTTTTTTCATATAATTATTTTGGGCAGATTAACGGTTTCTTATCAAAGATATCGGCTATTTGTTTATTTTCTTAATCAGCAATTCATGCGACAAAACCATCGCGGCGAGAATAACCGCCAAAAAAACAGGCAAAAGGGAAATGGACAAAAATTGAGCGATGGCGCCGAACAGCGGGGGCATAACCAAAATGCCGGTATACGCCAGCGCCATTTGCAACCCTATCAGCGCTTGGGAATTGTTTTCGCCGAACCACGAAGGCGTGGAATGTATAAAGGAAGGATAAACGGGGGCGCAGCCCAAGCCGATTAAGGTCAAGCCTATCAAAGCGGTTATATTGGTTTTGGGGATAAACAGCAATATGATTCCCGCGCCGATTACGGCTTGCCCCATTCTTATCAAGGCTTTGTCGCTGAATTTATATGTCAAAAACCCGTT
>LFSG01000049.1:526-1482 GCA_001512685.1 Clostridiales bacterium DTU072
TCTTTTGTTTGGACATGCCGTTATTTAAGGCCAAATAACTGCCGCTCCAAAGCATGGCGGTTTGTTCCAAAGCGCAATAGCAGAAAAAAGCGATTAACAGCGCCGTTACCCCTTTAAGCTTCAACAGCTTTTTATACGACACGGGCTTATTGTCGGCTTTGGCGACGGCGGAAGGATTTTGAGCGGCCTTTTTTTTCCACAAGGGGATGCTCAAGAAAATTATAGCCGCCAAAGAAAATTGAATTATGGACACATAGGAATAGCCGCCTCCCCAGTTTTTTCCCGAGGCCAAGGCGTAACCCATAATATAAGGGCTTATGGTGGCGCCCAGCCCCCACATGCAGTGCAGCCAGCTCATATGCCTGCTTTTATAATGCAAAGCCACATAGTTATTGACGGCGGCGTCAATGGAGCCGGCGCCCAAGCCGTAGGGAACGGCCCACAAAACAAGCGCCCAGAATTTTGTGCTGACCGAAAACCCAAACAACGCCAAGGCGGTTAGCAGCGTGCTTACCCCGCACACCAAGGCGGCGCCGAATTTTTTGGTTACCCTTTCGCTCATAAGGCTTGAGATTATGGTAAACAAGGTTATTGTCATGGAAATGATGCCGGCGAAAGAAACGGGGACGCCGAACTCATTATACATGGCGGGCCAAGCCGCCCCCAAAAGGGAATCGGGCAGCCCCAAACTGATAAAGGTTAAATAAATCACCGCCAAAAGCATACTTGCCATGGTATGATGTCCTTATAAAAATTTTTCGCGACTATGATATAATAGCACACAAAAAATTTTTGTAAAAGCCAATTTACGGTAAAGTAAGTTAAATGTTGCCCAAACTAAGAACATCAAAACCTTAATCCGGGCATGTTCGATATAATTGACGAAGAATAAGGTTTATGGTATTATGATCAAGTAATTTTAATAAATATAAAGGAGAAAAGCGAAATGGCTAAGA
>LFSG01000027.1 GCA_001512685.1 Clostridiales bacterium DTU072
GGGCGGAACAGAAAAAAACAGACGGCATTGACAAGAAAAAAGCGTTGGAACAAACTCTTTCATTAATAGAAAAGCAATTCGGAAAAGGCTCCATAATGACGCTTGAGGGCGACAAGGTCAGCGGCATAGAGGTTATCCCCACGGGGTGCTTGTCGCTGGATATCGCCTTGGGCGTGGGGGGGATACCGAGGGGCAGGGTGATTGAGATTTACGGCCCCGAATCTTCGGGAAAAACCACTTTGGCTTTGCATATGATTGCCGAAGCGCAAAAGTTGGGCGGCATAGCCGCTTTTATCGACGCCGAGCATGCCCTTGACCCGATTTATGCCGAAAAGCTGGGCGTGGACCTTACCAATTTATATGTGTCCCAGCCCGACAACGGCGAGCAGGCGCTGGATATCACCGAACAGCTTGTCAAAAGCGGCTGCATAGACATTATTGTCATAGACAGCGTGGCCGCGCTTACGCCGCGGGCGGAAATAGAAGGCGAAATGGGAGAATCCCATGTGGGGCTGCAAGCAAGGCTTATGTCGCAGGCGCTCAGAAAGCTTACGGCCATTATGAGCAAATCCAAAACAAGCGTGGTTTTCATCAATCAGCTGAGGGAAAAAGTGGGCGTGATTTACGGCAGCCCCGAAACGACTTCGGGCGGCAAGGCGCTTAAATTCTACGCCACCATAAGGCTGGATGTAAGAAAGGCGGACACCATAAAAAGCGGAACGGAAACGGTGGGGAACAAAACCCGCGTCAAGGTTATCAAAAACAAATTGGCTTCCCCTTTCAAGCAGGTGGAATTCGACATTATTTTCGGAAAAGGCATCAGCGCCACAGGGTGCTTGCTCAATCTCGGGGTGGAAAACGGCTTGATTGACAAAGCGGGTTCGTGGTTCAGCTACAAGGACGAAAGAATAGGACAGGGCAGAGAAAGAGCCATAGAATACCTTGACGCCAATCCCGCTTTGAAAGAAGAAATCGAAAAGACGGTAAGAAGTATATATAATCTGAATTGATAAATAATTATTCATAAAAACCTTTGAAGGGGTGAATTTTTAACTTCTTGA
>LFSG01000016.1:0-18500 GCA_001512685.1 Clostridiales bacterium DTU072
TTCAAAGATGTGAAAAGCGTGTTTAAGCTCAAGCCGTATTTGAATTTTTTGGGCATATTCCTGTTTTTCCAAGTATGCGTGGATATTGTGCTGGCTTTGTTTATTTTTTACATAGACATCGTTGTGCTTCAGTATAAAAATTATACGTTGGTAATGGGGGCGTTGCTGGTCAGTCAGCTTATATTTATGATAGTGAATGGGGAAATAGCCAAACGAAAAAGTAAAGCCTTTCCGCTTTTTATTGGCATTCCCCTTTGGATAATCGTTACCTTATTATTCGCTTTCGTAAATTCGGCGACGCCCCTTGTTATTATTTGCGTTTTCGCCGTTCTCATAGGTTATGGCGCCGCCGCCGGCAACCTCGCAACCTGGTCCATGCTGACGGATATATACGATTTGGACGAATGCGTTTCTTCCGAACGCAGAGAGGGCGTTTACAGCGGCATAACCACATTTTTGCGCAAGGTGGCTTCAGGCGTGTCCATATTGATTCTGGGCTTCGGGCTGGAGGCTTTGGGCTTTAATCAAAACGAATACAATATCCAAAAAAGCTACGCCGATTTCGATCCCGCCACTTACGCCCAATCGGATTTGGTAAAAGGCATTAAACGGATATTTATTATCGTTCCCGTTGTGCTGCTTACGGGCTGCTTAATATTCGCTTTGGCCAATAAAATCAACAAAAAGCGTTTTGACGCCGTAATTAAGGCCATAGACAGCTTTAAGGAAAAGGGCGATTTGTCCAAGCTGGGCGAAGAGGAAATTCAAGATGTGGAAAGAGCCACGGGAGTAAAAAGAGAAAACCTTTGGCAAAAGGTTTGATTAATCTAAGGCGCTTGTTTGATTTCAAAGATATTTAACTTTTTGGAGGAGCAAAATATGGCTAAATATGAATGTCATCTTGTCGGCGACTTTGATGAAATATTAAAACAAATCGAAAGCGGCATATTAAATGGAAGCATTTCGGCAAGCCTGGAGGACCGCTCTGATTATAATTGCGACGGCGTAAGATGCGCCGTCAGGGTGTTTGAGAGATACAGCATGCTGGGCGGCAACCGCTTGAGCATGAATGTTACCCTGATAGGGAAAGGGGAAAACCTGTTTTTGTCCGCCATTACCTCGGGCGGCAGCAAAGCCATGTTTTTCAAAATAAACACATTGGGGGAAGGAGTGTTCTTGGATCAAATTCGGCAAATTGCCCTCGGCTTTCAAAAGGCGTAATGTGAAAAAACCGCTTGCTTAAAGCGGTTTTTCCATTTTTATGGTCTTAATTATTATTTTTATTGATTGCTTGCGCCGCTTTCTATTCGTCTTTTTTCTATTTCCGCCATCATTTGGTCGTAATACTTTTCGTCTATGATAAACTTCTTGTGCTGTATAAACCATGATAAGGCAAGCAGCGCAATGGGCGCCAAAGCTACCGCCGCTCTTAACCACAGACGCATTTTGAGATTCCTTTGGTCGCGGAAATTGGCGTTGGCGGCGTTGAAGTTGTCGCCCATGAGCTCCATGGAATACTTGTATACGGTGTCCCCGCTGCCCATGATTAAATCGTCTTCATCAAGGTTGGCCCAATAGCCCAAATCTTTCTTGCTGTTTTTTGCCAATTTGCCGTTTACATAAGTTTCGCGGTAGATTTTGCAGTCGGACAGCGATTTTACATATTCCGCACTTATTTGGTATTTCGCCATATGGGTGTCAGAAGCTAATTTTTGGCGCACAATCTCCTCGGCAAGCTTTTGGTCCTCGGTGTTTTTGAAGACTATCAAATATTCTTGAATGGTTTCTATATATTCTATTTGCGTTTCCTGCGATTTAATGTTGGACAAATAATCCTTTTGGGATTCCATCAGGGAAATGTTTTGGCTGAGTATGAAAATACCCGATACCGCCAAAATCAGCGTAACCACGCCATATTGCACGGCGGAGGCAAATTTAACCATAAACGGCCGCAAGGTGGACACCACCGCTTCGTTGCGCTCGCCTTGCTTATACTCGTTGTATTCCACACAATTGGTCATGTTTATTATGGACGCCATGTAGAAAAGCGCTTGGCCGCTGAATACCAGTATGCCGAAAATGCCCAGCGTCCAAATGGTAAAGGGCAGCACCGAAGGCCACCAGCCCAAAAGCAGAATTCCCAAATACCCAAGCAGCGCCACCGAAATGGATATGGCCTGCACCTTTTTTCGTCCCAGCTTTTGCGCCATTTTTGGATAAAGCAGATTGGCGCCTATGTTGCATATGCCGAAAATTACGATAAAGTAAAAGCTGTAGCTGTCGTATCCCACTTCAAGGTAATACAAATTATACGCAAGCGCTATCAAAAGCCCGCTGCCTACGCTGTATAAGAACATAGATAAGGTCATCCAAAGCACCTGGTCGTTGTTCTTTATGGTTTGCCACATTCTTTTCAGGGAGATTTTTTGTTCTTTCTCCACTTCGCTACGCGGGGTTTCTTTTACGCCCAGAGAGGTCATAAGCTGGCATCCTATGAAAAACGCCACAATAATTATGGATACCAAGCTGTATCCTTTTACCACATTGCCCGGAGTCATGAAAATCACTATTCCTTGACCCGCGAAAGCTCCTACGCTGGCGAAAATCACCGTAAGGGTGGCAACCGTGTTTCTTTCGTTTTTGTGAGAGGACAAAGAAGGCAGCATGGACCAGTAGCCGATGTCGTTCATGGTAAAGGTTGTTTCCCACAGGAAATACATGATTGTCATAAAAATGACGAAGTTCCAGCCCATCCAAAAACGGATGTTGAACATCAACAAAATGACTATGCCGCAGGTTACCGCTCCAATCAGTATCCACGGCTTGAATTTGCCCAATTTCAAATGCGAGCCGTCGATTATCGCCCCCATAATAGGATCGTTGATGGCGTCCCAAATTCTTCCGCCTATGCCTATTATTAAGCTTAAGGTGGTAAATTGAAGGAGTGAAAGCGATACGCCGAACTGCACATACACCAGCAAGAACGCCGAAACCAATTGATAGGACATATCCCTGCCTATTCCCCCGGTGGAGAACAGCCATTTATTGCGGTTGAAAATCTTTATTCTTTTTTGTTCTTCCGCGTCCGATAACGGTTGCGGAACGGCAGCAGTTTGATTGTTCATAACAACTCCTCGCTTTTATTATTTATAGTTTAATTATTGCATATTCTGTTTAATTTGTAAATAAGGTAAAAAATTGCAAAGATTTGCGCTTTTGCTTTTTCATGGCGGTAAATGGCGGTGGCAGGGCGTTGTGTTTGGGTTTTTGGGCGGCGTTTATCTATTTTGAACAAGAAATTTGAAGAATATTGTAGGAAATTAAGGTTTTTTTAAAATTCGGTATTGACAAGTCAATGGCTATGGGGTAAAATGAATAAAAAGGCGTAAACGCCAAAAAAAATGGAGGAAACTTAAATGAATAAGAAACAATTGGTTGCCGCTATGGCAGAAAAGACAGGAATGAAGCTTACGGAAGCCGCAAAAGCGCTCAATGCTTTTATCGAATCGGTAAACGGCGCGCTTAAGTCAGGCGAAAGCATTCAACTTCCCGGATTTGGTTCCTTCCAGGTAAGGGAAAGAGGGGAAAGAGAGGGCGTCAATCCCGCGACAGGCGCAAAGATTACCATACCCGCTAAGAAAGTGGTGAAGTTCAAGGCCGGAAAAGCTCTTGACGAAAGCATCCAATAACGGGCGTTTTCCTGTAAAAGTTCAATGAAAGAATCCTGCTTATAACGCAGGATTTTTTTTGAGGAAAAACTTGGCTTGCAAGCTCCGCGATAATTTTTTGCTCGTAAAATAGTGCAAAATAAATTTTTTTATATTATAATATGGAATATCGGAGATTATTATGAATATGTTAGACATTATTGCGTTGGCGGTTGTCATAATAGTCGCTTTGGGCGGATACGCGATGGGCTTCGCAAAATCTTTGAAGGCCGTTACCGGTGGCATTATGGGCGTGATTATTTCCGTATTCGTGTGCGTGGCCTTCGGAGGCGCTTTGCAAAATCTGCCCGTCATAAAAAATTTCATTGATTTTGTTAATACGAAAGCCGCTGAGGCTTGGGCTTTTCTGGGCGTGTTGAAAATCGGATACGCGGCTTTTTACGCGCTGCTGTTTTTAGCCACCCAAATCCTCAGGCTGATTGTGGTTAATACCATAGCCAAAATCGATTATAGCCGCAATAAAGCCGTCATCATAATCAATAAGGCGCTTGGCGGCGTGCTTTGCACGGCGTTTTTGTGCGGCGTGGTACTGCTTGCTTTCGCCGTTTTGGGCATGGCCGTACAGGCGGGCTTCGGCGAAGAGATTGTGGATAAGCTCAAAGGCAGCTATCTGTATGTGATTTATCAAAATAATCCCATTAATTTCACCACGTAAACTTTTTGGCGGCGTGGCCGCTTTTTTGTTATATTGTAATAATTTAGGTTTAATTACCATAATTGTTTATTTTTTGTGTCGGGGTTGAATAAGGCAGGGTTTATTGATATAATAGCTTTTGTAAGCTAATAAATCATTCAGGAGTGTTCTTATATGGCCAAAGTCCATCTCGCGTTCAGATTTCATATCAATTTTTATCATTCTTACAGGGGGGACAAGCCTGACGAAACGGGTTTTGGCAAGGATATGCGCATAATAAGATATATCCTTGACACGCTGGACCGTCAAAACGCCGCCGGCGTCAATGTCAAAGGCACCTGGGACAGCGAAAATTATTTTACGCTGGAAAAGCTTATGCCCAAATACTGCCCCGATATCTTGGAAAGACTGCGCCTTAGGGTAAACTCCGGCAAAGACGAAATGGAAATAATGTCTTACAACAACGGCCTTGTGTCTGCGCATACCCAAGAGGAATTTGACATTATGATGAAAAAGACGCTCTCCAACGAACAAGGCTCGGGGCTTAAAGACCTTTTCAGCAGGCACGCTCCCGTAGTCCGTTCTCAAGAGTGCATGATGACGCCCATTTTGGCCTCGCTGTATAAAAAATACGGGGTGGAAGCCATAACCATGTTTTACAGCTGCATTCCTTTTAACGGATTTTCTAATTTCACGCCGCTTTTGCCCGTGGAAAGAAGATTCAATCCTATTTGGTACCGCCCTGAGGGTAGAGACGACAGGATAATTATAATTCCCGCCGTGGGCGTGGCCGATGTGTTCGATAATCTTGGCATAAGGGCGTATTTGAAACATTTAAGGAAATATCAGCTGAAAATGGATAAGCCCGAAGACTTTCTCGTGCTTGTGGATATGGACGCTGACGACGATTATTGGAGAGGTTATTTCAATACCTATCTTTTCTCCGCTATTTTCAAGGACAAGGAAAAGCTGCTTTGGAGAGGCGGTTTGAACCATATGATTAATCAGGTTAAGAATTTGGATTTCGTGGAATTTGACACTCCTTACAATTATTTGCTCAACCATCCTCCCCAAGGGGAAGTCAGTTTTGGCGAAGATACCGCCGACGGCAGTTTTGACTCCCTGTCGCCTTGGGCGGACAAGCTGGACAATTCCAAACTGTGGTCGGGTATAGAAAGGGCGCGTACGCTGTGCGAATACGCAAGAGCGGTAAGCCAAGACGAACAAATAGAAGAGGACATCAAAAAGGCTGCGGAGGATAGAATTCTTACGCTGTCCACCACCCATTTCGGGCTGTCCACGCCCGTTATGTGCCTTCCTCGCCTGCAAGCGGCGGGGGAAATGGTCAAAAAATGTCTGATACACTCTCAAGCCGTTTTGGACAAAGCCCAAAAAGACATTAAGGAAGAAAACAAGATAAAGGTTTTTTTCACCGATAAATATTATCAAGACGACATCAAAAGAGGCTTTATCCGCATGAGAATAGACCAAAAGCTTAAGGATAAAAACTTTGCGGTTAAATGCCAAGGACGGATTTTGCCTTCCTTTGTCATCGATACATTTGACGGCTGCGAGCTGAGGGCCTTTGTGTGTACCGACCAAAAAGAGCTTGAGCTTGAAATAACCCAAGGGGAAGAAAAGCCCGCTCAATATCAAGATATACAAATCACGCAAAGCGGCATAGGCAATAAAGACATTATACTTAACGCCCGCGAAGGGCAACTGGAAATTTACTATAAAGGCGGACTGTTTACCGACAAGGGCAATATGGATTTTTGGGTGGAATACGACAATAGAATACTTAAAAGCGCTTTCAGCCAAATCCAGACTTCATATTTGGGCGGCGGGGCGGCTATGCTTGCCAGAAAAGGAGAGATACCGCTTTTTGACGGCTACGCCGTCAAATATGAGCAAAGGTTTATAATAATCCAAGATTTGCCTTATATTTTCGCTGAAGTACAAGCCCATTATCCCAAAACTCCCGACTATAAGGCCGACAAGCGCAAGGTCAAGAATTTGAAAAGGAAATGGGATTCCCGCTGGAGGCAGATAGCGCCGTTGGAGATAGCGCCCGCTTTCAGGGGGGAGGAAAAAAAGCCCATTGAAATAATCAAGCATAATTTCTTCGGGGATATCAGCTCTTATAAGCTGGATTATGGCTATTTCAGCCAAAATAAAGAATTGGACGCCATTAAAAACGCCATTACCGCTTCGTGGGTGGCCGCCCGCGGACGGGAAGGGGGCATACTGTTGGCTCAAAGCGTAACAAGCGACAACAATTTCGCGTTCGCGGGAATGCGGTTGAGAAAAGACGGTCAAAAGGACAAACTTACTTTGAATCCCTTCGGCACTTATTTTGGCAGACAGCTGCATTATCCCACAAGAAGACATGAGCTGGTAGGCAAAGTCGCCGTCAAAATGGCCGCCCAATACTCTCCTTTGGCGCCTTCGTTCGCGGGGGAAAGACAAAGGTTTTCGCTTATGATAGCGCCTTTTGAAGGCATTTTGACTACCGATATCGTCAACGACGCCGTTATGCACAGCTATCCGCCGCATATTGTTTCCGGCGTGGAGGGGATCGAGGATTTGGGGCTGGGGAATTGGGAGCTTGAAAAATAATATTGACATTGATGGTATAATAATATAACAAAGCATATATGTATGCTTAATAAACATAAAGAGGAAAAAAATATGAGCAGACGCAACACTCCTTCCACGAGAAACACGCTTGCCAAGATAGCTTTCTATACTTTTGTGATAGCTGCGGTGGTATATCTTGTTCAAGCCATACTGGGCAGATTGGGCTTTTCCTCCGATGTGCTGAGCGCCATGCAGAACGCCGTAATTATTTTGTTGTTTGTCATAGCCGGCGTTTTGGGCTGGGTATATTGCCGCAATCAAGCCTTTTTGCTCAAGGTGTTCTATTTCATTTGCGTGGCGATTATATTGGTGGCGGTCATTCTGCCCCTTGTTTGATAATCTCGTAACGGTATCTCTTGGTTACGGGCTCAAGGCGGGAATAGTCAAAAAGCGCCGTTCCGCCTTTTTCCGCGTTCGGAATATGATCAAATTCCGCATACAGTATATGGGCGGAAGCTTTTGTCGCGTTTAAGAAGCGCTTAAATTCTTTTGAGTAGTCCTTTCTTAAGAACTTGGGCGCGCTGTTTGTTTTGTGCGTAAGCAAATAATCAAACCTCAAAAGCTCCTTGATTTTGGGTGAAAATCCTCCAAATTCAAGCAATGATTGGTAGATTTGCTCTTCGTAAGCGCCTTTGGTTATGTTTTTGCAGGCGAAAAAATCCGACATCGCTTTGTATAATTCAAAAGGCGAGGGGTAAAAGGCGGACAAGTATTCCAGAGTGTGAGGGAACCGGCCGCTGTTGTATACTCTTTGCAAGGCGAATTCCACCCGCTTCAATAAAGCCAAATCTTCTCCGCTCATGTGGGGGGAGTCAATGATTTCGTAGGGCGCGGTTTTTTGAAAAGAAGCTTTGTAGGTATTGTAAAGCCTGGTGCCTTTCAGAAACTTCAAAAATCCCAATTGCAAATTGTGCGGCTTAAGCTCATAAACTTCGTTAAAGGAGCGCGAAAAGGTTTCAAGGCTGTCTTGAGGCAACCCCGCTATCAAGTCAAGGTGGGTATGGATGTTGCCCCAGCTTATTATCTTTTTTATGGCGCTCATGAATTTGTCTTTGTCAAATACCCTGTCTATGCTCTTAAGCGTGTTGGGATTCAAGGTTTGCACGCCCGCTTCGATTTGAATCAAACCCTTGGGCATTTTTTCCAGCGTTTTAAGCGCTCTATCGTCAAACAAATCGCCCGCCACCTCAAAATGAAAACAAACTTCGGCGTCCTTAAAGTTTTCGTATATGAAATCAAAAATTAAAGCGGCCCGCTCAGCGTTCGCGTTAAAAGTGCGGTCGGTGAATTTGATTATTTTTATTCCGCTTGACACAATGGCTTTAAGGTCGGATTTTACCCTATCTAAGCTGAAATACCTTACGCCTCGGCTCAGCGAAGCCATGCAGTACGAACAATGGAAGGGGCAGCCTCTGGAAGCTTCGTAGTAAAGCAATTTATTTTTGCATTGCTCCAGCCTTTGGGGAGTGTAAGGGGAGGGCAGAGCGTCCAAATCTTTAATAGGCGCAGCGTAAATTATCCTTTCGCCGCCTTTAACCAGCAGTTCATAAAGAGCTTCTTCGCCTTCTCCCACAATCATATGGTCAAAGTCCATATCGGAATGGGCTTCCGGTCCGCCTATGATTATTTTGCAATTTTTTAGGCGTTTTCGTATTTCGGGGATAAGCTTTTTGATAAACTCCACATTGAAAATATAAACCGATAAAAGCAATATGTCGGGGTTTGCTTTGATTACGCCGTTTAAGACCGAATCAAAGTTCTCGTTCACATTGCGGTAAACTTCTTTTATCTCAATTCCTTTCCGTTTAAGAAATTCGGCAATAAACCAGCCCGCCGGCATGGTGTGGATATATTTTGAGCTTATTCCCAAATACAAAATGGACATATAAGTATTTTACACCAAAAGCTTTGATTGGGCAATCAAAGGGCGGGCGTCATATATATAATTCAATGACGGGCAAATGGTATCTGTTATACAGGCGCAAGGGGAATGTGCTGTTGCCCAATCCTCTGGAAACCGCCATATACTTATCGCCGCAAGCGTACAAGCCGTCGTAATATTTTGGGAAAAAGCCTTGGTTGGGGGAATATATGCCTATGCCGAAAAGCTTGAATTGCCCGCCGTGCGCGTGGCCGCTGAGCGTGAGCAAGGGCGGGCGGGAGCCGCCAATGTATTCTTTCCAGTATTCCGGGCGATGGGCAAGCAAAATTATGGGTTCATGCGCAAGAGAAAGCCCTTGCGTTTCGTTTGTGTCATAGCGCCCGTTGTCGCTTATGCCGACTATGGTCAAGCTCTTGCCTTTGCATGTTGCAGCGCTTGCTTGGCCGTCCAAAAATTTTATGTTGTTTTTCGCGTACAGCTCTTTGAGTTTGTGGTAATAGGGGTTTGTTTTCTCGTGGTTGCCGCTTACCGCAAAACATGACGCTTTTTGAGAGATAAAGCTTAAAAAAGGCCGCAGCTTGTTTATGTCGCTTTCGTTTGCCGACGAATCGATAATGTCGCCTGTCAAAAATATCATGTCGGGGTTTATTTGCTCTATGCTCTCGCGCAGCTTTTCCAGCGTGACGCCGTTTTTGGGAATATGCAAATCGCTTATGTGAGCCATGGTGATTTTTACGCCGCCTTCTTCGCCCGCCTTAATTTCGATACGCTCTTTTTGCAGGCCTTGGGACACAATGCCGCCTATGGCGGGATATATTATTATTAACAGCGCGAAAATTATTGCGGCAGTAACTATGGCGTACCTCCTTTTCTTCATATAATCCTATAGTTATAATGTTATTATTAACCTTATTATAACATAACAATCCAAAGAAGCAAGATAATCTTTGACTTACCTCTTGCAATCAATGTTGTAATACTATAAAGGAGGCCGTTTAAGTTGAGATTATTTATCGCGGTAATGTTCGACGAAGAAACAAAAGATAAGATATCACAAGCGATAACCGATATAAGAGCGTATTCCAGCGCGGGGGATTTCACTCCCAGACAAAAGTTACATATTACCGTTTTGTTCTTGGGGGAAACCAATGAAGATAAACTGCAAGCAATAATCAACGCCCTTGACGGCATTAAAGAAAAGCCCTTCCACATAAAGCTTAGCGCCATAGGAAATTTTTGCATGGGCAACAAGGGGGAATTGTATTACCTTGCCGCCGAGGAAAGCCGCGCGCTTAAAGCCATACACAATTATTTGCGCAAAAAACTGTGTGAAAAAGGCTTTTCGCCCGGCAATAAAAATTTCAAGCCGCATGTTACATTATGTCGAAGACTTGTTCTCAACGAACCCATGAAAACTTTATTGATGAAGAGCAGATATGACATAACTTATAAGGTTACATCCATAAACCTTATGAAATCGGAGAGAATAAACGGCTGCGTTCAATACTGCTGTGTGTACAGCAAAAAGCTGTGAAAACCGCCAAGCTTCGAAAATAAATATAAGCGTTTATATGTTGACATTTAGGGTTTGTTACACTATAATTTACTAAATATAATAGATAATCTTATTTTTAATAAGATTAGGAGGACATGATGGCTGAAATAATTAAAGTAACTAAAGAAAAATATGAAGAGCTTACCTCTCGCCTTCATTATTTGGAAACCGAAGCACGGGCAGAGGTGGCCGCCGCCATAAAGAATGCCAAAGAATTCGGGGATATATCCGAAAACGCCGAATACGCTGCCGCCAAGGACACCCAAGTGGAGATTGAAACCGAAATTCTTCGTTTGACGGAAACCCTGAACCATATCGAAGTAATCAATGAAGACGAAATAGACACAAGCATTGTTTCTTTCGGCACAAAAGTCAAGGTGCTGGATAAATCGAATAATGAAGTTATCGAATACACAATCCTTTCCACTTTGGAAGCAAGCAGCAGGGAAAATAAAATAAGCGACCAAAGCCCTATCGGCAAAGCGCTTATGGGCCACAAAAAAGGAGATGTGGTTTTTGCCAAAACTCCCGGCGGCGACGTGGAAATAGAAATCTTGGATATTACTAAATAATACGGAGAGATTAATGTCGGATATCAATAACAATACAAGCAATCTTGTTGAATCGGATATAAACGAAATAATCGCCATACGATTAAAAAAGCTTGCCGAGCTTAAAGAAGAAGGCAAAGACCCTTATCAAATAACCAAATATGACAAAACCCATTCGTCTTTGGACATAATAGAAAATTACGCTTCCTTGGAAGGCAAAACGGTGGGTTTGGCGGGAAGAATCATTACTAAAAGAGTGATGGGGAAAGCCGCTTTTGCTCATATACTGGACGAAAAGGGTCAAATACAGATTTATTGCAGAATAGACGTTTTGGGCGAACAAGTTTATGAAGAATTCAAAAAAACCGATATCGGCGACATTATAGGGGTGGAGGGAGAGGTTTTTACCACTCACAAAGGCGAAATAAGCATTAAGGCCGCTAAAATTGTTTTGTTGTCCAAGTCCTTGTTGCCCCTGCCCGAAAAATTTCACGGGCTAAGAGATCAGGATTTGCGTTATAGGCAAAGATATGTGGACTTAATCGCCAACCCCGATGTCAAACAAACCTTTGTTATAAGGTCAAAGATTATCTCCTGCATACGCCGCTTCCTGGACGACAGAGGCTTTATTGAGGTGGAAACTCCCATTTTGAACACCATTCCCGGCGGAGCCAACGCCAGGCCTTTTGTTACTCACCACAACACGCTGGATATAGATATGTATCTCAGAATAGCGCCCGAGCTTTATTTGAAAAGGCTGATAGTGGGCGGCTTTGAGAAGGTATACGAAATAGGCAGGCTGTTCAGGAACGAGGGCATGAGCGTTAAGCATAACCCCGAATTCACCACCATTGAATTGTATCAAGCCTATGCCGATTATCACGATATGATGGATATCGCCGAAGAGCTTTTTAAGTATTGCGCCAAAGAAGCCTTGGGCAAGGACAAGCTTGTTTATCAAGGCGTTGAAATAGACCTGGGCGCCAAATGGCAAAGAGTAACCATGCTTGAGCTGGTAAAACAATATACCGGTTTGGATTTTGACAATCAGCCTTTGGACCAATTGATTGCGCAAGCCGCCCAAATGGGGGTGGAATTGGATAAGGACGCTTCTTGGGGCAAAGCGCTTTATGAGGTGTTTGACCAGAAAGTAGAGGAAAAATTGATTCAGCCCGTTTTTGTAATGGACTATCCCGTGGAGGTCAGCCCTCTTGCCAAACGCAAAAAAGAAGACCTCCGCCTTACCGAAAGGTTTGAGATTTTTATTACCGCAAGGGAAATGGGCAACGCTTTCAGCGAATTGAACGACCCCATAGACCAGCGTAGCAGGTTTGAGGAGCAGGCGCGCTTGAGAGCCAAAGGCGACGAAGAAGCGCAAATGACGGACGACGATTTTGTTACCGCCTTGGAATACGGCATGCCGCCTACGGGAGGTCTGGGGATAGGCATTGACAGAATGATAATGCTGTTTACCGACAATTACAGCATTAGGGATGTGCTGCTCTTCCCCACCATGAAACCGAAAAAATGAATAAATTGAGAAAGATATTGCGGAAGGGCGGCAAGAATATAAGCTTTCATACTCCCGCCCATAACAATACCCTTCCCAAAAAGTTTATTAAATACGATACCACCGAGCTTGAATATACGGATAATTTGTTGCGTCCCCAAAATGTTTTGAAGGAGCTTGAAAGCGAAATAAGCTCAATCTACGGCCCTTTTGACGCTTTCATTTCCACAAACGGCGCCACTTCCTGCGTTTATGCCGCCGTTTACGCCGCCAAGCATAAAGGCGGTTTTTTAATCGCGGGCAAAGCCCATATGTCTGTCTATAACGCTTTAAGGATAAACGGCGTTAAAGCTTGGCAGGCGGAGGGCTTAAACGAAGAAACTTTGAAAAATATTCCCTGCGGCGTTATCTTCACAACTTCGCCCGATTATTTCGGCAATTGCGTCGATTTGAGTTATTACAGAAAGCTTGCCGATAAATATAACTGTTTGCTTGTTGTGGATTCTTCTCACGGCTCACATTTTGTGTTCAACGATAAATTCCCAATTTCGGCTACCAAATACGGGGATTTGGTTATCCATTCTTTGCATAAGACGCTGCCCGCGGCTACCGGCGCCGCTGTTTTGCTTTGCAATAATAAGGAATTGTCGCCGCTGTGCGCTCAAGCACGCAGGCTTTTTCATTCCACTTCGCCGTCGTATATAACGCTTTGTTCCATTGAAAGGGCTTTCCATATCATGCGAAAGAGGGGGCGGGCGTTATATGACAGGGTTTACGCCGCGGTTAACCGTTTTAAGAAAAAAGATTTGGGGGAATTTGAGGTCTGCTCGAGCGACGATTTTTCTAGATTGGTTTTGCGCTCGGTTTATGAGGGCGGTCAGGTGGTGAAGGAGCTGGGCAAAATGGGGGTGGATATGGAGATGGGCTGTCAAGATAAGGTCGTAGCCATCGTAACTCCGTATAATTACCGCCGTTTGGGAGCTTTGGCCAAGCGGTTGAGAAAAATAAACGGGCTTAAGCGCTATGTCAAAAATGAAAAAGAGCAAGAAAAAGAGGGCGGCAAAGTCGTTGAACTGGATTTTTGTCCGCGAAAAGAGCTTGTGGATATCGACAGCGCCGCGGGTAGAAGAGCTTATTGCGAAATAGGCATATATCCGCCCGGCCTACCCCTTGTTTTAAGCGGGGAAGTGATTAGTCAAGAAGTCGCCCAAACAATTAAAAATAATATCGATAATTGTTTCGGGCTTGAAAACAATATGGCGCCTGTGATATCATATAAGGACGGAGGCCAAAGATGAAAAACTTCATTACCTTCGAAGGTTGCGAAGGCGTGGGAAAGTCCACGCAAATAAGATATCTTAAGGAATACCTGCAAAAAACCAATCAACCCGCCTTGTTTACCCGAGAACCCGGAGGAAATGAAGTGGGGGAGAAAATAAGGGAAATTCTGCTTAAGGAGAAAATGAGCGCTCTTTGCGAAGCGCATCTTTTCGCCGCCGCAAGAATAGAGCATATCAATACCGTGATATTGCGCGCCCTTAATCAAGGCATGCTGGTAATTTGCGACCGCTACATAGATTCCTCTTTCGCTTATCAAGGCTTCGCAAGGGGGCTGGGACTGGAAAAGGTCATGCAAATAAACGAATTTGCCGTAAACAATTGCATGCCCCAATATACGGTCTTTTTGGATATGAACCCTTTGAACAGCTGGCGCAAGCAAAAGGGCAAGGTTATCGATGACAGAATGGAAGGCGAATCGGGGGAATTCCACCTTAAAGTTTACGACGGCTTTAAGCGGCTCAGCCAAGCTTACGCCGACAGGTATATAGTCATAGAGCCCAAGCCGCTTAAGGAAGAAACCTCTCAAAGCATCATAGACGCTTTGAGAAAACGGGGTATCATTAAATAATGAAAGAAAGCTTGATAAAGAATACATCCGCTTATATTTCCCTTATCAAGGATATAAAAAACGACCGCTTGAATCACGCTTATCTTTTGTTGAGCTCGGACAGGCTGACAAGGGAAAAGTTTTTGCTTCTCGCCACAATGGCCATTATGTGCCCTTCGCGCGGCTGCGGCTATTGTGCCGTTTGCAAGAAGATTAAAAACAATAACCATGTGGATGTAAAATATATTGCCGCCAACGCAAAAATTAAGGTTAAGGATGCCAATGAGCTTGTTGAGGATACCCAAATTAAGAGTATCGAAGGGGGCAGAAAGGTTTATATCATTGAGAACGCCGAAGAAATGAGCGCCGCCGTACAGAATAAGCTGCTGAAAACTTATGAAGAGCCGCCTCAGAATGTGGTGATTATACTTTCCGCCGCCAATGATTCCACCCTTCTTCCCACCATTAAATCCAGAGCCAAAAAGCTTTTTATTCTGCCTTTCAGCTCTCATGACATTATCGAAGAACTTACAGAAAGCGGCTTGAGCAAAGAAAAAGCCGAAGTTATCGCTTCCTACGCCCAAGGCTCTTTTGAAAAGGCTCAAGCCATGGCTCAAAGGGAAGATTATCAGCAGTATTTTATGTCTGTCATGGAAATTTTGCTTACGCTTAAAAATTCCAAACAGATAATAGACTATATATATAACCCCGTATTTGAAAAAGGCAATATCGCTTTAACGCTGGATTTTATGGAAATAATACTTTCCGATGTGCTGAGCATAAAAACCCATGCGGATATTCCGCTTAAAATAAAAAATAGAGATTATGATTTGCAACGGCTGGCGGACAGGTTTTCCCCCGCCGCGGCCGCCATGGCGCTACTCAGCGTCAACGAAGCAAGAAAAATGCTTAACTTTAATGTGAACGCCGTAAGCGTGGCGGAGAAAATTTTGTTTGATATATTGGAGGCAAGTTATAAATGGCAATAGTTATTGGAGTTAAATTCAGAAGCGCGGGAAAAATGTATTATTTTTCGCCCAAAGACATAGAATTTAAGGAAGGCGAAGCGGTCATCACCGAAACGGCGAGGGGCGTGGAATGCGGCATAGTGGCCATGGCAAACAGGGAAGTGGACGATAAGGAAATCGTGCCCCCCCTTAAGGAGGTTATCAGAAAAGCTACCGAAGAGGACGCCAAAAAGCATGAGGAAAACCTTGCCAAAAGGGATGAGATTATACAAATTACGCTGGAAAAAATTAAAAAGCATAATTTGGAAATGAAAATTGTGGATGCCGAATATACCTTTGACCGCAATAAAGTTTTGATTTATTTCACCGCCGAAGGCAGAATAGATTTCAGAGAGCTTGTCAAAGACCTCGCTTCCGTCTTCCATACCAGAATAGAGCTCAGGCAGATTTACGAAAGAGACGACATAAAAATGAGAGGGGCGCTTGCTCCTTGCGGCAGGCTTTGCTGCTGTATAACGCACCTTAGGGATTTTGAGAAAGTCAGCATAAAAATGGCCAAAATCCAAGGCTTAAGCCTTAATCCCACCAAGATAAGCGGCTGCTGCGGCAAGCTCATGTGCTGTTTGAAGTATGAAAACGATTACTATACCGAAGTCTATAAAAAAATGCCCAAAATTGACTCCAAGGCTTTAACTCCCGACGGCGAAGGCACTGTGGTGGCCAACGACATATTAAGGCTGGAGGTTAAGGTCAAGGTGTACACCGAAGACGGCAGCTTTGACATAAAAACCTATCCTTTGGACCAGATAAACGCCAAAGAAAAACAGTCGGAGGAAGAAATAGAAGCCGAAGCCGCTCAGATAGAAGCGGAAATGGAAGGAGAGTTGAATTAGCTTATGGGCTGGCAGTCAATAGTCTTAATCGTCATAATCGGCGTTTTGGTGATTTTGGCGGTCGTAAAATATATAATAGACCGAAAGAAAGGCAAGAAATGCGCGGGAGGGTGCGCGGGGTGCAGTCAAGCCAATTGTCCTTCCAGAAAAGCGCTTTACGGCCAAGACGGGCAAAATAAGGACGATCAGAATAAAGAAGAAAAATAGTTTTTGGAGCTTAGCCTATTTTCCTTAGGCTATATTGTTGAAAAAAATTTTCGGCTCGGTTATAATAGTATAGCTTTGTCGGGGTGTAGCGCAGTTTGGTAGCGCGTATGGTTCGGGACCATAAGGCCGCGGGTTCAAGTCCCGCCACTCCGACCATTTTTTTTTGGGCTTTTTGTTTGTTTGGCGGAAGTTTGATTTTCAAACAAGCGTTTTGTTTCAGCACATGAGCGCGGACAGAATATCCCAACAAAGGATTCTCAAAAATCGGGCGAAAAAGGCGGGATATATTGTTTTTGCTTTATAGGTTATGTAGCCCAGAGCGATTTCTTGCGCTATCACGATTATGGATAGCGCGTCCGCGGTTGCAAAACCGGGCATGGCAATGAGCGTAAACGACGAAGCCATTGTTGTTATGGAAATTGCCATGGCCGGGCCGTATCTGTTGCTTATGTTAAAAAAGCCCATGCCGCGGAACAGGTATTCCATGCCAAACCAAAAAGCCAAACACGAAAAATAATACAATGCCGCGTATCCCGCGCTTAAATTAAATATCCTACCGCTCCAGACATGAGTGCCTCTGTATATAGCGTCCCAAACGTTCAAAAAAGATATATATAAAAGGATTGCCAAGGCTATGAAGGTCAAGATTATATTGGAGCGCCTATATTCTTTCTTAAGAAGCAATCCCGTTTCTTTTATTTGGCGCTTTAAGACTAATTTTGAGAATAAAGCGGTGGCCGCGAACAGCAGCGCAAAGGACAGAAAATTTTTGTATATGTCCCGGTAATAACCCCTCTGCCATGAATCCAGCTGCGTTTTTAGGGCTATCTTGGAGAAGAAAGGAAAAGAATGGATTGAAATTAAATACAAAAATGATATGACGGTCATCCACAATATGGTATATACGGCTTTTTTGTCGGTTTTTTCAAAAAGCGTTATGAATTCTTTTTTTACTTTGTTTTCCATGATTAAATTTCCCCTAAATTTATGTGATTTTCGTGTATTTGTATGCTTTTATGTTAAGCGTTATGGCTGCTAATCGCCATCGTTTTTGTCTATCCTTTTGCCGCCGCCAAATGCCATAAATAAAATGAGGCTACTGAGCCGTACGGGGAATAAAGCTTTTTGTATTTGAGCATGTCTTGGCGGGTTATGTCCCAATGACCGCTTAAAAGCGACAAGCCTTTTTTTAGACCGAAATCGGTCAAGCTGAAAACGTCTTTGCGGCCCAAAGCGAAAATCAGCGCCATTTCCGCCGTCCACTTGCCTATGCCTTTAACCGAAGTAAGGGCGGAGATAAAGTCTTCGTCCCGCATTAGAGATAAGGCGTTTTGGCTGAAAGTTCCGCTTAAAAATTTTTGGGCAACGGCTTTTATGCAATTTATTTTTCTGCCGTTTATCCCCATATCTTTCAAAACGGTTTGGGGAAGGGCGAAAATCGCCGAAGGGGTTATTTCCTTGACGCAATCAAGCAGTTTGGAATAAATCTTGCGGGCGGCTTTTGTGGAAATTTGTTGGGAAATTACGGTGTATGTCAAGCAGTCGAATATGTCGGAAAAAAGCTCGCGGGCGATAAATCCCGTTTGTTCGATATATTTGGCCAAGGCAAAGTCCCTTGATTTCAAATATTCTATTTCCTTTTCGCCATATTCAAAAAGCTTCATATTGAGATTATAACAGCATTTGAACGGGCAAGCAATAAAAAATCTTTGCCGTCGTGGCTTAAATAAAAATTGACATGCCCCTTTGATTATGGTAATTTTAAGGCATAGGAGAAGTTATGGCGGACAAATATAATATTTTGGAAAAAATGGCTCAAACAAAGGTTATCCCCGTTATAAAAATTGACGACGCCCAAAAAACTTCCCGTCTTTTGGACGCCGTTTGCGAAGGGGGAATAGACATAGCCGAAATTACCTTCCGCACTTCCTGCGCCGCCCAAGCCATAAGCGCAGCATCCAAGCATGAGGGCGTAACGGCGGANNGAAACGGCTTGGCATCAGCCATCGGCGGATCGCCTGGGCAGGGACCAAGGATAAGAACG
>LFSG01000016.1:18537-34198 GCA_001512685.1 Clostridiales bacterium DTU072
AGAGACAGGCCATAAGCGCAGCATCCAAGCATGAGGGCGTAACGGCGGGGGCGGGCACGGTCATCAACGCCGATATGGCTTTAAGGGCAATTGAATGCGGCGCCAAATTTATCGTCAGCCCCGGCTTTGACAAGGCCATAGCGGATTTATGTCATAAGCAAGGCGTTTTGTATTTGGGCGGATGCGTAACGCCCACCGAAATTATGAAAGCGCTCTCAAACGGCATCGATACCGTCAAATATTTTCCCGCCCAAAATTATGGCGGCGTAAACGGCATAAAAGCCTTGTCCGCGCCCTTTCCGCAAATAAAGTTTGTGCCCACGGGCGGCATAAATATCTCCAACATTAAAGAATACCTTGCTTTCGATAAAGTGATAGCCTGCGGTGGAAGCTGGATGGTAAGCCCAGAACTTATAGAAAACAGTCAATTTGAAAAAATAACTTCGTTATGCGCTCAAGCCGTAAACACTGCCAAGGAGGTCAAGAAATGAAAGTAATCACTTTGGGCGAAATAATGCTGAGGCTGTCGCCGGAAGGATATTTAAGGTTTTTGCAAGCCGATAAATTTTGCGTGGCTTACGGCGGCGGCGAAGCCAATGCGGCGGTGTCGCTCAGCAATTTCGGCGTCCATACCGAATTCGTTACCAAGCTTCCCGATAACGAATTGGGGGACGCCGCCGTAAACAATTTGAGAAAATACGGCGTGGGCGTCAAGCATATAGTCAGGGGAAGCGGCAGAATGGGCATATATTTTTTGGAAAAAGGCGCTTCCCAAAGGGCGTCCAAGGTCATATACGACAGAAGCTATTCGGCGATGGCGCAAGCGACCTTTGAAGATTTTGATTTTGACGAAATATTTGAAAACGCCGATTGGTTTCATTTTACGGGCATAACGCCCGCCCTTTCACCCAATCTCGCCGAAATCGTTTTGATGGCGGCCAAAACCGCCAAGCAAAAAGGGCTTAAAGTGTCCTGCGACCTCAATTACCGCAAAAAATTGTGGACAAAAGAGCAGGCAAAGCAAACCATGACCGCCATTATGCCCTATGTGGACACCTTGATTGCCAACGAAGAGGACAGCGCCGATGTGTTCGGCATTAAAGCCCAAGGCAGCGACATTACGGGGGGAATCATTGACAAAGAAGGCTATAAGCGGGTAGCCGAGCAGCTTATGGATAGGTTCGCATTTGAAAATGTTGCCTTTACCCTAAGAGGCAGTCTGTCCGCAAGCGACAATAAATGGTCGGCCATGCTGTATGACGGCAAAAGTTTTTATTTTTCCAAAGAATACCTTATCCATATCGTGGACAGAGTAGGAGGCGGGGACTCCTTTGCGGCGGNNAGATGTGTATAAGAGACAGGAGTAGGAGGCGGGGACTCCTTTGCGGCGGGGTTGATATACGCGGCGCTGAATAACTTTGACAAGCAGAAGCGCATTGAGTTCGCGGCGGGCGCAAGCTGTCTTAAGCACAGCGTGGAAGGGGATTTCAATTTGGTGTCGGTAAAAGAAGCGCTCAGCCTTATAGAAGGGGACGGAAGCGGCAGGGTGCAGAGGTAATCTATGAAGATAGCAAGGATATTGCATGAGGGCGAAATTAAGTGCGCAATAAAGGAAAATGACGGCTATTTTTTGATTGAAAGCGGCGATTGCTTTGATATCAAGCGTGTTTCGCATACAAAAATTACGGGGGACATAAAGCTGCTTGCTCCCGTTGTTCCTTCAAAAATTATCGCTTTGGGCGCCAATTACCGCGACCACGCCAAAGAACTTAATCTTTCGCTTAATCCCGTTCCGCTTATTTTTTTCAAACCGCCCACTTCGGTTATCGGGCATGACGAATATATAGTTCTGCCGCCTTGCTCCCAAAAAGTGGATTACGAAGCCGAGCTTGCCGTAATAATCGGCAAAGATTGCAAAAACATCAGCGAAGAAGAAGCCGAAAGCGTTATACTCGGCTTTACTTGCGCTAACGACGTTACCGAAAGGGTGTTCCAAAAAATGGACGGGCAATGGGCAAGGGCCAAGGGCTTTGATACCTTTTGTCCGCTTGGGCCGTATATCCAAACCGATTTGGATTACGGCAATGTGGAGCTAAAAGCCATCCTTAACGGCAAAACCGTCCAGCGGGGCAATACTTTGGATATGATTTACGGCGTCAAGCAAATCGTAAGCTTCGCCAGTCAAGTAATGACGCTTAAAAAGGGCGACGCCATATTGACGGGAACGCCGGAAGGCATAGGGCAAATCAAAAACGGGGACACCATAGAAATAGAAATTCAAGGTATAGGGAAGTTGAGAAATTTTGTTAAGCAAGGCTGATAAAAGCGGTTTTTCGCGGTTTTTTTCGGTTACATTTACAAAAATAAAACATATTTTGAAAACTTTAACTTAATTCAGCGCTTGAGATATGGCTTTATATATGTTAAAATAAATTTGCTATATTTTTGTATTAGTCAAACACGATTATAAGGAGTTTGATATGTCTTCCGTTTTTTCCAAATTTTTATGCGCGGCCTTTGTCATATTTGCGGTTTTGGCGATATTGCTTTTTTGTGTTTCTATTCCGCATGAGGACGCGGCTTATGCCCAAGAGACGCCTTACCCTTTGCGCTTGCCGGTATGCGAAGATTTGATTGCGGGCCTGCCTTTATCCTGCAGCGAACTTAGCGACGACCATGTATTCAGCACGGAGGGGCGCTGTGAATGGGTAGAGGGCGACAAAATAATGGAGGAAGCGGGAGAGTTTGAAGAGGAGGTTGTGTTTATACCCGACGATGAAGACAACTATGAACGCTGTTACTTTTTTATAACCATAAGAGTGTATTATCTAAAAGTCGTATTTAATTCCCACAATTCAATCCAAATCATTGAAGCGAGTTACGGTCAAAATATTCCCGTAAGCCAATTCCCCCAGCCCGCGGATAAGGAGGGCTATTCCAAAGCCTGGGACAGGGATACCGATATAGAAAACATTACCGAAGATATGGAAATCAACGCCGTTTATACCCTCAACCAACCTCAGGTGTTTATTGAAGGCTATGAAGGGGAAGTTACTTATGATCCTCAAAGTTCCATTGTTTTGACGGCGGCGGCAGAGCATCCTTTGGGCAATTTTTCCTATAAATGGTATTTGGGGGAAGAGTTTATTTCAAACCAGCAGAGCGTTACCGTTTCTCAAGTGAGCCAAAGCGGGGTTTACAGCGTTACCGTAACGGTGGATGACGGGCAGCAAAGCGCCAGCGCCACCGCCAGCCAAAACGTGACTATAAATAAAGCGCAGGCTGAAATTCAAGCGGACAGCGTGCAGATCTTTACTTACGACGGCGATATGAAAACGGTTGAGGCTTCCCTTAATCATAATGAAACCGAGTTGATATATGACGGCGCTCAAGGTTATGTCGACGCCAATGAAGACGGTTATTTAATAACGATTACCGCTTTGGAAACCGCCAATTATCTCGCTCCCCAGCCCGTGCAGGTACGCTTGATAATCAATAAAGCCGATATCGATGTGTCTCAGCTTTCTTTTGACGGCCAATCGTTTGAGTATGACGGGCAACAGCATTTTATCTATGTGACGGGGGAGCTTCCTCAGGAAATAGCGGCAATCGAATATGAAAACAACGGCAAAGTAAACGCGGGAGAATACCAAGTAAGCGCTTTGTTTGAATATGACTGGAATAATTATAACGAGGTTTTGCCCATGACCGCTCTTTTAACCATTTCAAAAAGGACGGTTTATATCACCATCCATGACAAAACCAGCGTGTACGGTCAGCCCTTGCAAGAGCTTACCTGCGATGTCATGAACAAAGTGGAAGGGGACGATTTGAATTTGACTTTGATAAAAGAAGGGGGCGTCAACGCCGGGTTTTACGCAATAAGGGGAGAAATAGACAATCCCAATTACCAAGCCGATTTCACTAACGGCGTCTATCATATTTCCAAAGCCGTAATCAATATGGAAGAGGTCAGCTTTAACGACAAAGAGGTAATCTATAACGCCAAAGAGCAAGCCATAGCCGTAAGCGGCGATTTGCCTCAAGAAATCACCGACGTAATATATGCCTCCAACAAAGGCGTAAACGCGGGAAGCTACGAAGCCAAAGCCGAATTTGATTATGATCAGAATAATTATCAGCCGATTCTTCCGCTTTATGCCACGCTTACCATACTTCCACGCCCCGTTACCGCCACATTCTATCCTCCCGAAAACAGCTTCTATGACGGTCAAGTCAAAGAAATAAGGGTGGAGCTTAATAATATCCCCAAAGACGAAAAGCAGGCCGTAACGCCCGTCATAACTTATGACAAGCAAGTCATTCTGCCCGATTATTATACCGCTTCCATAAGCTTGGACAATCCCAATTATGTTTTGACGGGAGTTACCGAATATAATTTTATTATTTATTTGGAAAGCATAACTTCCCACGACGATAGCGACGGCATTGTGGCGGAAGTTATCTCTTCGGACGGGTTTTTGCCCGGCTCTCAGTTGCAAGCGGATATGACGATTGAGGAAAAGGATATAACTTCGGGGGGATTTAAGGGCATGGAAATTAAACAGGTTTTTGACATAACCTTTGAGGGAGAGGGGGAAGCGGTTGCCGATGTCAAGCTTTTGATTGCTCCCAAGTTCCGCCATTTGAAAAATCTGAAGGTGGGCGTAATTGACGAAAACGGTCAAATCGTTGAAGTCCAAAGCGTGAGGAAAGGCGATTATATGGAAATAAAAGCGCAATTGTCTTCCCATTCCGCTTTGTCTTATGTGATTTTGGGAGAAGGCAAGGGGGATGTCGCTTGGGTAATTTACGCGCTGGCGGGGGGCGGGGCCATAATTGTCGCCGCCGCTTTGATAAGCGCCGCTGTGGCTAAGCGCAGAAGCAAATTGAGAAAGAAAATTATAGGCAGATAAACTTTACATTGGAAAAGAACATCAAAAAATGGGATAACGGCTTGATTATCCCATTATTTTTTTGAAAAAGCGCGCTTTTCAGACTATCAATTTAAGCAAGGACAATAATTTATTTATCAAGAACAGCATTGAGCGAGTCCACCATTTCTTGGGCGTCTACTCCGTGAGAAGCCGCCGCTTGTTCTATCGTTTCCCCATGCGCAAGCGCGCATCCCAAACAGTGCATGCCGAAGCTTTGCAGAACTTCCGCCATTTTTTCTTGATTGCCCATCCGAAAAGCGTCTATCAAAAGCATATCTTTGGTGATTTTCATCTTTTTGCCTCCAAAAAATTTATTTAATTTAGTATATACCATTTTTTTCTTTTTTTTCAATAATTTAATTCTTTGCGTTCTCAAGCGCATGTCATACCAAAAGCATGAGCGACAGCGGTATGGTTATTATTGACAGCAAGGTGGAAAGTAAAACCGCTCTGGCCGCGGCTTTGCCGTCGGCTTCAAAAAGCGCTCCGAACATCATTACCAATGTGGCGGCGGGCATTGAGGCAAGCGTAATTATATTCAGCTTAATCGCCGACAAATCCACAAATAAATGGCACAGCCTGAACAAGCACCAACCCAGCAGCGGGGATATTATAAGCTTTATGGCGCAGCTTATATACGCGGCATAGTCGTTAAAGATTTCTTTGAATTTCATTTTGGAAAATTCCATACCCAATATTGTCATGGATATGGGGGCCATCATATTGGCGAAAAGCGCCATGGCGTTATTGATAAAATCCAAATTGTCAAAGCGCAGAAAATTTATGTTCAGCACAAACAGCGGCAAAACCAAAATAAAGGAAATCGTGGGCAAATTCAAGAAGGCGCGCTTTATGGATATGTATCTTTTGTTCCCTCCGCTCAGCAAATAGCATCCCAATGTCCACGCCACCAAATTAAACCCTACCAGCGACACCGAAGCGTACAGTATTATTTCGGGATTGTTGCGCGTCAGCGCTTGCAAGAAGGGTATGGCCATATAGCCCACATTGCCCAGCGACGAAGCGAAAGCATACACGCTTCTTCTTGAAGAATTCTTTTCTTTGGTAAAAATAAAATGGGCGGCAAAAATCAATATTGTCATCAATACCGAAGTAATCAAAAACACGAATGCAAGGTTTACCAATATCTTGGGGTCGAATCGGGTGTTCAAAAAAGCGTTGGCGGTGATAAAGGGCTGGCATACATATAAAAGAATTACGGACAGCGTTTTTATGCCTTTGTCCACATCGAGCAGCTTGAGCTTGCTCACTATGAATCCCGGAATGGCCATGGCAAGTAAGACCGCTACCGTTTGTAACGCTATTAAAAAGTTCATTTAATCTCCATATCCAGACCATAGAGCTTGAAAAGCATTTCGGTTTGCGAAATCTCTTTGCAGTCCAAATTGTATTTTATCAATGTGTTTTTCAGGCCCAGCCAAATAAGCTTCAAAGCGTTTATGTCCTTTTTGTCCAGCCATTCGGTAAAGCCTTCAATCATAAAATGAATTTCTTTTATGGCGTATTCGGGAAGCTCTTTTTCGAGGTTGGTTACCGACGAGGCAAGCAAATTCATCCATTCGTTGATGTCTTCAATCATCTTGTCCAGCACCGGCAAGGGCTTGTCAACCGCTTCGCCTTCCACCGGCTCGCCCTTGAGCAAGGATATAAACGCTTCTTGCAAAGGCTTGGTTACTTCGTCCGTAAATTGCTTGTAGGCGGTTTGCAAATCCTGATTGTATCCGTAAAAATTGGTCAGGATATTGATTATGGAAAGCTCGTTTATGTCAAACTTATAAAAAAGCCCTATAATAAACGCCACTCGCTGTCTTTTATTGTGGGGGAGTATAAATTGCTCTTTGTTTTTGATTTTGTTCCAGTCTTCCTCAAAATTGTAATTTTTGCTGCAGGTCGTTATGATGTCCTTAAACTCTTCTTTGGAAACAAGGGCGGAAAGAAAATGGGAAATTTCTTTATCCAAAACAAGCAGATTGGCGCTTGCCAATCTTTGAATGAGGTTTTGAAATTCTTGTATCGCGTCTTCAGCCATACGCTCCTCCGTTAAAAACTATTATAGCATAACGCTTTTGCAAATACAATTAACGGCGCATTGTTGCGCGAAAACGGTTTTTTTATCTTGACATAACCTATCAAAAAGGTATAATTAATTCTGTAGCCTATGCTACTATTTTTCCACGCACTAAAGGATGACGCCATGAATTTTTTGAAACTTATCAGAAAAAACTGCTTATTCGACGATTTCAGCGACAAGGAAATAAATACTCTCTTTGATTGCATGAAGGGCAGAATCGTCATGAAATCCAAGGGCATGCTGATTGCCAAGGAAGACAGCAAGGCAGAGGAAATTTGTATCGTTTTGGAAGGAACGCTGTTGAAGTTCATTACCAAGCTTAACGGGGAAAAAGAGCCCGTGGGCATGTTGTCGCAGGGCGAAATGTTTGGAATGGAGCAGTTTTATTTGGAGGATAAGCGCATAGGCTTTAATGTGGTCGCCGCCTCCGAAGTGTCGCTTTTGTATTTGCAAACCAATTCCATCGTTACCATGTGCGAAAAAGCCTGCCCCTGCCACCAAAAGCTTATACATAAGGCTTTGCAGTATTTAAGCCGCAGAATAGAGGATTTGCAGAACAACAACAATTATATCACCATAAAAGGTATGCGCCTTAAAATCGCTCAACTGATATACGACAAGTATCTTGAGCAAAACAGCCTGCAATTGTCTTTGGGTATGGACAGGAATGAAATGGCTGCTTTTTTGAATGTCAGCAGGCCTTCCATGTCAAGAGAAATGATGCGCATGAGGGACGAAGGCATTATGGAGTTTTGGAAAGATAAGATTACCATAAAAAACATACAGAAATTAACCGCCATAGTCAAAAGGAGATAAAATGGAAAGCCTTCGTATCGAATACAGAATAGAAAAAGACCAAGAAAAAAAATATCTTTTGTTGTCCTTTGAAGTTCCTCCCAATGTGGAAAGAATGGATATAAAATATTCATACGAGGGCGATAAAGCCAATTCCAGAGTTACCGAGCAGCAAAAAAATGTCATCGATTTCGGGCTTCTTGACGAAAAGGGCGACGATGTGGGAACAAGGGGCTCGGATGTCAGAGAAGTAAGCATTTCTCCCTGCTGCTCCACGCCCGGTTTCAAAAAGAAGGAGATAAATCCCGGCAAATGGCAAATTATTGTGGGCGCTTATCAGATACGCCCCGAAGGCGTTACCGTTTATTATGACATCAAATTTTATTTCAAGCGTCTGAGGTGGCTTAAAGGCGACACCCATACCCACACCAACCATTCCGACGGCAAGCTTACGCGGGAGCAGCTGGTGAAAAAAGCCGCAAAAAAAGGGCTTGATTTCATTATTATTACCGACCACAACAATAACCTTGAGGGCATATCCTTGCCCCAGCATGAAGGGGCGACGGTGATTAAAGGCGTGGAGCTGACCAATTACAGAGGCCATATGAATTTATTCGGCTTGGACAAGCCTTATGACGGAAGCTTCGCCGTCAATTCTTTAGAGGAGTTTAAGCAGCGCAACCGTCAAGCCAAAGAAAGGGGGGCCATTCAAGTCTTAAACCATCCCATGTGCTCGTTATGTCCTTGGCTGTTTGAATTTGAGGGCATAATATACGACGCCGTGGAGGTTTGGAACGGCCCCATGAGAAAGGATAACTTGAAGGCCGTAAAATGGTGGGACGATCAACTCAAGCAGGGCAGACGGCTGCCCGCCATAGGCGGAAGCGATTATCATAGGGATTTTTATATTACCGATTTATTGGCAAGCCCCACCCTTTGCGTCTACGCTGACTGCAATTCCCAAGACGCCATTCTTAAAGCCATTAAGGAAGGCGCCTGCGTTCTAAAGAATTCTCCTTCCTCCACCATGATAGATATGAGGGTGGGAGAAGCTTATGTGGGACAGCAGGTCGAATTTAAGGAAGGCTTGCAGGTGAAAATAAGCGTAAGCGGCATGAAAAAGGGGCATAAGCTTAAAGTTATCGACGGCGGCGGCTGCTTCCATGAGTTTACCGCTCCCAGAAGAGGGGACTTCAATATCAGCGTTCCGCTTCGTCAAAAAGGCTATGTAAGATGCGAAATAGAATACAATAAAAACCTTTTCCAAAAACTGTTGCATAAAATAGGATTGTTCTTCTTTTTGCGCAAGGAAGCTTACGAAAAAGTGCCTCCTTTGCTTTACGCCATTACCAATCCCATATATTTGGTGTAGAAAACTTTATTGACCACAGGGGATGTCGTCTTTGGCGGCAAGCGCCGCTTTTTGGGCTCTCATTTCCTGCAATTCTTTATGCGCCAATACCCTTTCCGCTCCTATGAAGTTGTAGAATTTCATGGGAATGGCGCTCAGCAGCCATCCTATGGCGGGCAGAATGGTTATCATAAGGAACATGCCATTAAGCGTAAATGAACTTTGAGGCTGCGGCACCGATATTTTGCCCACTTTGACGGGCTCCACGAATTTAATTATTATAAGCATCAGCGCCACCATTCCTATTTGCAAAGCCGACATAAGCTTGTTCATGAGCGTTTGGAAGGATACGGTTACGCCTTCGGCGCGTTTGCCCGTCTTCCATTCCACATATTCCACGCTGTCGGCTATCATGGAATAGTTTATGTTGGTGGCCACGCCGTACGGGAAGCCGCACAAGAATAAGCAAGCGGTGATGGCGTACAGGTTTTTGCCCAGAACAAAAAGCAGCAAGGAGCTTAAAACGCCCCAAATGGCGGATAGGTAATAAATTTGTCGGAAATTGAATTTTTTGCAGATTATGGGGGTAAGCAGCATGCCCAAATAGCCCGATATTCCCCAGCCGCCTACGATTATGATATTCAGCGCGCCGTCCCCCAAGATATAAGTGGCTATATACATGCTGCTGACTATGGGCAAAGCGCGCATGAAGCCCAGCACATTGGCCGCCAACACATACCTTAAGGGTTTGTTTATTTTAAGATAAGACAGACACTCCTTCAATGTGGGCGCTTTCTCTTCTTTGGCGCATCTTTCTTCCGTTCCTATGAACGACAGCGTAAACAATCCTCCGCCCAACAAGCCTATTATTATTCCCGCCATCAAAAAGCCTTTTTCGTTGCTGCCCATGAGCTTTACCAGCAAAGGAATTATTAAGGTGGGCGCAGCCCCGCCTATGGAGTGCACCAATCTTGATATCGATATGAAGGATATTCTTTCTTGGGGATTGGGCGTCATTACCGAAGCCAAGCCCCAGAACGGCACATCGCATACCGTATAAATCATTCCCCACAATATGTATGTAACATAGGCGTATACCACCTTGCCCGCATAGCTTATGTCGGGGATAATAAAAAGCGATATCGTGCTTAGCGCCAAAGGCAGCGGCGTAAACAGCAAATAAGGCCGCATTTTGCCCCAGCGGGTGCGTGTCTTGTCCACTATCGTTCCCATAATGGGATCGTTAAGAGCGTCCCATATCCTCGCCACTATCATCAGCGTTCCCGTCGCCGCCGCTCCCAATAGATAGACATCGATATAAAAAAACAATATGAATGAGTTTACCACTCCGATAATTAAATTCTGTCCAAAGCCCGCAAGCGCAAAAGAGGCAATGTTGAATTTTGTGAGGTATTTTTTGTCGGTGATGTTTTCCATGTTTTTTTCCTTTGCGATAAAAAAATTAATAACCTTAACATCTTAACACATAAACATGTTCATTACAAGACAGAATTTTTAAGCAAAAAGCCATAGAATAAAGATAAAAAAGGTGTTATTAATCCTATGTTTTTAGGCATAATTGGGATTGACGAAAGGTAGCGGCTATGGTATAATTCTTCTAATCATATGAAGAAATCGGTTTGGGAGGTTTAATGTACAAATTCAGCTTGAAGACTAATGAACAAGGCTTGTATGACATCACTAAGCTAGTCAGGCAGGCGGTATACGACAGCGGCAGGCGGGAAGGACTTTGCGTGGTTTATTGTCCGCATACCACGGCGGCCATAACCATTAACGAAAACGCCGACATGACCGTCAGGGAAGATATCGCGTACGGCTTGGAAAAAGCTTTTCCCAATCGCGCCGAATTCAACCATCTTGAAGGCAACAGCGACGCTCATATAAAAAGCAGCGTTTTGGGAGTAAGCCAAACTCTTATCATTGATAAAGGCGAATTGGTTCTTGGCACTTGGCAAAGCATATTCTTTGCCGAATTCGATCCTCCTCGTAACAGATTTTTTTATGTGAAAATCATTTAAGGAATATTTTTTTGGCGGAGGGTAAGAATGGATTACAGCAGGTATATCAGTTCAAGGGCGCAATCGTTGAAGCCCAGCGGTATCAGAAAGTTTTTTGATGTGGCCGCAAGCATGCCCAATTGCATTTCGTTGGGCGTGGGAGAGCCTAATTTCGTTACTCCCGACTACGCTAGAGAAGCCGCTATCGCTTCCATACAAAGAGGGGAAACAAAATACACTTCAAACAGCGGTTTGATTGAGCTGAGAGAGGCTATCAAAAAATATTTAAGTCAACGCTTCAATCTTGAATATGATGTTTCTCAAATAATAATTACCGTGGGCGTAAGCGAAGCCATTGACAATACCTTGCGCGCGCTTATCAATTTCGGCGACGAGGTGCTTATCCCCGAACCTTGTTTTGTGTCTTACGCTCCCTGCGTTACGCTGGCGGGAGGCGCGCCCATAAGCATACCCTGCACCAAGGATAACGGCTTTATTTTGACCAAGGAGCAAATAAAGTCCCGCATTACCGATAAAACAAAGCTGGTCTTTGTGCCCTTTCCGTCCAACCCCACCGGCGGCATAATGACAAAAGAGCAACTTGAGGACATAGCCGAGGTAATAATAGAAAACGATTTGCTCGTTCTTTCAGACGAGGTTTACGCCGAGCTTACATACGGCGAAAACAAGCATTACAGCATCGCCAATGTCAAAGGCATGCAAGAAAGAACGGTATATCTCAACGGTTTTTCCAAGGCTTTCGCCATGACGGGTTGGAGAATAGGCTTTGCGGCCGCTCCCGTTGAGATAATACAGCAAATACTTAAAATACATCAGTACGCCATAATGTGCGCCCCCACCGCGGGACAATACGCCGCCCTCGCTTGTTTGGAAGAAGGCTTTAAGGATAACTTCGCCACAGTGGAGATGATGAAGGCCGAATACGACAGAAAAAGGAAATTCTTGTATAAGTCGTTGCTGGATATGGGGCTGGAATGCTTTGAGCCCTTGGGCGCTTTCTATATGTTCCCCAGCGTGGAATCCACGGGCATGAACGGCGAAGAGTTCGCTACCGCTTTCCTTAAAAGCCATGAGGTGGCCGTGGTGCCCGGCGGCGCTTTCGGAAACAGCGGCGTAAATCATATCCGCATAAGCTACGCTTACTCCATGGAGAAATTGGAGAAGGCTATGGACAGAATGAGAGAGTTCCTTAAAAAGAGATAATGTCGGCAACGCTTTTACATAATCGTAAGGAGATTCAATGACGGACGCCAGAATACAAAAATTAGCCGAAAATTTAATCAATTATTCTTGCAATCTTCAAAAGGGGGAAAAATTGCTTATAGAGGCCAACGGCATAGATATCGCTATGATAAACGCTTTGGTGGAAAAAGCCTATGCTAAACAGGCCTTTCCTTTTGTGGAAATTTCGGACAGCAGAGTAAAAAGGCAAATTCTCTTGGGAATTAATAGAGAAACCGCCGAGCTTATGGCTAAATACGACGGTTTTCGCATGAAGGAAATGGACGCTTATATCGGGCTTAGGGGCGGCTTGAATTCCATGGAGCTAAGCGATGTGCCCGCCGAAAAAATGCAGCTTTACGGCAAATACTATTCCCATCCTGTCCATCATGAATTGCGGGTTAAGGGCACCAAATGGGTGGTGCTGAGGTGGCCCACTCCAGCCATGGCCCAGCTTGCCAATATGAGCACTCAAGCGTTTGAGGATTTTTATTTTTCGGTATGCAATCTGGATTACGCTTTAATGAGCAAGGCTATGGACCCGCTGATTGAATTAATCGACAAAACGGACAAGGTCAGAATAATCGCCAAGAATACCGACTTGACATTCTCCATAAAGGGAATGAAAGGCATAAAATGCAGCGGAGAAAGGAACATTCCCGACGGCGAAATATATACCGCTCCCGTTAAAGACAGTGTAAACGGTTATATAGCGTATAACACGCCTTCTATAGAAAACGGCATAATGTTCAACAATGTCAAGCTGTGGTTTAAGGACGGCAAGATTGTCAAGGCCCAAGCAGACAAGACCGAACAATTGAATAAAATCCTCGATATCGACGAAGGCGCTAGGTATATAGGAGAATTCGCTCTGGGCGTCAATCCTTTTATCACTAAGCCCATAGGCGATATTCTGTTCGACGAAAAGATATCCGGCTCCATTCATTTCACGCCGGGAAGCTGCTATGAGGATTGCGACAACGGCAACCAAAGCGCCGTTCATTGGGATTTGGTGCAAATGCACACTCCCGAATACGGCGGCGGGGAAATATATTTTGACGATACGCTGGTAAGAAAGGACGGAAGATTTGTCCTTGCCGATTTAGAGGGATTAAATCCCGAAAATTTGAAATAAAAAAAAGAGGTGTTTTATGATAACGGAGGATAAAAACATTAAGGACATTGTGGTAAGAAAACCCAACGGGTTTCTTTATTATACCATAGCTTATATAGTAAAATTTTTGTCTAAGTTACTGTTCAGGCTGAAGATAGACAAAAAAGAAATTAAAGGCTTAAAAGGTCCTTTTATGGTTATCGCCAACCATTCCAGCCTTGCCGACATAGCTTTTACCGTAAGCGCTTTGCTGCCGCACAGGCTGAATATTTTGACCAGCAGGGATTTGTTTACCTGGAAGCTTTTCAAGCCTTTCATAGAAAGAGTGGGCTGTATCTCCAAAAACCAATTTGCCATTGACATTATGGCCTTAAAGACCCTTAAGGCGGCGGTGGAGCAAGGCAGGAATGTGGCGCTTTATCCCGAAGGCAAGGCTTCTTTGGACGGCAAAAACCTTCATTACATACCCCCCAGCATTGCCAAATTAATTAAATTCCTCGATGTTCCCGTCGTTTTGTCTTATTCACAAGGCGCTTATCTTGTCAAGCCAAGGTATTATAAGGGCTTCAGATACGGGCAGGTTAGGATAAAAACCTCGGTTTTGCTTACTCAAGAGCAAGTCAGAAAACTGTCCAATGATGAAATCTACAAAAAAGTGGTGGACGCTTTGCAATTCAACGACCATATCTTTCAACAGGAAAACAAAGCGCGTTTCCGCTCCTCCAAACCCGCCAGAGGACTGGAATATATTCTTTATAGATGTCCCAAGTGCAGTCTTGATTATTTAATGAGAACCACGGACAGGAATCTTATTTGCGACTATTGCGGCAACAATGTGGAATACACCGAATACGGGGAGCTTATCCCCGATGCTACAAGCAAGGCTTTCAAGCGCATTGATTTGTGGTACGACTATCAAAGAAAGGTCATAGATGAGGAAATCAGAAAAGATGATTTCTATATCTCGCACAAAGTGGACAGCTTTATGGAAGTGGACAGAAAGTATGTTCCCATCGGAGAGGGAGAGCTTTATATAGACAAAGAATATATCGGATACAAGGGCACCAAGAATGGTCAGCCTTTTGAATGCAAGACCGCGCTCAAGACCTTGCATACCATAACCGTAAAAAACCAAGAAGGAGTGGACTTGATTTATCCCGAAGGCACCTACCGCTTCTTGTTTAAGGACAAAAAATATTCGGTTAAATACGGGCTTATCGTGGAGCAAATGTACAGATATATCCATAATTTGGACGGCAAACGATAAAAAAAGCTTTTAATCGGTTATTCCCGTGATATATAGCGAAAATTTTGAAGGCAGCTTTTCTCTGTAAAGCGCTATGCTGCTTTGGGGCACATAGATATGCTCCAAGCCTTCGTTTGAGAACAGGAAATACACATCTACCGCAGGAGGCTCTTGACTCAGGAAGGTGATTGTTTTAAGGTTTGTGTTCGTTAAGGCGGCATAGCTTATTTCTTTAATATTCGCTCCTATGACAAGATTTTTTACGCTGTAATTGTGTCTGAAAGCGTTTTGGGCGATAACGGTAACGGGTTTTCCGTCTACCGCGTCGGGTATGGTTACATTGGCTTCATCCCCGAAATATTGTAAATAATGGTTGTTTTGGCTGCCCTCAATGGAGCTTATGGCGCAATCGTTCATAATAACGCTGTCGGGATAAATACGGTCAACCAAACGCGGCCACTCGGCGCGGAAATCTCGAAGCAAGGAGGCGGGAACATAGATTTTTACCGCGCCGTCGCCCAGAGTGTTTTTCGCTATGCTGTAATCATATATCGTTGGTATGTCTTCCTTGCTGAAATCGCCTTTTATGAATATGGCTATAAGCGTGCTTATGTTGTTTATGGCGAAATCTTCCATTACGCTTACTTTGCCTATGGTCAATGTTTTTAACGCAAGCCTATCCTGCGGCGAGACATAGTTGTTAGTGAAAGAGCCCGTCATTATTCTGTCTATGTCGTAATCAAGCGCTTGAGTTATGTCAAGATGAACGCTTTTGCCGCTATATTTTCTTATGGCGTAATGGTCGGCGTTGGAGTAATAATACCTTAATATGCTGAAATCGTTTTCGGTAAACTCCACGCAGCATT
>LFSG01000024.1 GCA_001512685.1 Clostridiales bacterium DTU072
TTGTGAAATACCTATTATTCTTATCGGGTATATATTTTTCATCTTCAATTTTTATCATAGGAGTCAAACTTATTTGAAAAGCTGGAATATGAGATAATTTATAGGTCATTTCTTTATAATTTCCCACTCCATAGTGTGTCAATAAGGATTTTACTCCAGTTAAATCAAACTCTTTCAAACTTTCACATATACTATGAAGTTCTTTATCACAGGCTAAAAGTATTTTTGAGGATGCGTCATTCCATTCTTTATAAAAATATGACTGTCTATTATAGGTTTTTCCTTCGTAATAATCGTTAAACAAATTATATATTCTTGTAGTGTGTAAAATTTGATTTGAAGGAGTGAATGTAACATTTAAGTAATTGGGTAATGTGTTGCAAGGCATTTGAAACAAGTCTGATAATAAATTTGATATTTCTTGCGTTTTTTCGTCGTGAGTTCCCGGCTGAAACCAAATATACTTTATGCCCAGCTTTTTGGCTTGTTCCAATATAGGCGTAGCCCTTTTGGGCGACACAACCATATTGACAACATCGGGCAGTTTGGGAAGCGACGCCAAATCCTTATAGCACTTATCCCCTTCCACCTCGTCATACATGGGATTGACTGCAAACACCTCATAGCCCTTTTATTTGAGCCTCTTATAAATCTTATTCCCGTACTTTTCAGGGTTCTGATTGGCGCCCGCCACCGCCCATATCTTTTTTTTAAGTAGGTTTCTTTCCATGGGGTCTCCTTGTGATGATTATAACATAGATAATACTATTTTATTTTTCTAATAATTCTTATCAGTTTTTGGGGTAATACCTTTTTTACTGTTCTCTTAAGTTTGGTCTTAAAGCTTATTGGGGCATATTTATTGACTGCCTTATCAAAGGGCATACCCTCTTGTAAAGCTGTCAAAAACTCTTCTCTTTTTTTATGAGGTGTTTTTGGTTTTAATAATGATGAGTTTTTCATTGTAGCTTTTTCTATATCAAATTCACTCATCCTTACATCTTCAAAATTATCAACAACCTGTTTTCCTTTGTCCGTATTGGCTATTATCAAAGAAGTTCCCGTTGTTTCATTATAACTCTTATCAAAATTAGATATCCCCCAAAAATCAGCTATGGTGATATCTGAGGTTCTTTCTGTTGTCGCATAAGAGCAATTATAGCAAGAGGGCATAAGCATTATTCTTTGAACAAATGCTCTATTGTATGAATCATCACTACTTTGAATACATTTATTTTCCCCATTCTCAAAAGTTAAATTAATAGAGTTTGTATTGGCATTACTATTAAATTTCTTTTTGGCTCTAAATGTATAATCAACAATTTTCTTTTTATACTTTCTTTCCAAACCCTCTATATATTTATTAAAAGATAATTGACTGGGTACGCCATGACAAACAAGGTCAACTGTTAA
>LFSG01000040.1 GCA_001512685.1 Clostridiales bacterium DTU072
CCCCGTGCAAACGGGCGTCCCGTATCTTTTGGGATGGGCGATAACCACGACCACGCCGTTATCGTAAGCCCTTTTCAGAATATGGTCTATATTGTCCTTGTTAATTTCCCGCCAATCGATATCGTTATTTCCGCCCATCGCCGTCAAATGCCCGTAAAAAGTGGTCCATTCAATGCCCTTAATAACAAAAAGCCCCTTCTGCTTGCCCAGCTCATAAACCTCTTGGGCGGCGGAATCGGTATTGTGGTCGGTTACCGCTATTCCGTCGTAAGCTTTTTTTACGGCGTTATCCACAAGCTGAGCGGGCGTCATGTCGCCGTCGCTGTGGTTGGTGTGGCAATGCAGTTCAAAAGCGTGATAATTTTTACTCAATTTCCGCCTCCAACAGCACGTCGACATAAGGAGTTACTATGGAATGGGCGGAAACGGTTATGTTCCAAACCCCGCGCGTTATTTTCTGCTTAACAAAGCCTTGGGAGCTTCCGCTGTGGGAAATAACATGCTTTTGAACATTGCCCTGCCTGTGGGCGGCGCCCGCCCTTCCCTGCGGGCCGTCCACCGAAACGGTAAGAAGGTTTTTGAGCGGAAGATAGCTATCCAATTCCTTGTCGTCAAATTCCACGCCTTCGTCATAATGAGCAAGCGCTTTTCTGAGCAAGCGATAAGAAAGCTCCTTGTCCTCAAGTTTTTTGGGATAATAGCTGAAACTGACAACGAGAGCGCGAGCGTCGCGAGGAACGGTAAAATTAAAATTCGTATGCGTGTCGCTGTCTTTATCGGTTAATCTAAAACTTTTTTTCAAAACTATCATATGCTATTTATTTTATCAAAATTGAAAACATATATCAATTTGTTATCGGTTGTTTCTTCTCAAAATCAAAAAATTGACTTCCTTGTCCACCATGGCTTTCAATTGATAGGGAGAAAATCCCGCCAAAGAAATAAGCGCATGGCAAAACGCCTTTTTTTTGTTTTCGTCGGTGTCGTACAATAAAGCGAAAGCCGCGGCCTTGGCAACGCACAAAGCCAAAGAGCCTTGGATTTTTTCTTCAAAATCCACTCCATAGCATTTGCCTTGCCGCAAAATAAAATTCCTAAAATTGACATCGGCGGGAACATACCCCTTGAAAGTACGGGCATAATCCTTAAAAAACCCCCACAGGCTTTGAGCGAGCGAGGACATTTGTTCCGTGTCGGCGCTCAAGAAAGCGTCAAGGAACAAACAGCCCTCAATATATTCCATGTCGATAAAGTTTTCGCCGCCGCCCAAAACCTTGGGCGCGCATTTGCCGTCCAAAGCCAGCAAACTTTGCAATTCGTTTCGGCAGGACTGAGAATTGGCAAAAATCTTTTTTACAAAAAGGCTGCCATCGGGCGATTGCACAAGCAATACCTTATTCTTTTTGCTTTCAAACTTTTTTATTATCTTCATGGCCTTCAATCAGTATTTCAATTTTTTTGTTTTGATTGTATCCTTTAAGCTCTTTGACCACCCCTATTACCACATTGTACAAAATATTCTGCACAAAAGGCACCATGGCGATTTCGTCATCCCCTATTTTGAGCTTGACTTTATATTCTTTTTTCAATACGCAGTCTTTTATATCGGCTTGGCCGTTGAGATACGCGGCAAGAAAACCCCTGCAGTCATAGCCGCAGTATCCGCAGCATTCTTTATCAAAGTCATTCATGAGCGCGGGAGTTTTTTCCTCCAACAAATCGGCAAGGGCGGCGGTATGGTCCACGCTGTTTATGACGGGCAAGCCCTTATATTCCTTAATCCCTTTATTGGCGAATCTGCCGCTTACCGCCACCGTAAGCGGCGTAATTTCGGGAAAAGAGTTTTCGTCGCAGCAAGCTATTTCGGGGGCAACTATATCCCTTACGCCCTCTAAAATAACGATATCTTCGTTATAATGCGACAGAATTTCATAAATAGGCTTTTTGCCCACATAGAGGATATCGGTTTCTTTTTCCCCTCTGGCGGTTACCGTCAAAGCCCCCGCCGCTCTGTGGCGGTATGTGTTTTTGCCCTCGGTGTCAATGGCAAACTTTTCATAATGGATTTCTTTGACCGTGCCCACGGCATACCCTCTTTTATTGAATTCCTTAATTAAATTCTCAATAGTGGTGGTTTTTCCCGAGCGGGACAGTCCCGTTACTGTAAATACTTTCATAATACGGCTCCTTTGATATACATAATGCACAAGAAAGCGACCAGCGACGCTGCCGCCATAATTATAACAAAATAATCGATAAAATTCAGCTTTAATTCCCTCAGCATCGTCCTTTTATTGTAAGCGCCAAAAGCTTTGGCTTCCATGGCGGCGGCCAGCTGCCGGCTTTTAATGATGCTCCCCGATACGGCGGGGCTGATTATATATGAATACGCCTTGATTTTTTTCTTGAATGCAAGCTTTTTTATGTCAATGCCCCGCATGGCCAAAGCGTTCAGTCTGTTAATAAACTCTTCCCTGAAAACGGGTATGAACCTTAAAGCTATATTTGTCATGAAAGCGAACTCATAGGGCAGTTTCAGCTGAATAAGGGCGTCGGTCATCTCTCTGCCCTCCGCGCTCAGCGCTATCATGGAGGAAAGAACGACGGTGCCCATTCTCAAAGCGAACTCCCCGCCTTTAATCAATCCCGTAACGGTGAGTATATGGACCTTGCCTATGCCCACAATCACCCGTCCCCCTTTAACGGCAAGGCTTTGCAGCAAGGTTACGAATATGATTAGGGATATCAAAAACCTCAAGCGCTTGAGCATATGCAAGATGTTTATTTTCAAAAGCATGTTGACAGCGAAGGCGGCGAAGAACACGACAGCAAGGTAAAATAAATCCAAAGCCAGCACGCACAGCGTGGACAAAACGGCAATCAAAACCAATCTTGTTATGGGATTAATTTTCATTCAGCTCCTCCAAAGATATGCTGACCGCATTGTCAAGCATGGCGCGCAAATCGTCGTCATGGGTAATAATCAAAACGCCGCCCCCCGAAGACACAAAATCGTTGACAAGCTTTGCCGCGAAGCGTTTGCCTTCATTGTCTATGGCGTTGGAGGGCTCGTCCAGTATCAGAAATTCCACATCCCGCAAAAATATGACGGCCAAAGCCAGCCTTTGTTTTTCGCCTCCGCTTAAAAGCAAAGGAAAACTTTCTTTCAAATGCTCAAGCTTGAATTGAGAGAGCAAATCATTTATTTTATGGGCAATCTCTTGACAATAATCGCCGTTTAATTGATAGGGAAAGCTCAATTCGTCCAAAACCTTAGAAGCGAAAAACTGATAATCGGGATTTTGAAAAAGGTATCCCACCTTTTGGGAGATAACGGACAATTTTTGTTTGGCTATATCAACGCCGTCGTATTCCACCCTGCCTTTTTGGGGTTTAAGAATGCCGCAAAGCAGTTTGGAAAGGGTGGTTTTGCCGCTGCCGTTCCTGCCTTCCAAAACATAACACTTGCCGCCCTCAAAGGTATAATTCAAGTTGTTTACGATATAATCCTTTCCGTTGTACGAAAAGCACAAATCCTTTGTTTCTATTTTCATTACAGCTCCAGTATTCCGTGGCACAGTTTCAAATCTTCCTTGTCGTGCGTAACAAGCAAGGCGCTTCCCCCGTTTTCCGCGAATTCCTTAAGCTTTTGCCTGATTTTTATTTTGCCTTCTCTGTCAATATTGGCGTTGATTTCGTCGGCGATAAGAAGCTTGGGCTTTACGGTCAGCGCCGAAGCCAGCGCCAAAAGCTGTTTTTCCCCGCCCGACAGCGTTTTTATGCGTCTGTGCTTTAGATGCTCTATGCTGCACAGCTTCAAAGCCTCGTCTATCCTTTTTTTGATTTCCTCTCTTGAAAAGCAAAGGTTTTCGCAAGCGAAAGCAAGCTCGTCAAGCGCAAGGTCGGACACAAAATGGTTGTCGGGATCTTGGAACACCATGCCTATGAGACTGCGCTTGGCCGCGGTGTCGTAATCTTTAATCGGTTTGCCGTACAAAATGATTTCGCCTTTGACATCGGCGTTGTTTTGGATGTCGCCCACCGCAAGGCACAATGAGGTTTTGCCGCTGCCGTTGCCGCCGTAAACACCCAGTATTTCCCCTTCGCCCAAATCAAAGCTCAAGTTCTCTATAATTTTTCTGCCGCCGTAGCTTATGCGCAAGTTTTTAACCGAAAGCATTGCTATATCACCTCAATGGCGGTCAATAACTTGACGCGGTTTTGACTGACCAAGTCGCTTGCCTTGATAACCACATAAGGGCCGCCGTCCTCGGCGTCCAGCTTGTAGGCGTCAATCTTTACGCCCTTGTTGAAAGGCTTGCCGTTAACCTTATTGGCGATAAAAACATTCTTGTCCGCCATTATGTCGGAAATGGCGTAAACATTCTGCCAACCGTCCGAGGCTTTGAAAACAACGCCGGAAACAGCGGACAAATCCACCCCAAGCGCAATGAGCAAACCCTTGACTTCTATGCCCGTATATACTTTTTCCAACGGAGGCATGTCTCTGGGTTTATAAACGGCCTTAAAATTTTCGGCGGCGCAAAGCTGCTCCAGCTCCTCAAAGGTAAAAACTCCTTTTTCTTGACCATTTACGCTTACGCTTATTTTCTGTTCCTCATATATTTGTCTGTTTTCTTTATTGTAATCAAGAAACACAATCAGCGCGGCGATAAAGGCGGCGGTAAGAATTGTTATGGTAATTATTGCTATAAGCGTGTTTTTCTTAATCTTTTTCATACTTTAATCTTTAAGAAAGGTATAAAAAGGCACAAACATGTCGTCGGGTTGAAAAACGCCGTGTTTGCCTTTGAAGCTTCCGTCCTTGTCGGCATAGCCAACCGAGCCGTGGTCGGGCGCGATAATTACCGCGCCGTCAAAATTCTCCATCAAATCCTCTATATACTCCTCAATCTTCAAAATCTTGTCCAAAGCTTGGGAGCTTAAAGGCGAAAAATCATGGTTGACATCGTCTATCCCGTGGAAATGGACAAACAGCAAATCGGGATTGTCCCCCAAAGCCGCCATTGCCGATTCGTAAACATTTTTATCGGTAAAGCCGTTAGTGTCGGGCAGATTCAACTTAGGCTCAATGTTGGTGGCCACCAAAGTGCTGTTGCCCTCTATGTATCGGGCGCTTAACCCTTTGGATAAGGCGTAGTCAAAAATATCGTCATAGTTTGGCTTTTTTACTCCTCTTTCCGTAATGCCCGTTTCAAAAGGGGAACGCCCCGTGATTATGCTCGCCAAAGCCACATTGGATATGGCGGGATTAACGGAAGCCGCTTTTATGTAATTGCCGCCCAGCAAATTCAAATGCTGTTGAAAATGCGCAACTTGCCCGTAGCTTAAGCCGTCAGGCAAAATAAACATCACTTTATTGCCTTTGTCCAGCTCCGAACGCATGATTTCGTAAGCGTCATAAATTATTGTATCGACATTGGCGGCTATTCCCATTATTGACGGTATGGATTTGCCGTCCGCCTCAAAGCTTATTTTCCCGTTTTCCCAGCTCAGCTTTCCGCTTTGCGAAGTTTTTACGATATCAAAATTATGGCCGTAAACGATATTGTTTTGATAGTCAATTATTGCGTCCAAACCCACATCCCCCTTTTTGGGAAGGTACTTATTGGCGGTATTGCCGAACTTGACGCTTTGTCCCCCCGAAGGCTCAAAAAACCATAGCTTGGCGTTGCCGTAGGAAATCGATTCCATGGAATTGTTTTCAATTATTTTAATGCCGATATCTATGTCTTCTTGGGCGATGACGGTAAATTCCTTGACATCCTTAATGCCGACCACGGCGGGATGCTCGGGAGCTTTTATGTTTAATTTTTGGCCATCCGCCATTATATAGCATAAATGGGCGGTACTCTCATCTATTACGGCGCTGACGCCGTCGGTCGCGGTTATCATCAACAAGTTTTGCCCGCTTATTATATCGGCTTGATTCAACACCTCATTGAGCGCGTACCCCTTGGCTTTGACCGTTTGGCCGTCGCTTTGGTATTCAAAATCTTTAAGCTCAAGCGAGTTAAGCTCCACGCTCAAACTTCCCCCTTCTATATCGCCGTTGATTAAAGCGTAAATTGAAGGCTCGGCGCCGTCCTTGTCTTTACAAGCCCATAAAGCGGTCAGCGCTACAAGAAGCAAAAAAACCGTCAAAAGCTTTTTCATTGCTCATTGTTCTCCTTTTCTTCGGAATGGGAGGATTGCACAAATTTTTTGAGCAGTCCCGTTTTTTGCAGATTGACAAAGCAGGCATGCCCCAGCGCTCCCCCCAAAGCGCCCGAAAAAGCGGCGGCCGCAAGCGTAAACAATAAGGGGATGGCGGGTAGTCTGAAAAACAAAAGGTTGCTGCCCAAGGCGCCTGCAATGTTGGCGATTGCCACGCCCACGATAAAATGCATGATATTGTATCCGTTTTTGGGTTTATAAAAGAATACTATTTCAATCAAAACCGCGGGCGTCAAATAAGTAAGGAAAGTCCAAATTCCATGACTGCCAGGCAAAGAGGTAATCAAAAGCGTAAGCGTTTGTATAAGCGCTATAATAAAAGCCACCCCTCTTTTATTGATAATGCTTATTCCCAGCGGCAGCCACATCATGTACAGCCCCCCCGCCAAACTTCCCCCGGGAATGCCGAGGGGGCCTGTTATAAGCCTTACGAAAATGCCAGCCAAGGCCTTGAACGCTATTGTCAAGGCCGTCAGCATGGCTATCAATATCAAATCATAAACGGTATAATACAGCCGCAGTCTTTTTTTCATCAAGTTAATTTATTACGCTCTGTTAATTTTAATTTTTACCAGTTCTTTTACATTTTTGAAAGAAGTGTCTTCGGCGGTGCTGTAAGCGATAATGGGGCCGCCGTCTTCTTTGGTCAAATCGGCGTATCCGCTGTCTTCGGAGTCGCTTTTCTGTACGGCGAGTATGCAGGTGTCAAGGTTTTCGCCTTCCAAATCCCTGCTGTAGTCGTCGGCAGCGGTGAAAGTAATGGATTCGATGGAAGAAAGGTTTATTTTCTTCTTTTCAAGAATGTCCTTAAGCTTGTAGCCTCTGTAATATGTAACCTCGCCGTCCTTTTCTCTGGAGTAGCTTGCGTATTCCAAGCCGTCCAAATCATTTTCGGTTACGCTGATTGTCTTGTCGCCGTCTTCGATTTTGACAAATTCGGGACTGTCGTCCTTTTCACAACCCGCGAGCAAAGCAAAGCTTAAAATCAAAGACAAAACCAATAATACCGCGCAAATTCTCTTTTTCATAAAAATTTTCTCCTTTTTCTTGTATTTTTATATTTAGTCGCCTTTAGGCGGCTTTTTTGGATATTGATTTAATGTTGATTGAATCGCTTTGGCCGTATGTCAATATATAGCCTTCTTCGGTTTTTGACAAAACCGCTTGAGACAATTGAGGGGCCGTCAAAACGGTTTGGTCGCCGTCAATGTCCGTTACGGTATAGGAATGAGTTTCGGAATACATATTGACTCTTTCAAGTATTACGGTAAAATCAAGAGCGTTGTCGCCGTCGGTATCGAAAACCTTAAAGGCGTTTTCCAGGGAAAGCAGAGCGGCTTTTTTCACCGAAACGGCCAGCGTGTTTTTTATAGACATGCCTTTGCCGCCGCTTGCGCCCTCAAACCTGTAGCTTTGCTCATAAGGCGTTTTCGGGCCTTGTCCTTCCTTAACCTCGTTGGCCAGCAAGGCGCCGCTGTAATAGTCATAAGCCGTCCAGCGCACGAAAGCTTTATACTCCCCTTCTTCAAAATCCCAAGCTTCCACGTACATTTTGTGGTTTTCATCGGCTTGCAGCAGCCCGTCTTCAAAGAGGGCGGCCAAGCTTATGCCGTACCAGGTATTCTCTCCTTTTTGCAAGCTGCCGTAATATTTTTGGTCCAGCATTTCGATAAAGTTAAGCTTTTCGGCTTCGGGCATTTCAATCTCAATCTCGCTGAACACGATTTGCTTCAATTTTTTAACCCAAGCGCCCATGGCCTGGTCGGGAAAGACCGCTCTTAAAGCGCCGCTTTTTTCGTTGGGGTTAAGGGTTATGCCGTCGTATTCAAAGGCTATTATCATATCGCTGCCGCCGTGCGCCACGCTGTATACTTCCTGCGTAAAGATCATGGAATAATTGTTTTCGTCGTCAATAAGAGTCATAGCGGGAAAAGAGCCTGAATACAAGGGTTCGGATTCGTTTTGGTTTACATATTCGTTCAATATGTCGTCCAGGTACACCCCTTTAACGGCGTGCGGTATGGGGTTGCCGTCGTCGTCGGTTTTGTCGGAAGCGTAGCAGGGATTGTCCCAAGTGTATTCCACAAGCTTAGTTTGAGCCAGCTGTTTTATTTGGGCTTTGGTAACCAGCGCGGGCTGGTCGTAGATGCCGTATATCTCAAGGGTATAATCGTCGTCGCTGATATTTTGCCCGTTTTCATCGCCGCCGCCGCTTTCGCCATTATCCTTTTCGCAAGCGGCAAAGCCAACCAGCATTATAAACGCCAAAAGTACTGTAAAAACCGTTATCCATCCTTTTTTCATAATTCCTCCAATAAAAAAAGCTCTCTTTTTTCCATTGCAAAAGAGAGCATATCCTTTTCGCAATGGAAGGCAGGAGGTTTTCTCCTCAAACCCTATCGTATCGCGTCCATGGCCTAACGCTTTAGGTCCGCGATATCGGATATTACTTGATTATAATACCATATTAAAAAAAATTAATCAACATCACGCAGCGGATTTTTTGTTGTTCGCCGCCATACCATTGACAAGCGGCTTAAACGCCGCCAAAAAAACAAGCCTTGTGTGAGGACTGAAAAAACATAAAGCAAAAAACTAAGAAATCAACAAAATTCCTATTATGGCAAGAGCGATAACGCTCAATGAAAGGAAAAGCAAAACCTTAAAAAGCTTCATCGCCCAGCTTTTTTTGGCGTTTTTCCCCGAAAAAGGCGAAACCTTCATTTGCTCCTCAATCTCCCTTTCCTGCTCTTGGGTAACTTCGGTAAAGTCTTTAGGCTCGCGGCCTTTTTCATAAATAAGGTAATAAGCGGGCGCTTTGGGGTGGTCCATGATAAGCTGGGAAGGCTTTAATTTTCTCACGCTGTCAAACATGACGAAATCCCCCGCCCCTCCCGAAATCATGACCGAAAAGAGTATCACCCACATGAAATTGCCCAAAACGGTAACGATAACGAAAGGGATTATGCCGGTAACAAGGACGGGCAGAATGAGCGCCCCCATATACGAAGAAGCGGTCATGGGCTTAGAGCAGGCGCAATAAAGCATGCCTTGCTTGGGAGCAAGGCCGAATTTAATGTCCTTGGGTTTGGCTTTGCCGAAAAGCATAAATCCCAAAGCGTGCAAGCCTTCGTGCATAAAAATTAAGGCTACGCAAACAAAGACGATTATGACGGCGTCAAGATAATAAACCCCCGTGGCGGGCTTGGGAGCGTCAAAAACAAAGATATTGAGCGCCAAACCCAAAACAAGCGGGACAAGGAACAATATCAAAGAAAAATTGATTATCTTTACGGTATCGAATTTAACCAGCTGTTTGCTTATTTCCATATTTTCCTCTTAAACAATACCATTATAACTTAACCGCCCCGTAATGACAACAACTTGTTTGCCCCAACATATAAGCATATTTATTTAACCGCCAAAATATTCTCCGCTGTAACAAATGAAAACAATTCCTCATAATGTGTATTGTAATTGTTATTACAAAAAATATAGGGAGGTTAGCATTATGGGCGGATTTGGATTTGGCAATATGTTTTGCAACGGCTTCGGCGGTCAGGACAACTGCGGCAGCGGCTTTTGCGGCAACAATTGCTGCGAATGCTTGATTTGGTTATTACTTATCCTTTGCTGCTGTGGCAACGGTTGCGGATTTGGCGGCTTCGGCGGTCATGGATGCAACTGCTTGATATGGCTGATACTTATTCTTTGTTGTTGCTGCGGTAATAAATCTGATTGCAGGCCTTGCAATTAACCCAATCTACAAGGGGAGCTTAAGCTCCCCTTTATTGATTTAAAAACCCCCTTGGCCATTATTGCTCTTCCAAGGGGGATAATGTCGTTATTGACAGCGTCCGATATTATTCTTTATTTCTCAACCCTCTGATAATGACCGAGCTTATGCCGCAAGCTATGCCGCCTATGGGGAAAACCACCCAGCTGGGGTGCCACAATCCTTTAAGGAAGCCCAAAAGCAAAAACAGCGCGGTAGCCGAAAGCATAATTACCGAAGTAACCACGTCTTCCAAATTCTTTACATTTTTGCTTACCGCCTCTTCGTCTTGGGGAAGGGAATATTCCTTTTGAAAATTGCCCCACATGGTTCCGCTCATGATTATAATGGGCACGGCGATTATCAGCGTGGCCAAAAACACGGGCAAATAAATTTTATACGAAATATGGCGCGCCGTCATGACAACAAGGGGAATGACGGTAAGTATGATGGCGACTATGCCCAGCGACAAAACCAAAGCCAGCTTTTTGCCTTTTTGAGAAGCGGCTTTATTCAGCTCCGCGCTTCTTATTTCCCTCAGCATGGAAGTGTAAACCAATATAAAAACCGCCGCGGCCACAAACGTTATGGTTACGGGAAGATAAATTCCGTAATTAACGCCGTTAATGGCGCAGGTTACCAAAAAAAGCGCCGCCAAAAGTATGACGCCCACAGCGGCGGCTATCCCAACCGTTTCCTTCTTATTCATGGGCTTAAGCGTTTTTGCCTTTTCCATTCCGCCGCCTTCTTGCCCCAAAGCGGATGAGGCGTTTTTCTCCCCTCTCAGCAATTCGTCCACCGTTACGCCGAATATGTCCGCCAGCGGCGCCAGCTGAGAGGTTTCGGGATACGCCTCCCCCGTCTCCCATTTTGAAACCGCTCTGTAGGTTACCCCCAGCATTTCGGCAAGCTGAACCTGACTCAACCCCTTTTCTTTCCTCAAGCGATATAAGAATTCCCCGAACTTATTGACCATATTTTCTCCTTATTCATTTGAAATTAAAATTATTATACAATAGTTTATGCCGAACATAAGGAGAATTGAAAGAAAAAGAGGCGAGCCTTTTTGAACATAGTCCAATATCGGTAGAATAAAGCCCAAGCCGTTTTGGGCTGCGTTTTGATTAATTATTTTGCATATTCTATTCTTCTCAATTCTCTTATAACATTCACTTTTATCTGTCCCGGATATTCCAGTTCCGACTCCAGTTTTTTTGCTATTTCTTTTGCTAAGAATAAAGTCGTGGCGTCATCCACTTTATCAGGCTTAACGATTACTCTGATTTCTCTTCCCGCCTGTATAGCATATGACTGTTCTACTCCTGCGAACGAGTTTGCCAGATTTTCTAATTTTTCAAGACGTTTCACATAATTTTCCAGGGATTCTCTCCTTGCCCCCGGTCTTGAGCCGCTTATGGCGTCCGCCGCCTGAACCAGGACGGCCTCAAGGGTATTGGCTTCCACATCGCCGTGATGGGCGGCTATGGCATGGACAACTTTTTCGTTTTCTTTATATTTTTTGGCAAGCTCCACGCCTATTTGTATATGAGTGCCTTCGTATTCATGGTCCACCGCCTTCCCGATATCGTGCAGCAGTCCCGCTCTTTGGGCCACTTTGACATCGGCGCCCAGCTCCTGAGCCATCAAACCCGCCAAATGGGCGACCTCAAGAGAGTGATGCAAAACATTCTGTCCGTAACTTGTGCGATATTTCAGCCTTCCGAGCAACTTAATCAGTTCGGGATGGACACCGTAAATACCTACATCAAACACGGCGACTTCTCCCGCCTCTTTGATTTGGGAATCGATGTCCCTTTTTACGCGTTCGGCCACTTCCTCTATTCTGCCAGGATGTATTCTGCCGTCAGCGATAAGCTTTTGCAAAGTAAGTCTTGCTATTTCCCTTCTGACGGGATCAAAGCCCGAAAGGGTAACCACATCGGGCGTGTCGTCTATAATGATGTCCACGCCTGTTACGCTTTCCAGCGCTTTGATGTTTCTTCCCACCCTTCCGATTATGCGCCCTTTCATTTCTTCGCTGGGCAGTTCCACTACGGATACGGTGGTGTCGGCGGAATGGTCAACCGCGCATCTTTGAATGGCCAGGCCGATAATTTCCTTAGCCTTTTTTTCTCCCTCTTCCTTTGCCTTGTTTTCGATTTCTCTTACGACGATGGCGGCTTCTTTTTTGGCTTCTTCCGTCATCTGATTGATAAGAATGGTTTTGGCTTCCTCCGAGGTCATGCTCGCGACCCGCTCAAGCTCTTGCAGCATTCTTTCGCTGTGTCGGTCAAGTTCTTCTTGTTTTTCGGACAATTTCCTTTCTTTGTCCTCAATTTCCTTCTTGGCCTTTTCAATAAGCTCAAGTTTATGGTCTAAGATGTTCTCTTTTTTGTCGAGCGCATCTTCCTTCTGATTAAGTCTCGCTTCTTGTTTCTGAAGCTCAATACGCCTTTGTTTAGACTCTTTCTCAAACTCGTTACGCAGTCTTAATTGTTCCTCTTTTGCTTCCAATAACGCTTCTTTTCTCATTGCTTTGGCTTCCAGCCTTGCGTCTTCCAGCAATCTTGAAGCCTCGGTTTTTGAGTCGCCTATTCTTTTCTCCACCAGCTTTTTATTTATGAGCATACCTATGAGCGCGCCGGCTGCAAGGACAAAAGGAAGGACGACTATTAAAGCAATCTCCGTCGGCGTTATGGCAAGCATGGTCGTAAGACTGCTTAACATTTCTACCTCCTATATTTTATTGTTAAATTGCCCGCCGCCGTCGTCCGTTCGCAAAAACGACAGCGACTTATCTTATAAATTATAATCCAAAAAATCCTTGATGTCAAGAAGTTAAAAATTCACCCCTTCAAAGGTTTTTATGAATAATTATTTATCAATTCAGATTATATATACTTCTTACCGTCTTTTCGATTTCTTCTTTCAAAGCGGGATTGGCGTCAAGGTATTCTATGGCTCTTTCTCTGCCCTGTCCT
>LFSG01000008.1 GCA_001512685.1 Clostridiales bacterium DTU072
ATCAGCAAAAATATCAATAACGCCGCCGCCATAACGGCGATTATCGCCAAGCTCAGTTTGTAGCCTGAGCCGCCCATTACTTTTATGTTGTCGGGATCTCTACGCATAGCCTTTCTCCTTGTAACCGCAAAGCACAATATTCCCCATTATTAATTTTATTAATTTACGGATATAATTATAATATAATATGTGTTCAGCGTCAATACAACAGTTAAGTTTGGCAAGCAGGGAAAATTTGAGTAAACCGAAAAAGGGCGGCTGAGCGGCGTTTTCTTTTGTTAAATCTTTTTTGTTCGGTTCGCTATGAAGGCCGCATGAAACGAATATAAAAACAACGCCGCTTGACGCGGCGCTGCTTTAAGGGGGAATTTTTATGGATAAAAGGGGAAAAAGGTACTCTCCTAAGCTGTGATTTTATTGTAAACGGCGTAAGTTAAAATAAGCTTAAATGTAACAAAAAATATTATTTTTTGAGTTTTTTTGGGGTGGAAGGATTGGAAGGGGCAATAGTATCTTTGATTAGTCTAATATTTGAAAGAATTATAAGGATTTAGTAAAAAATTTAGCGCCCAAAAAGTCCCGAAAATAAAAAACAGACATTGTTATGTGTTCAAAATGTCTGTTTTCGTAAGTTTTTGGTACACCTTCGGGGGATCGAACCCCGGGCCCACTGATTAAGAGTCAGTTGCTCTGCCAGCTGAGCTAAAGGTGCGCGATTTTTTTCGCATTAAAGATAGTAGCATAATATTTTCAGCTTTGCAAGCGATTGAGAAAAAAACTTTAAGATTAATGGCTGAGCCGAGCTTGGCAAGCGTAGTCTGTACCCGTATAAACAGTGTTTCTTTTTGCGGCGGCGTTTGCCGTTTACGGCTATCGTTAACAAAAAATACGCTTGGATAAAAACAGGCGTGAAATTGCATGACCTGCCGCCGCTTGCGCGCTTGGCTCATGATAAAAAATTAATATTGCGTCAACGGGGAACATGCGGGAATATGCGTCAAGCGTCATTTTAATATTAAAATGCCTTGACCTTTTGACGACAAAAAATTAGGAAAAAAATAATTTTGCGCCTGTTTTTGTGTCCATCGACCAAAAAGATGTCGGAAAATAAGAAAAAACCACCGTTTTGCGGTGGTCTTATGCGCTTGGTGCCGAAGGTGGGACTTGAACCCACACGATGTTGCCATCAACGGATTTTGAGTTCTATCAGTCAAAAAGAACCTTTAGGAACGGAGTGGAACGATTAGGA
>LFSG01000046.1:0-125 GCA_001512685.1 Clostridiales bacterium DTU072
GCGCAGGATATTTGAGAGGAGCTGTCCTTAGTACGAGAGGACCGGGATGGACGTACCTATGGTGCATCAGTTGTCACGCCAGTGGCATAGCTGGGTAGCGAAGTACGGAAGGGATAAACGCTGAA
>LFSG01000046.1:163-17296 GCA_001512685.1 Clostridiales bacterium DTU072
TGAAGGCATCTAAGCGTGAAGCCCCCCTCAAGATAAGATATCCCATACCGTAAGGTAGTAAGACCCCTTGCAGACTACAAGGTTGATAGGTCGGAGGTGTAAGCGCAGCAATGCGTTGAGCTGACCGATACTAATAGGTCGAGGGCTTGATCAGAAGTTATTGAGAAGAGCTTAAGGCAAAAGAAAGAAGTGGATTTGTAGTTAAGGCTTAAACTTAGGTAAAGAAGAAACTATTATGCAGTTGTGAATGCGCGATTTTGAAAAAACGGAGCGGATTCAGCGAATATCCGGTGATGATAGCGAAAGGGAACCACCTGTACCCATACCGAACACAGAAGTTAAGCCTTTCAGCGCCGAAAGTACTTGGCCGGGAACGGCCCGGGAGGATAGGACATTGCCGGGTTTTTAATCCTCAATAGCTCAGCCGGTAGAGCATGCGGCTGTTAACCGCAGGGTCGTTGGTTCGAGTCCAACTTGAGGAGCCAAAGTAAAACAGACACCNNTTCGAGTCCAACTTGAGGAGCCAAAGTAAAACAGACACCGAATATGGTGTCTGTTTTACTTTATTCCCTCACTCGAACCAACGAGCCTGCGTGAGCGAGCGTTAGCGAGCGAACAAAGGGGGCGAAGCGTTAAACAAAAGACATAGTATGTCTTTTGTAGCCCGAGCCCGCCCGCGTCACGCCCAACGGCTGATGCGGGCGCGGACGTGGTTCGAGTCCAACTTGAGGAGCCAAAGTAAAACAGACACCGAATATGGTGTCTGTTTTACTTTTCCCTTTAATTCTCTCACTCGAACCAACGAGCCTGCGTGAGCGAGCGTTAGCGAGCGAACAAAGGGAGCGACGCGTTAAGAAAGAGTGCCGGTGGCACTCTTTTAGCCAAAGCTCGTGAGGAGCGATAGGGAGCGACGCGACCGTGCGACGAGGGAGGGGCAAAGCCGCGTCAAAAGCTCCGCTTTCGCTTGTTTTTGCCGTTGGCAAAAAGCTGCGCCCCTAATGCGGCGCTTTTTCCTTTTCCCCCTTCAATGCGTTCGCATTTGTTAGAGTTAAAGGCCTTACGGCAGTTAAGAATAAAATAATTGAAGAAATAAATAATTTGAATATCAAAATATGTAATCTTAATGAACAATTAAAAGATTATAAAAAACAAGTAAAATCAATGTAAAAAAATATTGTTGTGCAAAAATTCAAAAAGTGCTATAATAGTAGCAATCCTAAAGAGAAAGCGCGCACACAACTTATAAACAGGGAGGCGGATAGGTTTGAACAACTTTATAGCAAGCATAGAAGATTTTTTTCAAGATACTTGGCAAAACATTCTCGACAAAGGCATTTCTTTACTGTTAACTCCCATTGAAACGGTGGAAATCATATATCATTACCTTAAGAGCAAGGGCGAAAAACCCGACCGCGACGAAATTATGTTCAAAATAGCCGACATTTCTCTTGACGAAGTATCGGCTTTATTAAAGCGCATCAAAAAAGAGGCGGAAGCGGCTACGGGCTGAAAAATGCGCGTAAATCAGCATAAATCCGACATTAAAAAACGAATATTTCATATTTTGTACAAATTTCTTTCGATATCCCTATTGCGCCGTTCAAAATTCTTTGCTATAATTGTCATATTAACAAAAATTTTCATTTATAAGGAGTGAATTATGGAAAAATTGAATGTCGCTTTGGCCGACAGCAATATATCTATATTGCTTGATGCTAAAAATTACTTTACCGATGATAATGAAATTAATTTGATAGCCACTTTTTCAAACGCCAGCCAATTGAAGAATATTAATTATATCGACGCGCTTATTTTTGACATATCATTATCGTCGGAAGAATTTACCATCGAAGATTGTTGCTGCCATTTTTCAAAGAAACCGTCATTAATAATCACTACCGAAGAAAAAGAGGAAGAGTCTTTGCAAAAATCCATGCAATACGGGGCCAAATATTTGCTTTGCAAGCCCTATTCCATGGACGAGTTGCGCTCCAAGCTGTTGACGCTTAAATCAGGCCCCAGCTCGGTCAGACTCAAATTGAATGAAAATAAAATGCTTGACGAAAAACTTTCCAATATTTTCATCCGTTCGGGCATACCGCCCCACATCAAGGGGTATCAATTTTTGCGCGAAGCGGTCAAGCTTTCGGTGTTCAAGCCCGATATGATAAACAATATAACCAAAAAGCTTTATCCGTCCATCGCCAACCAGTTCAACACCACTGCAAGCAAGGTGGAAAGGGCAATACGGCATGCCATTGAGGTGGCTTGGAACAGGGGGAAGATTGAGAATATAAATTCCATTTTTGGCATAAAGATTTACGCCAAAGGCGAAAAACCCACCAACGGGGAATTGATAGCTTTGATTGCCGACAAATTGATGATTGAGTGCGGCTGAAACAAATCTGCGTCATAATTAAATATTTTATCCCTTTTTTACCATAACGACTGTTGACTGACATTGTCGGCGGTCGTTTCGTTTAATTTTGCGCTTTTTGCCCCAAAGTCTATCATTGCGCTCACCGTTTTAACCTGCTTATCGTCCGCGATATTTTTTGTAAATAAAACACTTGATTATTGGCAACATTGGGATTATTATTACATAAAAGGATAGGATAGGATATATGGAAAGTTTGCGTAACGAGGCGCGGTCATGACGGGAATAATGATAGGAGGCGTGGGAGAAAGGCTTACCCAAGCGCTTTTGCCCCAAAAAATTGAAATCTTTAAAGGCTTTTTTGTGGGGCCCAGCATGTTTACGGCTTTCGGCGTCACCCTCTTTTTGCTTCTTGTCTGCCTTGTTCTGCGTTTGACCGTGGTGCGAAAAATGAAAAACATTCCAAGCAAGCCGCAAATGATTTTGGAAGGACTGGTCAAGTTCTTCGACAAGCTGGCGCATGAATCCACCCATGAGTATTCGGGCTTTATGGGCCCGTATATAATGGCGGCGGCCTGCTTTATAAGCGTGGGCACATTGGTGGAATTATTGGGCGTAAGGCCGGCTTTCGCCGACATCAACGCATGCTTTGCTTTGGGCATTTCCACATTTTTGGTCATTCATTATTTCGGCATAAGAAAAAGAGGAATAGGCAAAAGAGCCAAACGGCTGCTCAATCCGATTAATATAATCACCGACGTCGCCGTTCCCATATCGCTGTCTTTTCGTTTGTTCGGAAGCATTGTGTCGGGATTTTTGATAACCGAGCTGCTTTACTCCTCCTTGTACCTGTCCTTTGCGCTTCCCGCTGTTGTGTCTGTTATAACGACGCTCTTTCATGCCTTTATACAATCTTATATATTCATAACGCTTTCTTCGCTTTTTGTGGGGGAGGCCATAGAAGTACCAAGTAAACCGATGGGAGGATAAATAGATGACAGCTTTATTATGCGCGTTGACAAATGAGGCCATGTTCGCCATAGCGGCCGCCATAGCGGCTTTTACGGGCATAGGCGCGGGCATAGGCATGGGATTGGCTACCGGCAAGGCGGTGGAAGCCATAGCCAGACAACCCGAAGCCGAAAGCAAAATCAGAACGGCGCTGCTTCTTGGTTTGGCGTTTGCGGAAACCACGGCCATTTACGGATTGCTGATTGCCATATTGATAGTCACGAAAATATTATAAAAAACGGGAAGTAGAATATGATTGCGTATATATGCGCCATGCCGCTGGGGCTGGATTTTGTGGAAATACTTTTGCACATGTTTAATTTCGCCTTGCTGCTCATAGGCATAAGGTTTTTATTGTATAAGCCCATAAAAAAGTTTATGGCCAAGCGGGAAGAAGAATACAAAAAGGCCGAAGAGGACAAGAAAAAGGCGGAAGTCGAGGCTCAGATAAAGAAAAAGGAAGCTCAGCTTTTGATGGACGAAGCAAAGCAAAAAGCGGTTAAGATATCCGAAGAAGCGGCGGCGGCCGTCGAAGCGCGCCAAAAAGAGATAATTGAAAGCGCTCATCAAGAGGCTGAAGAAATTCTGGAGAAAGCGCGGCAGGAAATTCAACATGAACAGCAAAAAGCCAAAGAGCAAATGATTTATTCGGTGGCCGAGCTTGCCGCCGACATCGCTTCGCATATTCTGGAAAGAGAAGTAAACGCTGAAGATAACGACAAAGCCATCGCGACATTGCTTGAGGAATGGAAGAAAGATGCGTAATATCACCGTTAAATCCTCCTTGGAGTTGACCCAAAGCCAAAAGCAAACATTGGAAAAAGGGCTTAAGGACAGATACGGAGAGGATATAACAATCGAATATGTCATCAAGGATATTTTGGGCGGGCTAATAATCACCGACGGCGAAAAGCTGCTCGACCTTTCCATGTCCAAAGACCTGCTCAAGATAAAAAAAGAGGCGGAAAGGATAATAAACGAAATGCACGCCGCTTCTTCGGCGGGCGCTCAATTAGAGAAGGAATTGACTCCGTCCGATATCCCCGCTTTTTTGAAATTTAATTTGGGAAACATAGTAACGGGTAATCTTGACATAGACATATGCGGCAAGGTTATCGACGTCGCCGACGGCATTATCCGCATAAGCGGGCTGTCCTCCTGCAAATATAACGAGCTCTTGCTTGTCAATAAGGACACCTACGCCATAGCCATGAATTTGGAGAAAGACAGAGTGGGCGCCATGCTGCTCAACAACATTGACAAGGTGTCTTTCGGCGATATTGTGTACGCCACGGGAAAGACGGCCGAAGTACCCGTGGGCCAAGCGCTTTTAGGCAGAGTGGTAAATCCTCTGGGGCAGCCGCTTGACGGCATCAGGACTTTGTTTACCGAAAAATTCCGAAAAATTGAAAGCCCCGCTCCTTCCATAGTGGACAGGGAAAAGGTCAGCCGGCCTTTAAGCACGGGCATTCTGGCCATCGATTCCATGGTTCCCATAGGCAAAGGACAGCGGGAACTCATTATCGGCGACAGGCAGACGGGAAAAACCTCAATCGCCATAGATACCATAATTAACCAAAAGGGCAAGAACACTCTTTGCGTTTATGTGGCAATCGGCCAGCGGGCGGGGGAGGTGGCGAAAATCATTCGCGTTTTGAAAGAAAACGACGCTTTTGAGTATACCTGCATGGTGGTGTCCGCCGCCGACGACGCGCCTTCTCTGCAGTACCTTGCTCCTTATACCGGCTGCGCCATAGCCGAGGAATTTATGTATGACGGCAAAGATGTCCTCATTGTGTATGACGATTTATCCAAGCACGCCGTGGCGTACAGAACCATAAGTTTGCTTTTGAAAAGACCGTCGGGCAGGGAAGCGTATCCCGGGGATATTTTTTATATACATTCAAGACTGCTGGAAAGGGCGGCAAAGCTTTGCAAACAAAAAGGCGGCGGCTCCATGACCGCTTTGCCCATTATAGAAACGCTGGAAGGGGACATTTCTTCCTATATCCCCACCAATATAATCAGCATTACCGACGGGCAGATATACCTTGAAAGAGAATTGTTCCGTTCGGGGGTAAGGCCGGCGGTGAATGTGGGATTGTCGGTGTCCCGCGTGGGAGGGGCGGCGCAGTATCCCGCCATAAGAAAATTGAGCTCAAAACTGAGGCTTACCTTGGCGCATTACAGGGAGCTTGCGGTGTTCTCGCATTTCGGCTCCGAGCTTGACGACAATACCAAAAGGATACTGGAGCAGGGCGAAAAGATTGTGGAAGCCTTAAAGCAGCCTCAATACCAGCCCATGAGCGTGTTGCGGCAAACGCTTATTCTTTATCTGATCGCCAACCAATTAATATCCGATGTGGACAAAAAACACCTTGGCGACTTTTTGACAAAATTCCACCATTTTTATTACAGCAGTTATCCCGCCCAAGCCAAAGAGCTCAATAGCGGCCGAGATTTAAGCGATAACGCCGCCGCCACCATAGAAGTAGCCTGCGAGCAATTTAAAGCTTATTATTTGGCCTCGCTGAAAAAAGGCGGTTTGCCGTGAAAAATATAATAGATATAAAAAACCGCATGAGGAGCGTTAAAGAAATGGCCCAAATTACAAGGGCCATGGAGATGATAAGCGTCTCCAAAGTTAAAAAGGCGGAAAGAAAATATAACAATAATATCGCCTACTTCAACGCGGTAAGGGCGGCCATCAGGGATATACTTTATCACGCGGGGGAAGGCGTGGAGCATCCTTATTTGCAAAAAGAGGTGGGCGATAAAACGGCGTATATCGTTATCGCGTCAGACAAAGGGCTGGCGGGATCGTATAACCACGATGTGTTAAAGCTTGCTTACCAAGAAATCAGCAAGCAAGAACAAAAGAATGTGTTGATTGTGGGGCAAATGGCGCGGGAATTCTTTGCGCTCAAGGGCATATCCCCCGATGTGGAATATTTGCACGCCGCCCAAAACCCCACGCTGGACGACGCGCGCGGCATAACTCAAGACCTTATAGATTTGTATGACTTGGATTTTATCGACAGCATTAAAGTTGTGTATACAGAAATGGTTTCGCCCGCCGAGCAGCGCCCCGTCGTCCTCAGACTGCTGCCTATACTTAAGGAAGATTTTGCCGATATCGAAGAGGAAGAGGCCAGCAAGGTCATATTTGATTTTGAGCCGTCCCCCAAAGAGGTGCTGGACATTCTTGCCCCCCAATACGCTTTGGGGATAGTGTTCAGCTGCCTCATACAATCGGTGTATTCGGAAAATTACGAAAGGATGAGAATGATGAAGGAAGCTACCAAAAACGCCAAGGATTTGATAAATAAACTCAGTCTTGAATACAACAGGGCAAGGCAGGAGGCCATTACCAAGGAAATAGCCGAACTGTCCTCCTCCTCGCTTTTTCAGCAAAGGGAATAACGCCATATGAAGAAAAATCATGTCGGAATTGTGGAACAAATAATAGGACCGGTGGTGGATGTAAGGTTTGAGGGCTATTTGCCTCAAATTTACGAAAAGCTGCTTTGCCGCGCCGAAAACGGCGTAGTGGCCTTTGAAACGCAATCCCACTACAACGGCTTGGCGCGATGCCTTGCCTTACAGGCCAACGAAGGCATGAGCAGGGGCAAGGAAGTGGAGGCAACGGGAGAAACCTTGACCGCGCCCGTGGGAACAGGCGTTTTGGGACGGGTTATCAACGCTTTGGGAGAGCCTATCGATAACAAAGGACCTATTGAATGTTCGGAGAGGTGGGCCATACACAGAAAAGCGCCCCCGCTCACCGCTCAAACCGCCGCATTTCAAATGCTGGAAACGGGTATAAAAGCCATAGATTTGCTTACGCCTTATCCCAAAGGCGGCAAAATAGGGCTGTTCGGGGGAGCGGGCGTGGGCAAAACGGTGCTGATTTTGGAATTGATAAGGAATATCGCCGACAGCATGGGCGGATATTCAATCTTTACGGGCGTGGGAGAGCGCTCCAGAGAAGGCAACGACATTCTTACCGATATGGAGCAGGCCGATGTGCTGAAAAATACCGCTTTGGTGTTCGGGCAAATGAACGAGCCGCCGGGAGCCAGAATGAGAGCGGCTTTGTGCGGGCTTACTTTGGCGGAATATTTCAGAGATGTAAAAAAGCAGGACGTGCTGCTTTTTATCGATAATATTTACCGCTACGCCCAAGCGGGCGCTGAAATATCCGCGCTGCTGGGCAGAATGCCTTCGGCGGTGGGATATCAGCCTACGCTGGCCTCCGAATTGGGATTGCTGCAAGAGAGGATAACCTCCACAAAGGACGCCGCCATTACTTCGGTGCAAGCCGTTTATGTGCCCGCCGACGATATCACCGACCCCGCTCCCGCCGCCATTTTCGCTCACCTTGACGCCACTACGGTATTGTCAAGGGATGTGGTGGAGCAGGGCATTTATCCCGCCGTCAACCCCCTGGCCTCTTCCTCAAAAATACTTCAGCCTTCGGTGGTGGGGCAAAAGCACTATGAAACGGCCAACAAAGCCTTGCAGGTTTTGCAAAGGTATAAAGAACTGCAGGATATAATAGCCATACTGGGCATGGAAGAATTGTCCGAGGAAGACAAAATCACTGTGCGCAGGGCGCGCAAGCTGCAAAGGTTCTTCTCCCAGCCCTTTTTTGTGGCCAATATTTATACCCAGGACAGCGGCAGATATGTGCCCGTGGAAGATACCGTAAACGGCGCGCAAGCCATTTTGGAAGGGCAGGTGGACCATATCCCCGAGAGCATGTTTTATTTCGCGGGAGATTTGGACGAAATAATCGAGAGGTATGAGAAAAACAAAGAATGAAAAAGTTTTTGCTTGAAATGCTGACTCCCGAAAAAACCTTTTTCAAAGGGGAGGTAAAATCTGTGTCCGTGCCCTCCCTGGACGGAAACATGGGCGTTCTTGCCCACCATACCCCCATGGTGATAGGGCTGCAAAGCGGCCAAATAACCATTGATACGGGCGAGCAAAAGGAGATTTTGGCAAACGGCGAAGGCTTTATGGTAATAAGGCCGGAAAAAACGGCGATTTTTTGTCAAACTATGGAATGGCCGGAAGAAATAGAGATAAATAGAGTCAACAGAGCCATTGAGGAGCATCAAAGGAAGATAAGGGAAGCAAAAAGCATCAGCGAATATAGGGTGAGCAAGGCCACCTTGGCAAGGGCTTTAGCCCGTTTGAAGGTAAAAATAAATAAATATTGACACTTTTTCCTGTAAGAAATATAATAAAAATAAAAGGAGAAAATAATTATGAAGAGCCTAAAACATTAATTTTTGCGGGTTTTTTGGCGTTTTCCCTCATTTTTTGCCTTTGTGCCTGCGACGGCTTTGAGTTTCCCGACTATAATTATTCCGACGACGGCAAAACCGAAGTGGAGTACTTTTTTTCTTCATTGAACAACAATCAAATCACGAGCCATGTCAGTTTTTCGTTCAGGACCGAAGACGGCGATTATTTGGACATTGATTATTATCGCTTGTACGACGCCCAAACTCAAACTGCAAAAAAGCTGTACAAAATGGACCATAACGGCGACATCAAGGGTTTGCTGGAAAGGGGGGAGGACAAATATGTCATCGATTATGTGCAAAAAACGGTGACCGCCCACCAAAGCGCAATAGACGAGATTACTCGCCAAAAGGAATATTATGTGGACTTTCTGGGCAAGGTGTCCTTTGAGGAAGGCGACATAGAGGCTTGGGCGTTTGAGGAAAAGAGCGCGCGCACAATCGAGGACAAGGATGGCGAAGAAATCGAGACCGTGCAATTCAAGTACGCTTATCAAGGCGACAGGTACTACGTAAAGAGCCTATGCGTAGACTTTGACAAGAAATTCTTTATAGTAAGACGCATGACATACGAAATTTATACCGATGCCCAAAAAACAGCAGGTAGAGAGCGTTCACGCGTTCATTGTATACGAAGGCACCGATGTGGACGATACTTTCTTTGAATTGCCCGACGAAGGCGAATATACTTTTTTGAATGAGGAAGAAGAGAATTAAATAAAAGCCTCCGAAAAACGGAGGCTTTTTGTTTATCGCATTAAATCAAGCCGTTATTCATCTTCTTGCTCAATTTGTATGGTTATTTCATTTGACATTGAGGAGCGGTGATAATCGGCTATGGCTTCGATTTTGAATATGCTGCCTTCGGCGTAATCGTCGGCAAACAAATTAAACGAGGGAGCCGCTTCCGTTTTCATCAATATGAATTCGCCGTCTACCTTTTTGTAGAGATTGTAGGCTTTGGCGCCGCTTACCGCGTTTGCCTTAATGGAAAGCACGGTATCCGTTATGCTGTAAGAAACGCCTTGAACGGGGTCAAGCTGCGGATAATCGTAAATCGTGGTCGCTATATCCGAAGAAATATAATAGCCTTTGCCTTGGGCGTATACCTCAAATTCGGTTTGGTCGGGTATGTCGGCGAGATTAAAGGTATAGAATGTGTCCTTTATCATGATATAACCGCTTGAGCCGTATTTTAACACATAGAAATCGGCGTTTTGCACTTGATTCCAGCTTATTTTTATGGAAGTTCCGATTTTTTCCACAGTAAGCGCGGGCGCTTCCAGCTTGACGGTCTTAAGATAGCTTACCATTACCCAGTCGGAATCGTTAAAGGAAGCGTTGCCGGGATTGGAAGCCGCCACTTTTATATAGTACGAATCGGGATCGCCGATATATTGGGTGATGTCTATTTTGGTTATGTCGGTTTTGGGCGCGTCTTTGGTGATTTCTTGGCCGTTGATGTTTATTTTATAAACTTCGGCGAAATCAACGGTGGGGAAGGAGAGTATCACCTTGCCTTCCTCTTCCTCTACGGTTATTTGCGGATTGTCCAATTTGATTAAATAAGTGTATTCTATCTCAAGCGTTTCGGAAGGCAGTTTGATTTTGGGATTGTTTCCCGCCGCCTGAACGGATATGCGGTAGGTTTTGGGTTCGTTGATATATTGGGTGATGTCGGCGATGTTGGAAGCTGACTCTATGGTTTTGATGATACCGCCGCCGTTGTCCTTTATGGTAAATATATACTTGTCGGCGTTGTTTACCAGCGCCGCTATGCACTTAAAGCTTTTGCCCGATTGCTCGATGTTCAATTGCTTGGGCGCGGCAAGCTTTTCCACTATATTTATTTGGCCGGCGTTCTCCACTTTGCCGATGCTTGCCGTCTGCTGCTGGTAATACAGATTTTGAACGTCTTTGACAAGGGGGCAGGAAGCTTGACCCAGCAAGGTTATTTCATTGCCGCCCGTTATGGCCGTGTTTATTTTGCCGTAAATAATCGCCGAAGAGGAGGAGTCGGCGGTTATTTGGTCCATAACTGCGTTTTCCCGCAAAGTAAGAGTAGCGGCGTTTAAGTTGAGCGTTCCGCTTATGTCGGCGTTAATGTCAGCCTCGGCGTTGGACAGAGTAAGCGCTTCGGTTTCCGCGATTTCCAGCTTGGCGTTGAGGTTGAGCTTCTTAACATTTATGTTTCCGCTGAGCTTGGCGTCCGAATAAATGTTAAGCGTGGTGTTGCGGGCCACTACCTCTATGTCGTCGGCTATTATTCGGCCGCCCGCGACAAACGCCTTTTTCTTGACCGTGCCTATGTTTATCGTGGCGGCCTTGTCGTCGGGAAGGGTTATTTTGAGCGTGCCGTTGACGGTAAGGGTGTTCTTGTTCAAATCTATGTCAAGGTCATCGGTCAATTCAAGATCGCCGTTTACCGTTATATTGTCCCGCAACACATAAATTTCTTTTTTGGCAGTGTCCTTAAGAAAATCTTCGGCGCTTTTGACGAATATCTTGGGCGCGTTTATTATCAGAACTGTGGTCATAATCGCCAATCCCACCAGTATTGCCGCCGCCGCTATGATAAGCGGAAGCTTGTATTTTTTCAGAAAAACCATAAAGGCGTTGGGTTTATCTTTTTTACGCTCTTTTTTGTCTTCCTTGGCCGAAGCTTGGGTTTCTTTATCTTCGGCTTCCGCCTTTATGTCCTCGGTTTGTTGGGATTCTTCTTTAACTTCTGCTTTTTCGGCTTCTTCCTTAGCTTGGTCTTTTTCAGCTTCTTCCTCAGTTTGGTCTTTTTCTTCCGTTTCGGTTTTTTCTTCCGTTTCGGTCTTTTCTTCCGCTTCAGCCTTTTCGGTCTTTTCTTCCGCTTCAGTCTTTTCTTCCGCTTGGGCCTCTTCGATTTCTTCCTTAACTTCGGATTTTTCTTGGCTTGCCCCTTCTTCCTTTACTTCTTCGGCCGCTGTTTTTTCTTCAATCTTTTCTTGAATTTCTTTAACCGTTTGCTCGTTTTCCTCGGCTTTTTTGTCGGCGTCCGAGGGCGGGGCGTTTTGGGCTTTTTTGGCCTCCGCTTCTTGGGCGGCGTCAGCATTTTGGATTTCGCCCGCTTCTTCTTTTATCGAAGTGTTTTGATTTACATTCTCATCGTTTTGCTTGTTCTTGTCTAAATCTTTGGAAGACATATTTTACGCTCCTTTTCAATAGTATTAATCATTGACACTATTTTACTTATTTGCTTTATTATAATAATATAAATTTACTTTGTCAATTACGATAATACAATAATAGATAATACAATAATAAAAAACCAAAAAAAATTGTGTTTACTTTGCGCGGTCAAAGATTTATAATAAAGAAAAAAAGGAGGTATTTTATGAAAAAAGCCTTGATTTTTGAAACAAGAAGCGGCACCGTCGAAGAATGCGCCCACCTGCTCAAAGAAAAAATACAAGATATCGAGGTTATCAACCTGAAGAAGGATAAACCTGATTTGTCTAAATATGATTTGGTTGTTTTCGGGGGAGCTTATTATGCGGGAATGCTGAGCGGCAAGCTTAAAAAGTTAATTAAGCGCAACCGCCAAGCGCTGAAAAGCAAAAAATACGCCATTTATGTATGCTGTATTTCCCAAGACGACTACAAAGAGGTTTTGATAAAGAATTTGGGCAAGGAGCTGGTGGACAACGCCGTGGCCGTGGAGCTTTTCGGCTACCAAGTCAATCCCCAAAAAACCAAATGTTTTAACCGTTTTGTGCTGAAGGTCATCAAGAAAGCCTTCGAAAAGGAAAACAAACCATTGTCCGCCATAAAGGAAGACAGCATAGACGCTTTTGCCAAAGCCATAAACCAAGCTTGAAAAACAGCTTGAGCCAAAGCTTGAAAGCGGCCCGCGAGGCCGTTTTTTGTTATTGCCGATTGTTTGCCATTTGGCATGATTTTTGTTATTATTGAAATATCTTAAAATACATAAGAAGGTATATGCATGCGTTATTTGATTGTGCTGGGCGACGGAATGGCGGATTATCTCAAAGGCCCTTTGGGGCAGAGCACTCCGCTTGAAATGGCTTATAAGCCCAATATGGATTATCTTGCCTCAAGAGGAATGACGGGGCTTATACAAACAATCCCCCATGGCATGAAGCCTGCCAGCGATGTTGCCAATTTGTCGGTGCTGGGATATGACCCCGCCGTTTATTACAGCGGACGCTCTCCCTTGGAGGCGCTTGCCATGGGCGTCATAATGGAAGAAACCGACATAGCCTTAAGGGCAAATCTGGTTACCTTGTCCCAAGCCCAAACATTTGAAGACAAAATTATGCTGGATTACAGCGCCGACGAAATACCCACCCATCAGGCCAAGCTGCTGATAGACGCGATTAAGCGGGAAATGCAAAACGACAGGTTTAATTTTTACGCCGGCGTCAGCTATCGGCATTGTTTGATAGACAAGCAAGGCGGGGGCAAGGATGTGGCGTTTACGCCTCCACACGATATCAGCGACAAGAAAATCGGGGAGTATTTGCCTAAAGGCGAGGGGGCTCAAGCGTTTATCGATTTAATAAAAAAATCCCAAAAAATTCTGGAAACGCATCCCGTTAACATAAATAGGGCCAAAGAGGGCAAAAATAAAGCCAACGCCCTTTGGTTCTGGGGGGCGGGCACCAAGCCCAAGCTTGTTCCTTTTTATGAAAAATACCAATTGAAAGGCGCTATAATAAGCGCGGTGGATTTGCTTAAAGGGATAGCCGCGGGCGCCGACATGGAAGCGCCGACGGTGCAAGGGGCGACGGGCAACATAGACACCAATTTTCAAGGAAAGGCCCAAGCCGTCATAGACGCTTTCGAAAGAGGGCTGGATTTTGCTTATCTGCATATAGAGGCCCCCGACGAATGCGGGCACAGAGGGCAGGCGCAGGCCAAAATCAAAGCCATAGAGAAAATAGACGAAGTGGTGGGCATGCTGGTTGATTATCTCAATAAAGCGGGGGAAGACTATGTTATCGCGGTTTTGTGCGACCACGCCACGCCGCTTTGCCTGAGAACGCATGTGTCCGATCCCGTTCCTTACATAATTTACAATCCGCGCAAAGAAACGATTTCGGATACCAAATACACCGAAAAAGACGCCCAAAAAGGCGAGTTTCTGTCCAAAGGGCAAATGCTGATAGAAAAGATGCTTGAAATGTCGAGGTAAATTTTATGTTGAAACTGAGCGTTAACGAACTGAGAGAAAAATATATTCAATTTTTTGTGAGCAAGGGCCACGCGCTTATACCGTCTTCCTCGCTTATTCCCGAAAACGACCCTTCGGCGCTTTTCACCACGGCGGGCATGCACCCGCTGGCCCCTTATCTGCTGGGCGAAAAGCACCCCGCGGGAACAAGGCTTACCAATGTTCAAAAATGTCTGCGCACGGGAGACATAGACCGAGTGGGCGACGATTCCCATTGCACTTTCTTTGAAATGCTGGGCAACTGGTCTTTAGGGGATTATTTCAAGGAAGAATCCATTAAATACAGCTATGAGTTTTTGACGCGGGAGTTAAAAATCCCTTCCGAGAAGATAGCGGTAAGCTGTTTTGAGGGCGACAGCGACATCCCCAAAGACGAGGAAAGCGCTAAGATATGGCGCAAGCTGGGCATAAAGGAAGAGAACATTTATTTCTTGTCCAAAGAGCATAATTGGTGGGGACCTGTGGGGCAAACCGGACCTTGCGGACCCGATACCGAAATATTTATCATTGACGATAATAAAGAGCCTTGCGGCCCCAATTGTTCCCCCGCTTGCGACTGCGGCAGGTTTTTGGAAATTTGGAACAATGTGTTTATGGAATACAATAAGCAAGCGGACGGCGGCTATGTCCCCCTTTCCCAAAAAAATGTGGACACGGGCATGGGCTTGGAAAGAACGGCGGCCATACTTAACGGCTATAAATCGGTGTATCAAACCGAGGCTTTTGCCCCCGTCATGCGCCTTATGGACCAAAAAACCAAAAAAGGCGCTTTCATTAAAGAGAAAAGGATTGTCGCCGACCATATGCGGGCCGCCGCTTTTATCTTGGGAGACGAAAACGGAGTTTCGCCTTCCAACGTGGACCAGGGCTATGTGTTGAGAAGGCTGATAAGGCGGGCGATAAGGTATTGCAGGACTATGGATTTGGACACTTCGGCGCTGATTGACATAAGCAATTTATATGTGGATTTTTACGGCGGTTATTACAAAGAGCTTATTCAAAACAGGCAAAGGATAATAGAGGAATTGTCCGCCGAAACCGAAAGGTTTAACAAAACCATAGCTCAGGGGCTGAAGGAATTTGAGAAACTGCTTAAGTATATACAAAACAACCGCATAAGCGGCAAGGCGGCTTTCCGTTTGTACGACACCTTCGGCTTTCCCATTGAAATGACCACGGAACTGGCGGCGGACCACGGCATTACCGTGGATATCGAAGGCTTTAAGGCGGCGTTTGAGGAGCATCAAAGGAAATCGCAAAAAGGCGCCGAGCAGAAATTCAAGGGCGGACTTGCCGACAATACCGAGCAGACGGCAAGGCTGCACACCGCCACTCATTTGCTGTTGGCCGCGCTTAAGCGCGCGCTCAACGACGACAACATAAGGCAAAGGGGAAGCAATATCACCGCTGAAAGACTGAGATTTGATTTTAATTTCCCCCGCCCGTTGACCAAAGAGGAAATAGAAAAAGTGGAAAAGCTTGTCAATGAGGCTATCGAGGCGGGCGTAGACATAGAATGTAATGAGATGAGTTTGGCCGACGCCAGAGACATGGGCGCCGAAGGCGTATTCGGGGACAAATACTCCGACCAAGTCAAGGTTTACAAGATAGGGGATTATTCTTTGGAAATATGCGGAGGACCGCACGCAAAAAACACCAAAGAGCTAAAGAACTTTAAGATTGTCAAGGAGCAAAGCAGCTCCGCCGGCGTGCGCAGAATCAAAGCCGTTATTGATACCGATTAGGAGGACGTTGTTATGAAAAAAGCGGTAAGGCCGTTTGCGCTGTTGTTTATAGTCGTTTTGTGCGCGCTCATGCTTTTGGGGTGCAAAAACACCGCTGACATAGACACCTCTAAATTAACCCCCAAGCCCGACATAAACAAAGCTTTGCTCGATTATCAAAATTGCAGGGTAAAAAAATCGGTGTTTGAAGCAGGATTGAAACTTACCATGTTTATGCCCAGCAAAAAGGAAAAGGTCATCCCCATAAGCTTCGGACAGCTTTTGAGGGCTACCAGAATACAAAACCAAGAGGTTATTTACATAGACGCCACGCTGAATTCGGAATTTGTCAGCGACAATTTTATCACCGGCATGGATGGCCTTATCTCCCTAGCCAAGATAAGCGATAGCAATATAGGTGAAATAAGCGGCGACGTCAAGGACTATATACAAGGAGAAACCTTGTTCGCGGGCAGGCTGGCTTACAACGGCGAGGGCGCGTACAACGCCAAAGGGGATTATGTTCGAAAAGGGGAAACCCCCGACTTCCTTGACCACGCCCAAAATCCCATATGGGTGGCCACCAGCGAGCAATCTATTTTGAACTTTCAAAAGAATATGGGATTTTCCGGACAAATAAGCGTTAAGGATTATCTCATGTTCTCCACCATAATCGACCTTTCGCCCCAGGGAGGCTGGGTAAAAAAAGACGAGGGCGACAAATATTTCAATAAGGAAAAAGACGCTTATTTATATCAAATAACCACTTACGGCGCCAAGCTCAAGGCCTTTATTTTGGACGTCATAGGGCAAAACGCCGAAAATTTTGACGAGGAAAGATACGCCGAGGATTTATATTTATACACTCAAATAATCCCCATAATTTCTTCTTGGCTGTCCACTCCCGATTCTTCGGTCGGCGCCGAGGTAACCAAAGGCGGGCAATTGAAAAAGCTGTCCTCTTCTATAAGAGTGGACATAAACATCAATGTCAATGAAATGTGGGATATACTTGAATTGTTAGCTCCCGATTATGTCAAAAGCAATATGATATGGCTGAAGGCGCTTTTGAACAACCGTTTTGTGTCGGCGGCGGGAGATTACGGCATATGGACGCTGAGGATTGATTTTACCATCGACGAATATTTTTATTACGACGACGCGTCCGTTGATTTAAGCAAGCTGGATCAAGATATGTTTATTGACCACAATCAAGAAGTGGAAGGCAGAACGGTCTTTTTGATAGACGCTATCGCCCATTGAAATAAATATCCTTAGCCCTTAACAGCAGTTTTGACAAAACGGGGAAGGCGGCTGCCGCAAATATTATGTTGGACACAATATGCGTAACATAAAACGCTATGCCCCGCATATATACCGCCGCGAACATTATAAAGAAATTAACTTTGGCTTTTTGGGAAGCCAGCGCCGCGTCCACTGCCGAGGTAATGACGCCGAAAAGCGCGGTCATAACGGCGGCGCAAG